>NZ_JBGONO010000014.1:0-142081 GCF_041439165.1 Enterovibrio sp. FF113 | reverse complement strand
GTTTTGCCTTCGATAGCGATATAACATGGAGTTGGCATTGCGATGTCCTTATTCAATGGTTGCCCGCCAATCATGGCTGACAGAGAAATGAGTGATACAACGCAAGAGATAACGCAAAGGGTGTGCCAGCTATGTGGTGCAATAAAAACAAGGAGTTATAGAAGGGTGAGGTTTAACAGAGCAAAGAATTGCTTGGATGTCGGGCGAAAAATTGCTCAGCGAGCAAGATTTGGCCGGAATGAGAAAATCAGATCCACCCAATACCGTCATCATTTTGCTAAGCGTATAGACTTAGAGAAGAATGAGGGAAGAGGGAAGGTTCATGCGCGCTGACGAACAAAAACAATATCATAGCTTTTTGACTAAACCTGTATTGGCGATGGGGCAAAGCCTGCCGGGTGAAAGTGATTTGCGGATAGATGAAACCGCAACGCGAGCACGCGCAGGGCTGCTCAATATTCTGTCTGCGGTCACCCTATTTATACTCGTTGTTCGTCCCGAATGGGATCCCGTCATTTATATCGGACCTTATGTCATCTTTGACATGGCAATGGCTGCGATGTTTGGTTTAACACCACTCAGTCCATCGGGTGTGCTAGGTACCGCCATGACAATGAAGTTCAAGCCAGTTTGGCGGCCAATCAAGCCTAAACGCTTTGCGTGGATATTAGGCGCAACGATGGGGATCACCTGTTTGGTATTTCGTTTGCTCGATTTTTCTGATGTTTGGCTTCTCTCTGTCTTGGGGATCTGTTTCATGTTGACGTGGCTTGAGGCCGTTCTTGGCTTTTGCGTGGGTTGTTGGATGCACAGCAAACTCTTTGGTTGCGAAGTGTGCCAGTTAGATTGAACATACTGGTTGAATACGGTGCTTATGTGCCTTATTTACACCTGAAAATCTTGACATCACGTTGTTTTATTTTATGAGCTTACGTTTCTTATTTTTCCTTTTTATATCCCCCTGAGCTTTAATTATTTAATCTGAAATAGCATTCCTTAAATAAAAAGGTTTATATAATTAAGTGTTTTCTTTTTTCTTATTAATTTGTGGTCTGGTAAGTATGTGGTTGCATGTTTTCGATTTTAAATTGTGCGGATTATGCTATCTATAGTGAGAATGGTGCTTCGTAAGTGAGAGGTTTTTATTTTATTATACGTTAATATTTGTATTTAATGAGATTTATTTGCTGGTGTATTCTGAGGTGACTTCTGGTTTTTTTACATTGTAAACATAATGTTGCGATATTGCTTTATTGGTTTGTGTCGGGGAAAAATTCGGTTTATTTTGATGTTATTTGACCAGGTGTATAAATAAAGACTTAAGATCCTTTTGTAAATCTTGCCGTAATTCTTCAGGACATTTAAACGAAGGAGTGATTTATGAAAAGATTTATATCCGTAGGTGTTTTGGCTGCAGTCGCTATTCTATCAGGTTGTGGTAGCAACGATAACAATACGTCACATACTCAAAGTAAACTTAGAATTATTCATGCAAGTGCTGATGCACCATTAGTGAATGTTAACGCTAATGGCACTGAGATACTTAATAGCGTTAATTATGGGGAAGGGAGTCAGTTTCTGACGGTGAATGCCGCTAACTACGCGGTAGAAGTGAAAGCACAATTGCCCGATCAATCTCTAGCCACCGTTCTGGACGGTGACTATACGCTTGAGACTGAGCGCAGTTACACCGCTGTTGCATTGGGTAGTGTCGCTGACAGCACGTTAGAGCTGGCCATCATAGAGAATGCGGATTCGGCTATTCCGTCAGGAAATGCTCGAATTCAGGTTTTACATGGTTCGCCTGATGTAGGTACTGTCGACATTTACGCGACAGCCCCAACAGCAGACATTGCGGATTCGGCACCTGCTCTGACGCTTGATTACCGTTCCAACAGTGATCAAATTGACTTACCAGTGGGCGATTACCGCATTCGTATTACTCCAAATGGCAGTAAAACGGTGGTTTATGATTCAGGTGCCGTCCCTTTAGCAAATGGCAATGATCTATTCATCACTGCGATTCCGAATGTCTATGCAGGGGCAGCTAGCGTTCCTGTTGCACTGCTAGTAGCCAACGGTGAACGTAGCTCGTTGATTTTGGATGCCAATACTGGCGCCGACGTTCGCGTGATCCACGAAGTGGCTGATGCACCTGCGGTAGATGTGTTTTTAGATGGCTCTTCAACGGCAGCGGTAACAGGGCTGACGTTTTCCGAAGAAACGGGTTTTCTGACGATTCCAGCAGGTGATCACACCGTCACTGTTACGGCGCCTAGTGTCCCTGTTACTGTTATCAATAACGTGCCAGTGAACCTCGAAACCGGTGCTTTTTATAGCGCTATTGCTTATGGCAGTGTCGATGCAACGGATTCTGCAGATATTACGTTGGGTGCGTTGAAAGAAGATCGTCGTTCTGTTGCGACTGAAGCCAAGCTGTCTGTCTTCCATGCGTCAGTCAGTGCGGGTGTGGTTGATATCTATGTGACGGCTGATGGCGACATTGGGAATGCTGCGCCGAGTCTTACTGGTGTTAGCCTAGGCCAAGGGGTGTCAGGCATTCGCTTGCCCGCGGGTTCTCTGTTTGTGACCGTTACCCCCACTGGCACAAAAACTGAGGCAATTGGTCCAGCGATGATCACTGTCGAAGCGGGCAAAGTGTATGAACTTATCGCTCAAGATAGCGTTGGCGGTGGTTCGCCACTTGGTGTGAATGCGATTGGTTTCTAGTCGTGCGTTGAGTATCTGATTTTCCGTGGAGTTCGTAACACGCTAAATGCAAACGCCAGCAAGACGCGTTTATGCCGTTCTGCTGGCTTTTTTCGGATCTTGAATCCGTATGGGTATACACTGCTTTCTTGTTTCCCGTTCAAAGCGTTCACACCATGCTAGAAAAAGAAAATATGCTCAAACTTGCCCGTGTTAAAATGCCCTTCGGCAAATATTCAGGCAGAGTACTGATCGACTTACCTGAAGAATACTTGTTGTGGTTTGAAAGACAGGGTTTCCCGAACGGCGAACTTGGGAAGCTGATGGCGCTTTGTCTCACCTTGAAAATTGAAGGGCTAGACGAGATTGTGAGACCATTAAAAAACATGTAAGCCAAAAAAGCCCCTCTCACTAAAACATGCATGTATTTAATGGTTAGGGCTAGATTTGTAAGTACGCATTCTTTGTCTTAATCAGTCACTATTGACCTCAAAGCCTACCAAGATGTAAAGCGTCAGATCGGCTTCATGGACATCATAGGATTACGTGAAATTCAGCACTTGTCCTTCGGCGCGTCGACTGACTGATTTATATTCCACTTTTGAAATCACGTTTTGCTCAGTGTCTAACAACTCAATGGTTGACCCTTTGTTCGAAAGGGCAGCACCGCCACCTCCGGCTCGCACGATAATGCGATGATCTCGCCCAGGTGCAAGCTTGGTTTTTTCTTGAATCGTGGTGGTGCCAGATTTGCTGCGTATTTTCCATCCGGTGATGTCGACCAACCCTCCCGTTTCATTGCGAATGGCAACCCACTCGTTTTTATCACCTGCACCTTCAGGGTTAGGGAGTGCCGATGCGATAATGACATCGCCTTCTTTATACAATAAGACCTCGGCATTGGAATGCGGCGCTAAAAGGGGTTGGGTGTTGTCTTGGCTTTTCAGGATGGGGAAGAACGAACGTAAATGGAATCCGCGAGATTTATCTTGACGTGTTTCACGATAAAGCACCAAGTCATAGCGCCAGTCGTTAATGGCAGTACGTCGGAAAGATTCGCCGTCGAAAAATGGTAGTGGGTCGGTTTCGTTTCGATAGCTTTCAAAGCTCAGTAGCGTGCCCATTGCCAGCATACATTCTGGGCTAGTACCCACGAAGAACCCGCCTTTTTCTTTCAATGCAGATTTGTTCCCCACTCGCCATCGCATGGAAAGGGTCGCCACATCGGCATTGAGTTGCCCTTCAGGACCATCATAAAACGAGCCGAGATAATTGAGGTTGGATTGACCGTTCATTGCGGCTTGTTCATCCCAAAAAAACTTCACCCAATAATGGTATCCGCTGACCTCATAGCGAGATCCTTCGCGCTTGATTTCGCCTAAGAAGACATGCTCAAAACCGGATGCACCAACCACAGCTTTATCAAAGTAATTGGTGTACAGACCAAACCAGAGGTTGCGCACGGTTTCTCTAAATGCCGCCATGTTTGAAAGGTCCACGCACGCATTCGAGCCAAACGTGGCGCTGGAAAAGGGCATATCGGAATATTTCTTTGCCTCAAAGCCTAGCCCGCCAATCTCACGACTCGCCGTGATGTAGTGATACACCTCTTCCATTAAAGGCACAGCATTACTGCTTTCAGCGTTAAAGCATGTCTCGAGAAAATGGTCTATTTCAATCAGTTCCTGTTGGCTGTATTGCTCACCATCACGTTGTAATTCGTTGTAGTTATCTATTAAACGCTTGAATGCTTGATAGGAAGATGAATGCATTAACTTGTCGGTATTTACTGAATCGAACAGCCTAAATTTCGCGAGATCGCGCTTTCTCGGATTGCGTGTCCCTTGCTCGTTGAGCTTGATATCCGATCCTTCATTCATCCAACGGCCTTCTTTCATTCGCGTCACGCTGAATTTGTTTTTATCGCCATCCCAAAGTGCTTGAATGATATCTGTGTAGTCGCCCCGGGTATTGATGATGTCCGTGGGCGATTCGATGGGGCGCATTTCCGGCGTGTCGATGTCGTTAGAAAGGGTAAAGTTATTTGGCGAATAGAAAATCGGATTGGCTTCATACAGTTCTACTTGAAAGTACAGATCCGTCAGCTCACTGATTTGGGTGAGAGAGACCTGATAGCTTTCTAAATTTAGGCTGTTTTTTCCGTCATGATCATCCCAAAATTCGCTTTGTTTCATTAAAAACGCGCGACATTGCAGCTCACCACCAAGGGTAAACACGATGACTTTCCAGAAGGCTGATGGAATAAATGTACCGCGATAGGGTTGGTCATTGATGGTATTGATTGGGCCAGTAAACACCGACAAGCGATCGCCGAGCTCTTGTTCTTCAAGCAGCCAATTTTCAAGTTCTAGCCATTCGTCCTGATTAAACTTGGCGTGTTGTAGATTGGCGTTGGTATAGAAAAAGGAATCTCGATTGGCTTGGCTAGCCTCAGGACGCTTCCCCCAATTAATGGCTGCGCGTCGCACCATGTGTCCGCGATCCCACACATTATTCTTGTAGACAGCAGGACCTGCTTGATAGGTGAGATCGACCCGCGGGTCGAGTTTCCAACTGCTTCGTTTCAAGCTGATCAGGCTTTCACGATCTATGTTGTGCGCAGTGTAAAACGCCATTTTGGTTTCACGGTTCATCACCAATGAAAAGTGTTCGTAATGCAGGGGCTCACCAAACTCCCATGCCACTTCGAGTAAGCTTTCGCCCAAACGAGGGAGAGAAATAGGGATAGACAAAAACGCGGTATCGAATCCTTTAGCAGCCATTGAAATCTCCTGAGTATTAAGCCGAACTGCCCTCTGATGGCGACAAGTACCATGGCCTTGAAGTGTGGGCTGCGTAATACGCTATATCAGCAATGTGTCTGTTTTGTTCGAACAAAGCATGGTTGTCAGATACTTATGTAGAAATGAGACGATTTTTCATGTTTGCTTTTATTGGTGGGGAGAAGATCGCAGTCGCGAGAAACAACAGAAGGGGAAGATAAGGTCGATGAAATTAAACAGGAATAAAGCGCGCCAATTGGACCTTCTTACTGGCCGTCATTGGCGCGGACTAATAAGCCATTCATGGCAATAGGTTAGCGATTACCGTATTGGGTCATGGAATCTAAGTACAAGTCGAGTACGGCTTGATCTTTGACCGCGATGGCGATTTGTTGCGGATGTTTGTCTGCCCACTCATCGGTTTTGTGTTGTGTCTGTTTGTACTTTTGCAAGGTCAGACCTTCGGCCGGGCCGTCGCATACCACTCGGATAGGGCCTTCACGTAGCGTAAACAGCGAAGGATTTATCACATAAGCAATGGCAGAAGGGTCGTGAACAAAACAGCCATTTACCCCCATGCGAGATTTGTAAAAATCGAGGTAGAAGCGGCTGATATCCCACATAAACTCACCCACTTCTCCGCACGTATCGCGAAGCGTGTCGATATAGTCGGTGGAGAAGAAGGTTTCGTGAGTGACATCTAAACCTATCACGGTGACAGGCCAGTCTGCGGTAAATACGACATCTGCGGCATGTGGGTCGTCGTGAACATTGGCTTCGGCAAATGGGGTGACATTGCCTGTGTGTTCATGCGTGCCAAAAGCCCCACCCATGATCACCACCTCTTTGACCAATCCCGTAATCTCAGGTGCTTCAATCAGTGCCAAAGCAAGGTTGGTCAGTGGCCCAACAGCGACCAGCGTGATCTCGTTAGGTGATGCTTTGAGGGTATCGATGATATATTGGTGTGCTGCACGTGGGTCGGCAGAAATCGTGGGTTCTTTCATGTCTACGTTGCCGAATCCGTTCTCGCCATGAACCGCAATACTGGCGCCGACGGGTGGGCGCTTAAGCGGTTTACTCGCCCCTTTGGCCACGTCGCATTTAAAGCCAAAACGTTGTTTGAGGTAAAGTGCATTACGCGTACTGATATCGATCTCCGCATTGCCAAACACCGTAGTCAGCGCGACCAACTCAACGTTTGGATTAGCCTCTGCAAACAGTATTGCCATCGCGTCATCAGTACCGGGGTCAGTATCAAGGATGATTTTTGCATTCATAGTGAATATACCTAGCCTTTTGTTTTTTATTTTAAATGTATTTTGAGGTCATATTGCCAAAGCAAATTCGACCTGTTGGCTTTTATTATGAGAAATGCCAACAAGTGACGTGTTGGATCGATTATCACTTTTTACCTAAGAATTGAAAATAGTCGCTCAGGTAGTCAATCACTGCTCTAACTGCGGGAGCCATGTTTTTTCTCGATGGGTAAAGAACGTAAACCTGCATGCTTTGCGGCTTCCATTCACCCAGAATTGGGACAAGCTCACCAGACTGAATATATTTATCAGCTAAGTAAGTTGGCTGCATTGAAATCCCCATCCCTTCTATTGAGCCGTATAACAATGCTGTCGCTTCATTCGCCGTAAGTTGGCATTGGATATCGATTGATTCGCTCAATTCGCCGTTTTGCAAATGCCATACGTGGTGCGCGAAGTTTCTATAACCAAGACACTGATGTGTCGACAGGTCGGAAGGGCATGTGATCGGTGCATGGGTATCGATATATGACGGAGAAGCGACCAAGACGGATTCACAAACTGCGATAGGCTTTCCTATCAAAGATGGATCGGGGTTGGATGAAATACGAATGGCGAGATCGATACGATCGCGGGTCAAATCGTTGGTTGTGTCTCGTAAGTCCATGTCGATGATGACACGAGGGTTGTCCGCCATGAAGGTTTTTAAAGCAGGAATAAGTTGAGCATGCCCAAATGACATGGAGACGGCAATGCGCACTGTTCCAGTTAATTCACCGTGAGTCGTATTAAGGAAAGAGAGCGATTCCGCCTGATCAACGAGTTGTTCAACGTGATCAAGATATCGCTCACCGGCTGAAGTCAGAGACACTTTACGTGTAGTCCGATGAAGCAAGCGCGTTTTCAGCCAGTCTTCCATGGCTTCAACGTATCGCGTCACCATGGGGCGAGACATCTCCAATCGGTCGGCCGAGGCGGTAAAGCTGCCTGTTTTTGTCACATCCAAAAACACCTTTGCAGCAGTGATCCTATCCATTATTAGCTCGATATAAGAAACAATATTGTTCAGTATTTGCTGTTTTTCCGAGCAGGTCAATTCACTAATCTAGTCTCCGACAAGAAAATTAAAATACAATCTTTTGGAGAACAATGATGAAAACACGTATCGCGCTTTTGACAACGCTACTTGCCGGTCAAACGTTCGCAGCTGACACGGCGCCATTGACACTGGATGTCTATCATGGCGATGAAAACAGCTTTTTGGTGACATCTACCCTAGTGTATGGAGAAACCGAAGCGGCACTGATCGACACTGGTTTTACTCGCGCTGATGCCCTACGCATCGCTGCTAAGGTGCTGGACTCAGGCAAAGAACTGAAAACCATTTTTATTAGTCAGGCAGATCCGGATTACTATTTCGGTGCAGAAGTGATTCATCAGTTCTTTCCCAATGCTGAGATCATCACAACGCCTGCTGTGAAGAAAGTGATTGAGAAGAAATTGGCGGGGAAAGTGGCATTTTGGGGGCCAAAAATGGGCGCCAATGCCCCTGTGAAGCCAATTGTTCCAGAAGCGGTTACTGCCACCTCTTTCTCAGTGAATGGTACGCCGATCGAAATCAAGGGGACGGAGGGCGTATTGGCACACCGCCCTTATTTGTGGCTACCTGCGAACAAAGCGATTCTTGGCAACGTTGGCGTGTTTGAAGGTATGCATGGTTGGATGGCCGATACGCAAACAGACGCGGAACTGGCGGCGTGGACAGCCCAACTCAAAGAAATGCAGGGTCTACAACCCGAAGTGGTTGTTCCTGGGCATACGACGCCAGGTTCCTCGTTGAATGCCGAAGCCATTGATTATTCACTTTCCTACATTACCGATTTTGTTGAAGCGAAAAAGAGCAGTAAAGACAGTAAAACATTGATTGAGAAAATGACCAAGTTATACCCTGACGTGGTAGAGCCGTCTTCGCTGGATCTTAGTGCGAAAGTGCACACTGGCGAAATGGCGTGGTAAGCCTCATTGGTTAAAATCACAATGAAAAAGGAGGCGTGATGTATTCACTCCTCCTTTTTATATTTTTATCAATCGTCGATTGTTATTCGTCGATCTTTAAGCCCGATTTCTCGGCAATCTGCGATTCAAAGCCGTCCAAGCTGGTTTGGTTTTTTTTGAGCCAGTATCTTTGAATACCGTGCTCACCTTGTTTGGCTGACCATTTATCCAGTTCATCACGATCGCTTTCGTAACGAAAGAAGGGGACTGACATGCCGCATGATGCTTGCACCATATCGATATCAAGCAAGAAGATCTGTCGCGATGCGATGCTTTCAGGAAAAAGGACGCTGTAAATTGCCCACTCAGGATCATTGCGATGGATGGCTCGCGCAGTGCCGTAGGCACGAAGGATCAAAGGAGCCCCTTCGAAAGCACAAAACATCACAGTCATACGCGGGTCTTGTAAAACATGAGCGGCGGATTCATTGCCACTGCCCGTCAGGTTCAACCACGCCAGCGTTTTACTGTCGATCACACGCAGAGAATCGCCCCCTTTAGGCGACATATTCACCGTTCCGGTTGGTGCAGCAGTACCCACAAAATAGAGCTTTTGCTTTTCGATAAACGCGATCTGTTTTTCGTTGAGTGATTTGGTGGTCTGTCCCATGGTCTTCCTCTGACGGGTAGTGTTGGAAGCCATGAGTATACCAGCCGATGAAATATTGACCACGCATCGTGATGAATCGCTGTTTTTGAAAGGAAAAAGCTAGATGCGACCCCGTCTGTTGCCTAGGCTGTTACTACCGCTAACCAGAGGTAGCATTCACCATGGGGCAACCGTCGTTGTTTTTCTTTAAAGGCTATATGAAAGCGCTGAAGGTCGCGGCGAGGGTGATCCCTATTCCGCGTCCTACTTTGTTTGCCGGCGCTGACAGTACCGAGCAATTGTGTGAAGCCATTGGGTTGATGAATCTCGGCAAGTTGCTGATAGTGACCGACCAGCCTTTAGTCGATGTGGGGATAGTCGAGAAAGTGGAGGCGCATTTATCTCGCTTTGGCGTGAGCTTTGTTCGCTATGCCAGTGTCACGCCTGATCCCACCTACCCCATGGCCGAAGAAGGTCGAGACATGTATTTTCGCGAACAGTGCGCGGGCATTTTAGCGATTGGCGGTGGCTCGCCAATGGATTGCGCCAAAGTGATTGCTGCGCGTGTGACCAATAAAAAATCGATTCGAAAACTGGCCGGAATCTTGAGAGTGTGGCGAACACCTGCGCCGTTATTTGTGATCCCTACAACGGCGGGTACAGGTTCAGAAGTGACGGTTGCCGCGGTGATATCGGACCCTTTCACGCATCAGAAAACCCCATTGATGGATCCAAAGCTCGTGCCCTTAATGGCGGCATTAGATCCAGTATTGATGACAGGCTTGCCTCCTAGCGTGACTGCCGCGACAGGCATGGATGCGCTAACGCATGCAGTCGAAGCCTACCTTTCAGTCAACGCGACTACAGAAACAGATGGCTATGTGAATGCGGCGATAAAACTCATTAGCAATAACCTTGTCCCTGCATACAAAGACGGCCATTCACTAAAAGTGCGGCTCAATATGTCCATGGCGTCGTATTACGCTGGGCTGGCGTTCACCAAAGCCAGTTTGGGATATACCCATGCGATTGCACATAATCTTGGTGCCAAATACGGTACACCTCATGGCCTCGCCAATGCCTTGGCGTTGCCTCATGTGTTGAGATTTTCATTGCCGAGCGCGACATCACGAATGGCTGATCTGGCGCACATGGCCGGGGTAGGTGATGCAACATGGGATGATGCGACCAATGCACATGCTTTTGTTACCTATATAGTATCATTGCAAGACGCTTTATCGTTGCCAAAAACACTGGCGGAAATTCAAACGTCGGATGTGGCAATCATCGCCAAAAATGCTATTCAAGAGGCGAAGTGGAATTATCCCGTTCCACGCTATGCCACGCAGAAGGAATGCGAGCAAATGATAGAGAAAATCATGGCTTGAGTGATGCTTCAACATCGCCTTGCCAATGCGTAAATTGACCTGCACAGACATTGCTCTGCTTTTTGAACCACTCGTGCTAGAATGCGCGCCCTTTGTGGCGTTGCTATCTGCCATACTTGTTGTCTTTTCTTTTTACGCCGAGATTTCTCATGCCATTCTCTAAGCTGGGCTTAAGCCTGCCGATTGTTTCTGCCGTCACTGAACTTGGGTATGAAACCCCAACGCCGATCCAGGAAAAAGCCATTCCTGTGATTTTAAAAGGTAAGAACCTGCTAGCCGCAGCACAAACCGGTACGGGTAAAACAGCAGGCTTTGTATTGCCAATTCTTGAGATATTGAGCCGTGGTGAGACCCAGCGTAAAAAACGTGTACGTGCGTTAATTCTCGCACCAACACGTGAGTTGGCGGCACAGGTAGAAAAGAATGCAGAGCAGTACGCAAAGAACTTACCACTGACTACATTGGCTATGTATGGCGGTAAAGAAATCGCTGCACAGAAACAGCGTTTGATTGAAGGCGTCGATATTCTGGTTGCAACACCAGGCCGTTTGCTAGATATGTACGCGCAACGCGCCGTTCACTTCGACGAAATTGAAATTTTGGTTCTTGATGAAGCCGATCGCATGTTGGACATGGGCTTCATCGAGGATATCAACAAGATCATCGAGCGTTTGCCTGTTGATCGTCAGAACTTGCTGTTCTCTGCAACCTTGTCTGACAAAATCCGCATGCTGGCAAAAACTGCTGTGCCAAATCCCGTTGAGCTTTCAACCGCGGATTCGCAAAGTAAGCCAGAAATTACCCAGTGGTTAACCACGGTTGATAAAGACAAAAAATCTGCACTGTTGAGCCACCTCATCACTGAAAATGATTGGGATCAGGCACTGATCTTTCTTGAAACCAAACATGGCGCTGCCAAGTTGGTGGAACAGTTAGGTAAGCGCGGTATTCCGGCTGAATCTTTCCACAGCGGTCGCAGCCAAGCGGTTCGTGAGCAGTTGTTGGAAGACTTTAAATCTGGTGCACTGAAATACTTAGTTGCAACGGGTGTTGCCTCTCGTGGTATTGATATCGAAGAGCTGACCCGAGTGGTTAACTACGATTTGCCATTCCCAGCTGACGACTACATTCACCGTATTGGTCGTACAGGGCGTGCAGGCGCGAAGGGTGAAGCGATCACTTTCTTGTCGAAAGACGATTTCAAAAACCTGTGCATGATTGAAAGCCGCTTAGGCCATTTGATTGAGCGTCGTGTTATTGAAGGGTTTGAACCACGTAATCCAGTGCCTATTTCAGTGCTGAACTTTAAGCCAAAGCACTTGGCGACAAAAAACAGTTCATCAAAGAGCAGCTCCCCGAAAAACCGTCAGCCTCGCAGCAACGCAGGACGTAGCGAAAACGCACGTTCAGATGGTCGTTCAAATGACAGCCGCTCGCGTCATGGTGCTGACAAATCTCGCAGTGACAAGCCTTCTGTAGCAAGTAACAATGATCGCTCAGGTCGCGGAAGCAGCCCTTGGGACAACGTGAAGCCGCGTTCTGGTCGATGAGCTAACATCTTCTCGATGATGCCCCTGGTGAAACATTGATAGAGAGCCCGCTCATTGTAAGCGGGCTTTTTTTATGGAATTTCCTGATAGCGCTCGGTTAGTTTAAGCCGATGTTAACTTAAGCTAGATGCCAAGTTCTTAACCCACTTTCCACTATTGAGTCGCCAGTAGCAAACCAGTGCTTTGAGTGTTTCTTCCACTATGATCAAACCAAACAAATACACGGGTGGGAACCCGAGTACATGAGTCAGCCAGAACGCACAAGGCAACAAGAAGACCCACTGTGCGAGCACATCAGTCACCAAGCAGAAATTGGCATCTCCACCTGCGCGAAGTACGCCCACTATGAGCATCATTGAGATGCTTTTGATCACCAAAGAGGCAGCCATGATATCGAACAGTGATGACGTGAGATATTCGGCTTCTGACGGTAAATCAGAATGGAAGAACAGTGAGAGCAACGGCGCTTCCAGCAACGACAAAATTACCGCTGTGACGATACCAATCACGCCACTGAATATGACGTGTCGACGAACGGCGAGTGGCAATTTTTCGTGCTCGTTTGCACCCACCAAGTTGCCCACTATAATCGAACCCGCTGTCGCCAAGCCAATAAGTAAAGACATCGCGAGCGCCTCCAAAGGTGCAAGTACGGACAACGCAACCAACAGGTTCGGATCGCTATAACCAAGGATCGCGTGGAAGGCGAATAGTCCCGCAGCCCAAACCACGCTATTTAACGCTGCGGTTGCAGAAAGACGTGCCACTAAAATGACATCTTGGCGGCGAAGGGCGTTGAAATGGTGAAGACGAAAATGAGTCAGAGGGTGTGTTTTAGCGCGCAAGTAAAGGTAAAGAGCGACACACTCAATCACTGCACTGAACACGGTTCCCAACGCCGCCCCTTTGATGCCCATCGCTGGAAAGCCAAAGTGACCGAAGATGAGTATCCAGTTGAAGACAAGGTTCAGCGCCACACCGATCAAGCTGATTTTTGTTGCGATACCAGGTTGGTGCATGGCGCGCAATCCACTGGCAATACTCGATGCATAAGCAAAACAAAAGAGACTGATCGCGATAGTTTGTAGGTAGTCAGACCCTTTACCAATGATGTCTGCAGATTGGCTTCCCAGTGACATTAATTGACTGGGGAAGAAGAACAATATAATGAAAAACAGCAGGGCGGTGCTAACACTCAGCAGCAAGGTAATGAACACCGTTGTGTGGAGCTTTCGCTGTCCGTCTTCGCTCTTCATGCCAAAGCACTGCGCGGCAATTTGACCGCCACCGATACTCAAACCAATAATGAAAAAGGTGATGATCATTTGTGCTTTTGCTGCAAGACCAATGGCAGCGATATCTAGCTCACTCAAAGAGCCTAACATCAGGGTATCGACGGTGCTTTTGCTCGAAAAAATAGCGGTTTGTAATGCGACGGGTAGTGCCAGCGCGATCAAGCTTTTGTAGCTTGATAGAGGCGCGATAAAACGGGCATATAAAGACATGAAACAATCCATGTTGGAGAGAACGAGCAGATCCTCCCGTTATTTTGAAGGCGTTCGTCTTCAGTTTGACGGAATAGGAGGATCTGCGAGTGAGGTTAAGGCGCGATGTCTAACTGTTTAACTATTTGAGCAGGGTTGCCCATGGCGATGCAGTTATCTGGCACATCTTGGTAGACAACACTGTTAGCACCGATCACTGCATTGTGTCCGATGGTGACACCTTTCAAAATAGTGACCCCCATACCGAGCCAAGCATTGTCTTTGATCGTGACCTTTGCACTTCGCGTTCGCGCGGCATCGTCATTACCCCAGCGCCCTGTGACAGGGTGACCGCTACTGTCCATGATGGTGACTTGTGGGCCAAACAGTACCTTGTCCCCAATCTCGACTTCTTGATATGAGACGATAGCCGTACCCTGCATCACGACACCCTTTCCGATGGTGATTTTTCCTGGTGGTTGGTCGTTAACTTGCACCACGGTTAGACGAACGGGGCGGTTTTCAAAAGCAAGGTTATCGTCTGAATAGATAACCGTGCCTTCACCCACAGTGATGGCATTGTTGAAACTGGCTTTGTCGATCAAAGAAAACTGCACATCACGTTGATAGTCGTCTGAGTCTCTCGCCAATGTAAACGCAATGTGTGGTTCGCCAACAAAAGTCGCTTCCTTGTGGAAATTCATCTGATCGCGATAAACGGCCTTAGCATCCTCGATGGTCATGCCGTTTGAAACAGGGAAAATATTCTCGTAAACACAAGGCATAAACTGTCTCCTTATGCTTCTACGGTAGTGTCGGGTGAGGCTTTACGCTTGGCGGTATACAGCGAGTTGTCAGCCATTGGATAATTGGGGCTGGTTTTCATTACTTTGATCAACTTGTTGAGCGGTAAATCATTGATCTCATGGTCTAGATTGTAATAACTGGTTTGCCAGATGTTGTATTTGCTATGGATGAGTTCGGCGGCGCTTTTTGAGCTATCACTGGTGTCTTTGACTTCTTTCGGATGTGGCCAGTGAAAAGACGCCATGGATTTGTCGACGATGAACATGTTGTTGTTTCGGAACAGGCGCACACCTAAATCGACATCTTCACCACCCCAGCTGTTAAAGCGTTCATCAAACATACCGGCTTTGATTAATTCTTCGCGCTCAGCAGAAACGTGGCATGTCCAAAATAGATCGAAAGGCGCTGGCCAATCACTGATATTTTGGCCCAGGTCATCGTATTGTGATTGGCGAATATCATGCATGCCTTGCTTGTCTAACTCACGCAAAATAGCATCTACGTTATTAGGGCTAATAACCGATTCCATTTTCTTTACACCTTCTTCATCAAGATCGAAGCCGTAAACATAGCCAACAATAGCGATAGGGTGTGTAGAGACTTTGTGGCGGAACAAATGTTCTTCCAGTGCACCTGTCGCAAGCAACACGCCCGTGTCTAGGTAGACAACATATTTCCCTTCAGCAATTGCGGTGCCTACGTTTCTGGCTTTCCCGGCGCGAAAGCCTTTATCTTCCTGCCAGAAATACTTCACATTCAATTTGTCTGAAAAGGACTGAACAATGGCTTCAGAATTGTCGCTGCCACCATCATCAATAATAATGACCTCAAAGGAATCTGAAGACAGTGTTTGTTCTGCCAACGCATTTAAAGTATGTGACAGCAATTCACGACGATTGTAGGTGGGAATAACAACGCTTAATTCAATCATGTTCTAATTTCTCTTATTTTCTAGGCAACTGACAGGGGGGATAATAAGAGGTTAATTTTTTAAAGCAATGTCACATTTTGACAAACGTTGTCATTTTTTGAAACAATTACTGTATTTAAATTCAATAAAATCAATGTGATAATTAAAATTTGACCCACGTCTCATTTTTACAACAATGCGACTACTATCACATTAAGTTGGTAACAAATGTAAATAATCAGAATGTTAACTTTATGTGTCATCACATTAATGTTCTGAGTGTTTCCAATATCTATGTGTGGGTTTATGTATGGTTATTGCTTTAGATGTGAAAGTGTGAATGCGGTTTTTATGTCGGAATATGTTATGTGTTCTAATGAAAAATGGCATTAGAACTTGCTTGTATAGAATATTGAACTGAAATGAGTGGAATTTATAATTGAGATGATATTGTAGACATATAGAGTCATTAAATATTTTGCTGTGTATTGATATCTGTGCTTTGTGGGTGTGCTCGAGAGGAAAGCACGAGGGGAGCACTCATAAAAAGAATGTTGGAATATTGGTGGCCCCTCAAAGTTATCCCTGAAAATTCATGTTGTGATAACACAATCAAACGTTGATTTAGAGACACTGACTTTGTTGATGTACGTGGCATTGAAGAACTGCATCGACACTAACCAGTAAGGAATGTATTTGAGACGAACAATTGGATCATTGACCGTGTTGCTACTGGTCGGTTGCTCTGGTATTTCATCCGATTGGATGGCGGTAAACGGAACGTTAGTCACGCAACAAGATGTTGAAGCGGTAGAGCGTCAATGTGACGTATCGCCTGCTCAGGCATCAACGGGGGGAGCTGGTATTGACTACTGTATGCTCTCCTATGGGTTGATCCGGCAAGATGCGATGTATGACGCGGCTCCTTCATTTGTTAAAGCCGCTGAGATACGCATCAATCGTGATGTCCCCGTTATGGTCGATAATGGAACGAGGCTGGACTCGGTCTCGCAAGAGGGTGAAGGTCGTTTGTTGCGTCTTAATCATACAATTGTTGATGATGTGGCAGAAGACATTGATATTCAGTATTTTCGTCAGGTCGTGCCACCGTTGGTGGTGAAAAACACCTGCAGGGCTCGGCAAGCAGTTATGTTGTTTGAAAATGATGTGGTGTTTCGCTATCGCTATTTTGACATGGTAGGCGAGTTTATTACGGAATTTGATGTAAAACTGTCTGATTGTGTCGCTGAGGTGCCGTCATTAATGGAATAGCGATGTGCTTTTCTGCGGTTAATCACTATCTTATCGATTAGAACTTTAGAAGTGTGCCGCACAAAATGGCTCTCTTCGCGCTATTTTCCCCTCTCTATGTAATAAATAACACTCCACTCAATAGTAGCTACTATGAGTGAGTGTTTTATCAGCAATCCACTGCCTTTTCTCGCTGATGTCAATCTGAGTGAAGTATCACCGATTGAACAATTCGTCCGCCTTGACGAACACCTACCTGAACATGTCCCTATGATGGAGACAACTCAGGTAGGTGGATTTCTTTATGCCTTTCTGACATTGTCTTTTTTTACGCAAATCGCGCAGCAGCGTGGCGGGCAAGACCTGATGTTACAGAACCAAAATAGTCACCAGCGACGATAGGTACACCTGGTAACGTTGTTTCAAGCAACGCACGTAAAATCGGAGATCGCGCACTACCACCTGTCATGAAAATGGCATCAGGCTTGATTTGTGCTTGCGCCAATGCCTCGGTCACCAATTCGGTAATCTTAGTCACGGGTTTCACTATCGCATCTGCTAACTGTTCTGTGTTGATATCAACATTCAGTTGCTCACCAACCATGGGTAGCGTCACTTGCGTGGTAGGTTGCTCTGAAAGCAAAATCTTCGCTTCTTCTGCGCCACGAACGATTTGATAACCCAGCGTTTCTCTATGCACGTTAATCAAACGTGCGATCTTTTCAGGTTCGCTGGCATCACGCATGAGTTGTTCTAGTACTTTGCGATTGGCAGAGGCATAGAAATCGGACTGAGCGACAACATTGTTGATTGCTATGGGATTCCAAAACTGTGTCACGGGCATATCAATACCGCGTTGCAGGGTTGAACCTTTGCCAAACAGCGGCATGAGTTGATCAAATGCCAAATGAATATCAAGGTCGTTCCCACCGACACGACACCCCGAGTGTCCCAGCAACGAAGCGTGGCGATCTTCTTGGTTCCTCCAGCTTGGACCCATCTGAATCAAGCTACAGTCTGTGGTGCCACCACCAATATCGACCACTAAAACAGTGCTGTCTTGTCTCAGTGTGCTTTCATATTCCAAACCTGCGGCAACGGGTTCAAATTGGAATAGCACGTCTTTAAATCCGGCGCGTTTGGCGGCGGCAGTAAGAATTGATTCTGCCTGTTGGTTGGCTTTTTCACCGCCGCTTCCTTGAAAGTTCACTGGGCGGCCAATCACAGCCTGCAAAATGTCATCCTGTAGATTGGCTTCTGCTTGTTGCTTGATGTTAGCCATCATTGCGCACACCAGATCTTCGAAGAAACTGACTTGCACGTCGCGCAACCCCGTTGCTCCTAGAAAAGACTTTGGAGACTTAACGTAGTAAACCTCTTCAGGATCTTCTAAATAGGTCGCTAACGCTGAGCGACCAAAACGTAGATCACCCGGTTCGATATCAATCCCTTCTTCACGATTAAAAGCCACGGCACGGCGCAATAGTTGCTCACCGACCGGATCGTTGGGTTTGATTGAAAAATGACGCCAAAGATACTCGCTCACTGCTTCTCGCGTCGGCGCACAAAGGGTCGAGGGGATGAAAGGGCTGTCGCCTTCCAGAGGAAGGAGGCGCGGTACGCCATTCTCAATAACAGCCACAGAACAGTTTGCGGTTCCATAGTCGAAGCCGATAAACATGAAAACTCTCCTGCGTCAAAAAAGTCGGTCAGTTTACTCGAAAGAGAAATCATGACAAGCAAAGCTCATGATTTAATATCACTATATTTCATTCTTTGACTTTGATTTATTGAACAAATCTAAGCAAAAGTGAGTGGTGGGCGATAGGAATGCATTAATAGGTCGCTAATAGCTATGAGACGTGAATGACTGATCCTAGTTTGGGGGGGGCTCCAAGAGGTACAAAAATATGATAATAAAAATATCTCTTTTAAATCAACTGACTAGGTGGTTGATATTTTACTGTCTGGCAAAGATCAACGAGATAGATATCATGCGGTAAAACGATGTTACTAGCTTTTTCTGCGACTCTGCTAAATTAGAAAGACGACGTTATTTCACCTAACTGCTGCTCTCATGTTTCGCAGTCACAACGTCCTTGTTAACTCAATAGCTGTGCATTCAATAACACCTCGATGTCTTCAACCAGAAAGGGCTAACCCAAGCAGCGAACGCCTAACAGTGGCACTGGCGAACGTTACTCTCATACTAATCATCACATTTGGAGTGACCTATGTTGTCAGCAACACAGGTAAAAGCCGTTGTTTTTGAGTTAGATGGTATCTTGGTGGATACCGCAAACGACATTTGCCACGCGGCAGAGGAAATGTTGTCCGACTTGCGCTTACCGAGCTTGAGGTCGGAGCATGTTCGCGACTGGATTGGAGATGGTTCAGAGAAGTTGGTCCACCGTATTCTTTCTCGAAAGATTGATGGAATCGTACCTGACCCCGTGTTTCGTATCGGCAGTGCACTTTTTATGAAAGCCTACCAGCGCCGTAATCATGAGGGTGCGTCTTTGTTCGAGGGCGTTGAAGCTTGTCTTCACCAGCTGAGGCGACGGAAAATTCCCATGGCGGTTGTTACGAACCAAGCCACCGCACAAGCTAATGAGATTCTGACGGTGTTAGGTATTCGTAGTCACTTTTCACTGGTGTTAGGTCGAGACGCATTACAAGAGCCTAAACCTTCTGCTGATGGCTTGCTGGAAGCGGCGCTCTTGCTGCAACTCAAACCAGAGCAACTCTTGCTCGTTGGTGGGAGTGTGAATGATGTGAATGCCTCCAGAGCTGCTCATTGCTCTGTTGTTTGTGTTAGCCACGGCTATAATTATGGAATTGATATTCGCAAATCAGCGCCGGATATTGTGGTGGATTCTTTGGCGGAACTCCCTGTCTATTTGAATCAAAATAAACGGCGAACCACCAAGCCCCGATCGGTGAGAAAAGTAACCTCGAAAGCGGGAAAAGAGAAGCGCTAGATAGCGCTTCTTTTCTTTAAGCGGATGGATGTCATTCATCCAGCGACTGTGGCAACCCTCGATCGTTGATGAGTTGGGCGTGAAAGCGTTTTAATTTCCTAGGCTCACTGACACCGCAGGCGTGGGCAATCACACCCACTTCGTACATCAGGTTTGTTGCGTAGTGTGCAACACGCTCGGCTTTGTCGCTGACCACCAGACCTTTATGTAATTTTGGGTCATGGGTGGTGATGCCTGTTGGGCAGGTGTTTTTGTTGCATTGCAACGCCTGAATACAACCGAGTGAGAACATAAAGCCACGCGCCGACGTGATAAAATCTGCCCCTATACACATTGCCCATGCGACTTCCGCTGGGTTCACCAATTTGCCCGAAACAATCACTTTCACGCGTTGTTTGAGCCCATGACTCTCAAGTTTGTCAACAAGCATGGGCAAACTACGCTTAATCGGTAAGCCCATAAAGTCCATCAGCGACTGCGGCGCGGCACCTGTCCCTCCATCCGCGGAATCAAGGGTAATAAAGTCTGGCGCAGATGAGATACCACGGCTGTGAATAGTCAGCATTAACTCGTCAAGCCAGCCATAAGCGCCGAGTACCATTTTGAAGCCAACAGGTTTTCCTGTAACTTGGCGGATTCTATCTATCATATCCAGCAAGTCATCAACGCAACGGATGTCTTTGTGCCCATTCGGGCTAATGGAATCCTCTCCTTCGAGAATGCCTCGAATGGCTGCAATTTCAGCGCTGACTTTATTACCAGGTAAGATCCCGCCTTTGCCCGGTTTTGCGCCTTGACTCATTTTGATTTCAAACATGCGTACTTGTTGATGAGCCGCAATGGCTTTGAGCCTTTCGTCGCTCAGTTCACCGTTTTCATCACGCACTCCATATTTAGCCGTGCCAATTTGGAACACAATATCTGCACCTCCCTCAAGATGATACGGTGACAAACCGCCTTCGCCAGTGTTCATCCAGACACCCGCTTTTTTGGCACCTTTGGACAAGGAAAGCACGGCCGGCACACTGAGTGCGCCAAAACTCATGCCGGAGATGTTGAAAATGCTTGAAGTGGTGTAGGGGACGCGTGCAACCCCTTCACCAATAGTGACAGCACTGGCAGGCACTGCATCTTCAGACAGTGTTGGAAATGGGCAATTAAGAAAGATGACATCGCCGGGCTGATTCAATGGGCGTGTTGACCCAAACGCGACAGTGCTGTCGATGTTTTTGGCTGCGCGATACACCCAACTGCGCTGAGCCCGGTTAAAAGGGAGTTCATCGCGGTCTTGTGCGAAGAAATATTGGCGAAAAAATTCCCCCATATGTTCGAACCAATATCGAAAGCGTCCTACGACAGGATAGTTACGTCGTATTGCCTGCTTTGTTTGAGTGACATCACGGATGTAGAGGTAAATGATGCAGAGAAACAAGCAGCCCAGCAGGAAAATAAAGAGAGCGGCACTGATTTCCAAAAGGTGGGTTGCCCAACTTGCCATGACGTCCATGAGGTTTCCTTTTTCCATTTTGTTGCAGCTGATGAGTCGTTAGACCGGATTCACCAATCTATACTTTCCGTTAAATATCACAGACTCGTATTTGTGCTTCGTCGACGCGTTTTATACCTGATGATAAAAAAGGTATTGAGATGAAGTTTGCTTGGCGATATGACTGTCAAGAATCCCAAAAATTGTCACACAATCAGCGACGAAACCCGTTAAGTTATTGGAATCAGGGTAAAGGAGAATGACATGTTTAATCGTGTTCTTACGTTTTGGTTTGAAGAGCTAACGCCTAAAGATTGGTTCGTAAAAAATGCTGATTTAGATAAAGAAATTGAGCAACGTTTTTTGCCTGTGTTAGAAAGGGCTACACGATGTGAACTCGTGGATTGGCGTGACACAGCGAAGGGTCGTTTGGCCGAGATTATCGTGTTAGATCAGTTTTCACGGAATGTGTATCGCGATACGCCGTTGTCATTTGCGCAAGATCCGATGGCATTAGCGCTAGCACAAGAAGCCTTAAGTCTGGGTCTCGATAGAGAGTTGACGGAAGTTGAACGTCCTTTTTTGTACATGCCGTTCATGCACAGTGAGTCATTGGAAGTTCATAAAGAATCGGTACAACTCTTTGATAGCCTGGAAGAGAAAACCTGTTACGAGTTTGAGCTGAAACATAAAGTGATTATCGACCGTTTTGGCCGGTATCCGCACCGCAATATGATACTGGGTCGTGAGTCGACTCCAGAAGAAATCGAGTTTTTGAAACAACCAGGTTCAGGCTTTTAGGCTGTCGATTGCGGGTGTACGAAGGGGCTCCCGAGAGCGGGTTGCTCCCGGCCCCCTTCTTGTTGGTTGTTAGCTAGGTGTTGGTTTGATCGCCTCTGGATGATACCCAGATACTGGCGAGCGCCAACATGGCGGATGCGACCATGAGCAGTAAAGAGACGGCGTTAATGACGGGTGTTGAACCTTCTCGCAGGCGATCAAACATGGCAATGGTCAGCGGCGCGTCAGAGCCGACTAGCATCAGTGTCGTGTTGAAGTTCTCAAACGACATTAAAAACGCAATGATCCCTGCGCCAATCAATGCAGGACGCAAAAATGGTAAGGTGATAGTAAACACGGCTTCTGTTTTCGTGGCACCGAGATTCAGCGCAGCCTCTTCTAAGCTGATATCAAATTTGCGCAGTCTTGCCGCAATCACCAAGGTACAAATGGTGGTGATAAAGGCAAACTGACCCAGTACCACGAGCACCAGTCCCGGTCGCATCCACTCAATATCCCAGCCTATGCTGTCTTCAATGCCATTGGCGATGGTGCTGCTCATCAGCAGAATCGACACGCCTAAAATCACGCCAGGAATGACCAACGGCAATAAAAGCAGCACATAGCAGAACCCTTTGAAGCGAAATTCAAACCGCTCAAAAAGGAATGCGTTTGTGGTGGCGAAGGTCAGTGAACACAGGGTGACAGCGATGGCAACAAATAAGCTGACGCCAATGCCGTCCGTGAGTTCTCGGTCATGAAAAATGCCCACTTTAGGTTCGGACGTACCTGTAAACCAATCCATGGTGAACCCGTTCCACGGCAGGGAAGGGAACAAACTGTCGTTAAATGAGAACACGGCAACCACGACTAATGGCAGCATCAGAAAAAGGAAGAAAAGGGCAATGTATCCCTGATAAGCACGGGCGAAACGTTTATTGGTAGGCAATGAAGGGATCATGTTGTTACCCCATTGTCTTAACGAAGGATTGTCGAGTCAGCTTCAAGCCGCCCCAGACCATCAGTGATGACATGCCCAGCAGCAAAATGCCGAACGCAGAGCCTTGTTCCCAGTTGAAGCGAGTGATGAACTGGGTAAATATTTGTTCGGTAAACCACAGGCTGTCTTTTCCGCCCAGCAATGTTGGGGTGAGGTAATTACCTAACGTCAGCATGAAGACCACAATGCACCCAGCCACAATGCCGCTCATGGCATGGGGTATCACGACTTCTCGCATTACATCCCAACTGCTTCCGCCCAAATCATAGGCCGCTTCAATAAGACTGTTATCAAGGCTGTCTAGTGTGGTGACAAGGGGCACGACCATAAACAACATGGAGGTGTAGACCAACCCCACCATGATGGTCACATCGTTGTATAGTAGCTCAACGGGTTGATCAACAAGGCCAAGGGTTTGCAGTAAACCGCTCACTAACCCTGACTCGCGTAACAAGATCATCCAGCCGTAAGATCGCACCAATTCACTGACCCAAAATGGCAGTAAACAGGCGACAAACAGCAAGCTTTTAGCTTTTCCTTGGCACACCTTGGCAATATAAAAGGCGACTGGAAAGGCGATCACTAAGGTTAGGGCTGTTGCTAACAAGGACATCACCGCGGTGCGCATAAAGGTACGCCAGTAAAGAGGCTCACTGAAAAACGTGGCGTAGTTTTCGATACTCAGTACCTTCGCGCCACCGACCGCGCGGTCGTGAATCGAAATAGAAAACATCTGCATATGAGGCAAGATGATCAGCAGTGTCAGCCAAAGTAGAAAGGGCGTCAGCAGCAGAAACAGGGCAAGTCGGTTACCTCGTTCAATCATGGTGGAGTCCTATTTCTGTGAGGGTAGGCAGCGAGAAAACTGCGACTGCCAATGCACAAACAGTGCGTCGCCAGGACGTACATGACGAAACGCTTCGGTTTGCGGTAATTGAACGGAAAATTGCGTTTGGTGCTGTGGGCAATCGACCACCAATTGGCTGCGAGAACCGTCAAACAGGATCTCTTTCACTGCGACATCAAACCCGTTGTCGGCAGTCGCAGGCTTGGCGTCTGGAAAAGCAATGCTGATCGCTTCTGGACGCACAAACACATCAGAGCGTTGACCAATTGAAAGCGGGCTTCCCGCATTGGCCTGCATAATGTCACCGCCTTCGCCTTTCAAGGTAACCACGTTGCCATTGATGGCAGTGACGGTGCCCGTGCGTTGATTATTTTCGCCGACAAATTTGGCGACAAATGCGGTGGAAGGTGAATAGTAAAGGTCCTGCGGTGTGCCGAGTTGTTCAAACTGGCCGTTGTTCATTACGGCGACTTGGTCGGACATGACCAAGGCTTCTGATTGGTCGTGGGTGATGTAAACAAAGGTGGTACCAAATTCTTGTTGTAAGTGTTTCAGTTCCACTTTCATTTGTTCGCGCAGTTTTAAATCCAGCGCGCCGAGAGGTTCATCAAGCAAAAGTACGTCAGGGTTTAATACCAGACACCGCGCGATGGCTATACGCTGTTTTTGACCGCCAGAAAGCTGGGAAATCTGCTTTGGACCACTGCCAGAAAGTCCCACGCGCGCGAGCACTTCATCGATTTTCTTTTTAATTTCATGCGACGGCGTTTTGCGGCGGCGAAGCCCATAGCCAATGTTTTCAGCCACGGTCATGGTGGGGAAAAGGGCCAAATGCTGAAACACCATATTGACGGGGCGTCGATTTGGGCTGATATCGTTTACTCGTTTCCCTTTAATAAAAATGTCGCCATGACTGGCTTGCTCAAACCCGGCAAGCATTCTTAGCAGGGTGGTTTTTCCGCAACCTGATGGGCCGAGAATGGAGAAGAAGCTGCCGTTAGGCACGGTGAAATCAATGTTGTCTACGGCCGTGAAATCGGCGAAGGCTTTGGTCAATGCCCGGCATTCGAGATCCGGGATAGGGTGTTCTGTCATGAAAGTACCGCCAATTGGTTCAGACTAGGTCACAATATGGGTCAACAAAAACGACCAAAAACATGCGATAAAGAGTGTGATAGAAACGGCCTGTGCGGATCACAGGCCGTGATGGGAGACTAACGAGCTTAGTTTGCTGCTTTCACGCGATCGAGCACCAAGCCTTCCATTTCTTCTAAACCAGCAGGCACAGTTGGATACCATTTGATGTTATCGATGTCTGCTTGCGGGAAGCTGGTTTGGAACTGGGCTTTTGCGGTGTCGTTGACAAAATTATCTGCACCTTTAGACGCAGTAAAGTTGCCTGCTGACTCAGTGATTTTTGCGGCAACCTCAGGCTGGTTAACGAAGTTAATCCACTGGTAAGCGGCATCAACCGCTTTGGATTTTCTTGGAATCGCGAAGGTATCAATCCAGCCTAGCGCACCAGAAGCAGGGGCGACAAAATTGATGTCAGCATTGTCTCTGTTTACTTTCCATCCACCTGCATCCCACGCCATTGCACCAACCACTTCACCAGAACGCACAAGGTTGAGCAGCTCATCACCGCCTGACCAATACGCTTTCACGTTGGGTTTGCACTCGACCAGCTTCGCTTCTACTTTGTCCAAAATGGCTTTGTATTTAGCCGGATCGCTGTAGGCGGCAAACGGGTCTTCTCCCATGGCAAATGCGAAGCCTATTAAGGTTGGTCGCTTGAGGCGATAAGACACTTTGCCTTCGTACTGTTTATTACACAGATCGGTGTAATCTTTGATCATGCCTGCGTCTTTGGTGTTTATGACCAAGCCGCTGGTACCCCAAATGTGTGGTACACCATAAACCTCACCATCTAGTGCCGTGTTTTTCTTGGTGGCGTCTACCATGGAAGGGATCAACAGTGCCGTGTCGACCTTGCTCATATCGATAGGCTGATAGATACCAAAATCACGTTGTGCGCCGGTAATACGGTCCTGACTTGGTTGAACGAGATCAAAGCCTGAGCCGCGCGTTGCGCGCAGTTTTGAAATCATATCTTCATTGTTTGATTTGGTGACTTTGACTTCAATACCCGTTTCTTTCTCGAACTGGTCAATCACTTCTTGCGGTGCATACCCCCCCCACGTCAACAGGCGAAGGGTTTCAGCATTGACAGCTTGCGCAGAGAGCAATGTTCCTGCTGCAAGCGCAACAGTGAGTTTTAAGCTATTCATCTTTCGTTCCTTTTGATGGGGGACAGCGTAGGCATCATCCTTGCTGTTCGGAGCTAACTTGGCACGTCTGCTTCGAACGGTACGAATATCTTGTTACGTTTTTTTTACAAGTTAGTGAAATAGCTATGATCTAAAGCGGAAGAAATAACCAATAAGCGATCTCACATCTGTGAACGTAATCACGCGGTAGGGCCAACATTTATCTTTAATTATTAATTGGTTGACCGTGTCTTAGTAGCGATGCGTTTGATTTGAGAGTGAAAGGGGGTGATAAAATAAGGAAAGGTGGAATAGACATTGATTGACTTGAGTCATGCATCGGCTCCTGTCGGACATACCAGCATATTTTTGTGTGAGACGACCAAGCCAGATAGTCGCGCAACACTTGTATACTTAATCACATGGCGTAGCGTTACCGATCACTTTTCGGTGATCCTTGTTTTGCACACTCGTGTATTGAAAATCATACTCATGAACAGTGACATGCTCTTTGCTACCGAAATGCTGAAAGGAGTTTGTTTATTCCAAATGTAAGCAATAAGAGGTGCGTCATGAAAAATGAACTCAACATTGCCAAGTTGTTGGCGGCGTTCGAAGTGATTATGGAAAAAGGCGAAACGACTGAATTTGGTAAACGCTATCAAGGGGTTGAAGCATCAACTGACTATGATGGATATAACGTGTATTTGAAGGGCAATGGTGTTGAATTGCATATTGGATTTCACAACATTTATGATCTTAAGTATGACCAGGCTCATCTCAAGGACAGCTTTTTGAAGAAAATCGATAGTCTGCTTCAGGATACGCCCGCGGGTGATCATCGGTAAAAAAAGTCCGGACTCACTTCACTCTCCGGACTTTTTATCTTTAGCAGACGGCGAGTTTTATTAACTAGGCTGCTTTGGTGCGCGGGATCTGGTGAGGTTTACTGTTATTCATTTGGACTAGAAAGCGTGTGAAAGGCAGCTTTTCCAACAAGAAAACCAATCCAAATGAGAGTAAAACAGTCAATGGCGCGAGCAACATATCTTTAACAGGTCCTTCGATGGCGAAAGCGCCAAGGACGTTAAACAACACAATCATCACAACAAAGTGCGCCACATAAACGCCCAGAACACGCTGACTCAAAGCAAACGTCACGGGTGAATTCCCCCACGTTGGGTGATTGAGTAGCAGACTAAAAATACCGATGGCCATGATTGGCGTACCTAGCAAGAAGTCATGTGTTGCCATCCAAATATCGTATTGACTGAGCAATGCCCCTTCTGCCAAACATAATGACAACCCACCCAAGAACATTGCTACTGATACCTTTGTTGAAAATGTTATGTTTCGACGACGTAATTCGAAGCCCGCGACAACCATCAGCAAGCTAAAGAAGGGACCATTGCGGGTGAAAATTGGCGCCTCACCTTCCATGATGGGTTGATAGCTTCCTGCACCTAGGCCCCACATATAGAGACCGAGGGCCAATGGCACCATTAAGGATTGCTGTTTGAATCTGATGAGTAATGCAATGATGCCAAGGGCACAAAGTAACCCTGGAATGTACCAAAGATGAACCATGCCACCTTCAAATAACGTATTCAGGGGTGAGTCTAATAGAAAGTTCCAGTATCCAATACGAGCAGCTAGATAGCCTTCTGTCATCGCCACATCGAAACGAAAAGGGATCAACAGATAGATAGCACTCCACGCTAACCAGATAGCCACCAGAGGCTTGGCATAATGTGAGAATGTCTTAGACGGTGCCTGAGTCAGTTTGGGCTGGCTAAAATACCCCGTCAGCAAAAAGAAGAAAGGAACCGCAAAACGAGACAGTTGATTGATGACATCAGAGAGTATATTGATGTTTTGGCTGTAGGCGTCACCACGCAAAGGCCCAGCATGGATAATGATCACGGCAAGAATTGCCAATAGGCGTCCCATCTCTAACGATGAAATACGGGCGGAAGACATACAAATTCCTTAGACGCAAAACTAAGCGCGACTCGCGCAAAAAAAGTGCACCGACTATAAGGATTTGTTGAAGCAAAACTGAGTTGTTCCTCTCGATTTTGCGAAGAGGTAAGGCAAAGTTCGAGTAACTGGGTGCGTATGGTTGAAAAAAAGCCAATCTGTATCCACAAACATAGTCGTCACTTTTAATGGAATCAGGATTGGGATTAATGCCACCTGCATAAACGCGCAAGCTGAAAAGAACGGCGAAGATAAGCACGATCGAGCCAGAAATGTGGTTACAAATACAGCAACATAAACTTAAATTATCTCGCTGTGTACTACATGTTTCTTTACGCGACAACGCCTGCTATAATCTCCGCCCTTATATAAGCCAGTAATTGTTTATAGAGACGAACAATGACAGATCTAAGTAAATACAGAAACATTGGTATTTTCGCGCACGTTGATGCGGGTAAAACCACTACTACCGAGCGTATCCTTAAGCTTACCGGTCAAATCCACAAAACTGGTGAGGTTCACGATGGTGAATCTACTACCGACTTTATGGAACAGGAAGCTGAGCGTGGTATTACCATCCAGTCAGCAGCAGTTAGCTGTTTCTGGAAAGACCACCGTTTTAACGTTATCGATACTCCGGGACACGTTGACTTCACTGTAGAAGTTTATCGCTCACTGAAAGTACTTGATGGTGGTATCGGTGTTTTCTGTGGTTCTGGTGGTGTTGAGCCTCAGTCAGAAACTAACTGGCGCTACGCGAACGAATCAGAAGTTGCACGTATCATCTTCGTTAACAAACTAGACCGTATGGGTGCAGACTTCTTCCGAGTTGTTAAGCAAACTAAAGACGTGCTAGCTGCTAACCCATTGGTTATGGTTCTGCCAATCGGTATCGAAGACGAATTCTGCGGTGTTGTAGACCTTCTGACTCGTAAAGCATACGTTTGGGATGACTCAGGTCTTCCTGAAAACTACGAGATCACAGATGTTCCTGAGAACATGCTTGATCAAGTAGAAGAATACCGTGAGATGCTAGTCGAAACTGCTGTTGAGCAAGACGACGAGCTGATGGAAGCATACATGGAAGGCGAAGAGCCATCTATTGAGCAGCTTAAATCATGTATCCGTAAGGGTACTCGCACAATGGACTTCTTCCCAGCTTACTGTGGTTCTGCTTTCAAGAACAAAGGTATGCAACTTATTCTTGATGCTGTTGTTGATTACCTTCCTTCTCCGACTGAAGTTGATCCACAACCACTGATGGACGAAAACGGCGAAGAAAATGGCGAGCACGCTATTGTTTCTGCTGACGAAACCTTCAAAGCGCTAGCATTCAAAATCATGGATGACCGCTTTGGTGCACTAACATTCGTACGTATTTACTCAGGCAAACTGAATAAGGGTGACACCATCCTTAACTCGTTTACTGGTAAAACTGAGCGTGTTGGCCGTATGGTTGAGATGCAAGCAGATGACCGTAACGAACTAACTAGCGCTCAAGCTGGTGATATCATCGCTATCGTTGGTATGAAAAATGTGCAGACTGGTCACACTCTGTGTGATCCTAAGCACCAAGTTACGCTTGAGCCAATGATCTTCCCAGTGCCAGTAATCTCAATCGCAGTTGCTCCTAAAGACAAAGGCGGTTCTGAGAAAATGGGTATCGCAATCGGTAAAATGGTTGCAGAAGATCCAACGTTCCAAGTTGAAACTGATGAAGAAACTGGTGAAACCATCCTGAAAGGTATGGGCGAACTTCACCTAGACATCAAAGTTGATATCTTGAAGCGTACTTACGGCGTAGACCTCACTGTTGGTCAACCACAAGTTGCTTACCGTGAAACTATCACTAAAGCTGTTGAAGATAGCTACACGCATAAGAAACAGTCTGGTGGTTCTGGTCAGTTCGGTAAGATCGACTACATCATGAAGCCAGGCGAAGTTGGTTCAGGTTTCTCGTTCAAGTCTTCTGTAGTGGGCGGTAACGTTCCTAAAGAATTCTGGCCTGCAATCGAGAAAGGCTTCAAAGGCATGATGGATACTGGTGTTCTTGCTGGTTTCCCTGTACTTGATGTTGAAATCGAGCTACTTGACGGTGGCTTCCACGCAGTCGATTCATCTGCAGTAGCATTTGAAATCGCAGCGAAAGGTGCATTCCGTCAATCTATGCCTAAAGCTGGTGCTCAACTTCTAGAGCCAATCATGGCTGTAGACGTGTTCACTCCAGATGACCATGTTGGTGATGTAATCGGTGACCTTAACCGTCGTCGTGGCATGATCAAAGACCAAATGGCTGGCGTAACGGGTGTTCGTGTTAAAGCGGACGTACCATTGTCAGAAATGTTTGGTTACATCGGTACCCTACGTACAATGACTTCAGGTCGCGGCCAATTCTCTATGGAATTTGCACATTACGCACCTTGTCCTGCGAACGTTGCTGAAAAAGTTATTGCTGACGTTAAAGCGCTTAACGCTAAGAAGTAATTCTTACTAAGTCAGTAATACTAAAAAACCCGCACGCGAAAGCCTGCGGGTTTTTTGTTTTTCGTTTTTGAAAAAGAGTCGATCAATCCATCGCTATTGAGGTGAAGGTTGAGTGGCCAATTTTGCTAAAGAGAGCAACGCTTTTTCTACCTTTTTAACAGACATTCCACAGTCTTCAATACGATGCCGCTCTGCTACATAGGTAGGGTTGTTGTAGCCTAACCACACTTCTCCTTTAGCATCTTCCCAAATCAGTGCTTTTTGCGGAAGATCGATACCCGCTGTTTGACTACACACCATCATCGGTGTGCCAACTTTAGGGTTACCAAAGATGACTAACTCCGTTGGGCGTAATGACATACCTGCATTTTTTGCTCCTTCTGCGTGATTCACGCGTCCGATAACATTGAGACCACGGGCTTTGGCGGCGACGATTAGTCGTTCTGTCGTAATGGGGACACTGTATTGGCTTTGAATCTGAACCATTCCTTCTTGAGCATGAGCTAAAGAAGGAAAAGCGATGAAAGCAGCCAAAAGTGCTAAAAGTCCGAAATTCAATTTCATGGTCGAATCCTTAATGCGAATACCTTAACGATAAAGCGAATAAATTAAGGCGCTACTCACCCGTTGATGAGTTGAGTAGAACTGCATGCCGACACATAAAGACTAGCAAATTGTGCAAAGTGTCACTGAAATACATAAAAGAATAATCAACTTAGGTGGGATTTAGAGCGTTTGTGATGAATGCATTACGATTTCTTATTAATCAGATAGGGTTTGTATGGCATATGTACAGTCGAAAATAGACAGATTCAGCGTTTGAACGATGTACGCGGAGACAGCAAAAAATGCGAACAAAGCATTAAGTAGTCGGCATGAATTGTGATTTATATTCGTATTTCAATTGGTTAATCGTGAGCTACTGCGTAAAGGTCTCCAGTAGGAGATCAGGAGACCTTCATGTGTTCGCGAGTGTTATTCCAATGGTTGCGTACCAATAAGATTGGGCAATAGTGATGGAAAACCCCAACCGTCTTCGCCAACTTCTACAGAATTGCCGGACAAATACTCATAGAGGGTGGGTGACAAAGAGCCATTGATTGCAGTTGTCACGCGTTGGTGAGCGGTAACCGGTGTCCCCCAAAACCCAATGAAGGCATCTTTCTCATGAAAATGCTCTCCAGCATGACGTCCGGGTACCTTGGTGTTGTAGCCAACGCCTTGTGCGGGGAAAAGGTTGATGGTGCCTGCTCGGCTTTCATCATAAAGGTGGGCAAGCTGATTGACGCTGTCCGGTCTAGGGGTGAGTCTTGTTAGCTGTTGCCATGTGCTTTTATCACACCAGGTCTGCGGACTGGTTGCGTCTACTTTGTTCATGCACTGGTCAATTAACGCAGATTTCTCCTGCTGTTCTGTTTCGCTCAACGCTGCTGCGTAAGGGTTGGTCTCATAAAGATTCAACAGCACAGGTGTTTGGCCGTTTTTAGCGTGATACAAAGTGCGGTTGCCGTTGCGAGTAATAAATTCATCATGTCGAACGCCATCTTTCACCGCGACCAAACGCAACGTACAGGCCGATAAGCTGCAGTCTTGTTCGCGAACCGCAAGGTAATCCAAGCTATCGCCAAGGCGTGAAACGGTTTCGTGCACCATGTCTATCGCAGGATCATCCTTCTTCGCGGATAACGGCTTCCAGAAAGTGAGTTCGCTATAGAGAGGCTGTGTTTCCCAGCCTCGTTGGCTATTGAATAGATCCATCATGTAGTTACCACCCGCGGTGGATGCCACAATGACATCAATCCCTTTATTACTTGGGTAATCGAAGGTGTGGGTGATTTTAGGCCCTTCTCCTTCATCAGATGAAATCTTGCGAATACGCAAAGACATGTCGTAATCCGATTGGATGCCCTCAAACACTTCTTTCTCTGGGCTAACGATATGGTAGATAGGTGACAAACCATGATCGCCGGCTATGCCCCAAAGCACCTGATCGTAAACGCCTGCTTTGCGGTAAACCGTTTCCATTTCTCCGAGCCAAAAATCTAAACGATTGAGCTCGCCCGTTGGCGCGAGAATTTCATTTGCAAAGGGGCCCGTGAAATGGGCGAAATGGTCTGCCCAAGGGTTATAGGCCAACACAAAGTCAGGTAGGCCTTTTTGAGAAAGCTTGGCGTAATCTCCCAGCTTGTCTTTTATGGTTAATCGCTTGGTCGAGCGCGTTAGCGGCGTCCACCATGTGATGTCTTGATAGGCGTGGATGTCTTTTATTAAGCTTTCGCGCATCGAGTGAAGGGAGACTTCTATCTCGCCGCGCTTGCGTAGATCTTTCAAGCAGCGCTGCTCACCAAAATCACGTATCGCCTCCCCGAGGCCAAGGTTAATCAGAGGGTCGTAACTGGATTGCGCATACCAATCATATTGTGCATTGCAGTTAAGCGTGACCAGTGGAACCAACCGCTCAAATTGCGTCTTTGCACCGTTACCACTAAATAGTGGATCGAGCTGAATGGCGTCGTTACCAAAGAAGTAATAGGCGCGATCTTGTTCGCGATCGACAAAGTGAAAATTCGGGATACCCGTGCCACCGTCGCCTGCCACGTTTGCACCGGTTTTGATGATCGGCAAATTGCGTACGCTGATGGTGGGTGTGGTCGACACACCATATTCCACAACGCCCTTCGCGCCTTCTTGATAAAGTCTGCTGAAGAAAGGCAGGTAGCGTGGGTCGGTATAAGGTGTGTCCGCAATCTCAAACAAGAAAGTGTTATCTGGCAAGTGGTTTGTCTGAGTGATTTCGACGCCTTTCGGTGCAAAGCCTTCGATGTTTTGTTCATCGCGCTTCACTTGCTGCAAGAAAGGTGAAGGTTGCTTGCTCACCAAGCCTTGAATCAGGCCTTGTTGCAGACCATCAACTGTCATTTGAACGGCAAAGGGACGTGTGTTTTGATGCGCTAAATAGGCAAGTAATGCATTGGGCTCATCGTTCAGTGCGTCTTGCATCCACGCGTTTAATGCGTCGACTTTCGCGCCTTCAAGCAGGTATTGACGATAGCCTTTCAACACATTTAATCGCACAAAATCGACCAAGCTGATGGTAATGGCTTGGGCGCGATTGTTCTTTTTGGTCTGGTTTTCAGGTTTGGCGTCATCAATAATGCTGAGAATGGCCGCTTTCATGTCGCCTTCTTCAAGGCTTTCACTGTACTTAGTGAGCATGTTTACCAGCACTTGCTGCACGGTGGCGACCGTTTCCCTGTCTGCTTTGCTGTCCGTGAGGTATTGATATTGATCGGGCAGGTCATCGCCATAAAGCAGTTTATCTTTGCCAAAAAGGGCATCATAAAGCGTCACAAGTGCGGCGATGAACTGTCGATTCAGCAGGGCTTGTTCTTCGGTTTTAGGGCCATGGCTGCTTGATTTGGACACCTCTTTTTTGCCGTCGAGTGAGAACAATGAATGCTGCCATTGCGCGAGTTCAGCCTCAGTGAAAGTGTCCAGCAAATACTGTTTGAAGATGTCTTGGTTAACCACTTCGCCGGTGTAGCGATCGTAAAAGCTATAGAGCAAGTGCCCGAGCTGAATCGCGTATTTCGGATTGGATAACTGAGAAATGACTCTGGCCTTAACGCTCGCATCGAGAGGTAAGGTCAATACCAATGCATCGAGCGCGACACCACCAACCATAAACAGCGCGATGTCACGGCTGGTGGCTGCACTGATATTCATAGATTCGTAGATATTAGAATAAACCAGCTGACTGCTGTTATAAATGGCACCAACGAGAGGAGTACTTCCAAGATCAGGCTCGGAGTTAGCTGAAGTACAGAAAGAAGTAACGGTCAGGGATAAAGAGACCGTTACTGCACAGCGTCGTATCGATTGGATGCGTGTCATTAGCCTAATACATTGTCATTGGGTATGACGTAGAGCTTACTAGAGATATCAGATTGTTAGAAAGGGAAGCGGTGCAGTTTTGCGCAGTTGCTCCGCCCACAATTGAGAACAAAACTCAGATCTCGCTATTCCCCGTCAGCTATTCGCCATAGTAGGTGGCGAGGTAATCGAGGACGCGCTCATGAGCCTCATGGTCTAGCTCATCCATGCCTTGTTCATCAACCATCCATTCCAACGTTTCGTCCCAACTATCACGGCTGAGCCCCTGCTGCACAACAAGGTGTAATGAGTGGCACACGGAACAGGTAGACGCAACCAATGCCATGTTTTCATCCGAGGTAAGAATGCCCTCCCCCAAGGCTTTCACAGGAACAACGTCGTCGCTGCTTTGCCAATTTGGCGGCGTCGGGTTTTTCGTGGCGAGCCATGCAATGATAGCCGCGCGTGCACCAGGATCTTTCACGCCGGGATACACCATGTTCGTGCCCGGTGCGAATTCAGCGGGTGAGGCTAAAAAGGCATCTAGGGATTCTTCATCCCATGTTTTACCTTCAATACGATTAGCGGAAAGCCCCTCACTGTAATTGAAACCCGAAAAAGCGGCGATTTCTCGATCAGCTATTCCGTAAAGAGGCGGGCCAACAATCGTGATACCGTTGGGTTCTACTTGGTGACACGCTTTACACACGGCAGCTTGTTGTTCCCCAGCAGCAACCAAGGCATCAACAGCAGCGTTGGCAGCTAGGGAAGAAAACAAGAAAGCAGCGCCGAATAACGACGCAATAGTAGATTTCATCAAAGCCATTTCACCTACCCTTTCACTACAAGTGCGATGCGGTGAAAGCTGTTGTTGAGGTAGCCTTTCGGGTTCCATGCAATCGCGAACGGTTGGCTAACGCCTTGGTCATCGGTGGCTTTTGCCCACACTTCGTAATAACCGGCTTGCGGGAAAGTGACTTTTGATTCAAAGGTTTGCCATGCGCCGTCATTCGCGGGATCGGAAAGATCGGCATCGATCCATGTTGCGCCGAAATCGTTCGACAGTTGAACCTTGGAGACTTTACGATCCCCAGACCACGTATGGCCGCGTACTAAGACTTCTTTACCTGCGACTTCACTGTTCGTTTGCGGCGAGGTGATCAGAGACTTCACAGGCATTCTTTCTATGATCACAAAATCGTCTTTATCGACTTTCTCTCCCGGTGCAACGGGGCGATTAGGCACGCGATAGGCTTTGCCTGTCATCTTCGGCCCATCATGCACTTGATCTCGCACCGTGATTTTGGTGAGCCATTTCTGTGAACACGAACCCGGCCAACCTGGCACAACCAAACGAAGCGGCGCACCGTTCATGTCGTGCAATGCTTCGCCATTTTGTGCAAAGGCAATCAGGTTTTCACCGCCCAAGGCTTTCTCTATCGGTACCCCACGAGAAATGGGCAGTTTGCCTTCCTTGCCCGAAAGGTGTTTATCGGCACTGTAGTGGGCGGTATACACCGCGCCTTCTTGTACGCCGGCTGCTTTCAATACGTCAGCCAAGCGAACGCCCGTCCAAGATGAACACGCAACAGCACCCAAGGTCCATTGGTTGCCTTTGGCTTTCGGTTCAAAATACGCGCGGCCATTACCACCACATTCCACGACCAATTGTTGCTCAACCACGTCGAAGTTCTTCTTGAGATCTTCGATGGTGAGTGTCATGGGTTTATCGACTAAACCATCAATGGTCAGTGTCCACGTGTCAGCATCGACAGCAATTGGTGGAATACCGTTGTTACGAATGAAATGTCGTGCTGTTGGCGTGACATCGTCATTAAGCAGGTGAGGGGGCGTTTCAGCGTTTAATGGTCTGTCGTTAAGCACGATCAGGCCATCTTTCCCTGCAATGGTGACATCATCGAGCCCTTCAGCAAATGCGGCGGGAACCATGCCTGCAGGCATATTGCGATGAAAAGGGATCGCGCCGCCAAGCACGGCAGCCATGGTGGCCAAGCCTGCGCCTTTTAGAAATCCACGTCTGTCAGAGTGGCTTTTTCGACCAAACACCTTTTCGTCTGCGGTTTCTGGGTGTTTGTCATAGAGGTCGTAAATGCCTTCCGTTTGTTGCGCGTCCGTGTCTGATGAATGTCCTTTCTTATCCGACATAGTGCCTCCTACTTAATGAGCCAACTGAGCTGTTTGAATAGTTATATTAAAAATGTAAGCGGTTACATTTTTAATAATAAAGTATAGGCACAGCTTTGATTGGGCTTTAGTGCGACTTGTAGGGCTTTCTTAGTAGCGGGACATGGATGCGCAGTAATGCGTTGAAAATTGCGATGTGTGCTGGCTTTTTCGCAAAAGATTTCTAGTCACTTTTTCCAACAACTTAGGCTGACATGTGGTGAGTCAGCTTAATTTTAGTTTGTCGAACTTTTGGGAGGCTTATTTCGAATGGTGCTATCACTGATCTTGGGAGCGCCAAACAAATAGGTTAGACGAACACTTATGGGCGTCTTGGCAGGCGAAAAGGCCAGCGTGACGAGTGTTTTCCATTGGTGAAAGGTCACCACAAAGGGATTCCAACTGTTTATGGCATGTGGAATACCGTAATGAATGTGGATGTCGCTTCTTTCTTCAACAAAAGTACCAAACAGTTTGTCCCATATGATCAAGACGCCTGCAAAATTTTTGTCGATGTATTCTGGGTTTCGAGCGTGATGCACGCGGTGATGAGAGGGCGTATTGAAAATGTGTTCAATCCAACCCAATTTTTCCACTGTGCAGGTATGAACAAAGAATTGGAAGCCAAGGTTAAGTGCAACCACCACCACAACGAAAGTCGGTGGGTAACCAAGTAACATGAGCGGGGTCCAGAACAACCACATGCCTGAAATGGGGTAGGTCAGGCTTTGGCGAAACGCCGTCGTGAAGTTCATCTTCTCGGAGCTATGATGGGCAACGTGTGAGGCCCATAGCCAATGCACGTTATGCGATGTTCGATGAAACCAATAATAAAAGAAATCTTGAAGAATAAATGCGGAAAATACCGCCAATGGCGTCATGGTGATATCGAACAGGCGAAACTGATACAGCCATAAGAAGAAAGGCATGAGTAGAACGGTGGCGATAATATCTGCGCCTTGATGAAGACCGGCAAGGCTAAAGTTACACACTAGCTCTTTCAACGAATAGTCGTTGGTGCCTTGCCTGCGCAGCAGTCGGTATTCAAGCACCATGCAGATTAAAAACAGCGGTGCAAGAAAAACCAGTGTTAGTGATTCCCAGCCTGATTCCATGTCATTTCCATATGTGATCTTGGCTTATTCAATCTACACCCTAGCAAATTCTCACTGAACAAACATCTTGAGGTTGCTTGGGTATAACCACGAGCACAATGGTGACGACTTCATCTAACCGATTGAAAATATGATTACTTTTCTAGTTTGTTTAATGCCGCTGCCCACGGATCTGCGGTCTCATCCTGAGTACAGAAAGTGTCAATATATAGCGCTTCAGTTTTTTCTCGTGCCCAAGGCGTTTTACGAAGAAACTTGAGGCTAGACTTCACGGAAGGATCGCTTCTAAAGCAGTTAATGGCGATCTGTTGACCTAAATATGGCCAGCCATAATGGTCAACTAACGCATTGACGATTTGCTCAAGTTTAAGCCCATGAAGTGGGTTATTTGGTTGGACGTTCATGTTAAAGCCCGTGGATGAGTGAATTCGGCTGCGACTTTGCCACAATGTGCGCTGCGCTTCAATCTATCGAGCAAAAAGAAAGGGAGCCTAGGCTCCCGCTCGAATGCTTGCAATGTCCAATGCGCGGTTAACGGCGCATTGACAGGCGTTGTTCCGTGAACTGATTAAGACGTAAACGGGTTTTGATGTCTTCGCATGCGCGTTGAACACTAAAGGTTTCTTCCGCTGACAGATGAAGTGACAAAGTGCCACTAAAACGGATATCTTCGCAAATGTCGGCTAACCCTACTAAATCAGACACTTTAGCGTCTTCTGGATCTTTCAATAGTTTCTCGTGTTGCTTTTGAATTTGAATCACATATATCTGACTTGAATAGGTCAGTGAGGTGAGCATCATTGCTAGCATCGTAAAAAACAAAGCGAGAGAGACAACAAGTAGAGGTTTATTCGTAGACATAAATTTTAATTGATACCATCAATGTAAATGGAAGCTCTTATTTTAGAAGGGGAAGTCTACTCTTCTGGACATTGTTTAGGCAAGAGTTTCAATGCGTTATATTGACGGTAATATGGGAGTGACATCTAATTTATTGGTTTTATTTTCACAGGATTACAAATTAGTTGCTGTACAGTCTTTCCTGTTTCGTCGTACAGGTTGCAAAAGTAGACCTTTCAGGATAGACATGAGAGTATAATGAGAATTAATATCATTTGAGGGTGTAGGCATGCCGGAGTTACTTCTTATTGAAAGCAGGTTATCCCTATGCGGTTGGGTGAAAACGACATTTAGTCAACACGGTTGCAAAGTGACACGTGTTCTTCATGTCAAACAAGCAGAGCGCGCACTCCAGCAATACAATTTCGATTTGGTGCTGATTGCTTCTGAAGGCGTACTGCCTTGTATGACAGATGTTAGACGTTTAAGAGAAAGCACGGCGTTACCTTTGCTTGTTCTGATGCCAAATGCGACTAAGGCGAATCAAACTGACCTTTTCCGTGCTGGAGTGGATCAATTAATCTGCGACAATATAGCGAGAGAAGCACTTTGGCCTCAGGTCGAAAATTTGTTAAATCGAAAGTGCTAATGAGCCATGAACGCAATCTTGCTACATGGATGAAGCTATTGCGTCAGTAGAGATGCATTTTACAGAAATAACCGATTGTTTTAAAAAGTATATTTACAGGTATGATCAGGCTGATTGGCATGATTGTTTTACAGTGTAAATATTGACCAAGTATCCAGAGACACACTATTTCATGAAACTCTTCAAACGCATCTTTGTTATCACCTTAGTTAGCACACCTCTCTTAGTGGGTGCGACTGAATTGGATAGGGCCGCTTCCATTGAGGCTGACACACTCCGCGCTGCAACCGTCTCCCAAAAACGCATTGATGCGAGTGACGAAAATACTCAACAGATGAAAGCTGAGATTGAACGCCTTCAACAGGAAATTGAAAACCTGAAGGTTTATCGTCACCACCTCCAAAACTTGGTTATTGATCAAGACCAAGAGAAAGATCGCCTTCATCAACAATTGGAAGACATCAAACAAACACGACAAGGCATTGTGCCTTTGATGTATCTCATGATCGATGCGCTGGATAGCTGGGTAGAATCCGATCTACCGATCAAGCACGACCGCCGTCAGCAGCGTGTTGCTGGGCTCTTAAGCATGATGTCTCTGGCGGACGTCAGTGATGCAGAGAAGTTTCGCCGCATCCTCGAAGCTTATCAAATAGAGCTAGACTATGGCGCTAAGCTGGGCGTATATCAGGAAAAAATGACGTTGGATGGGGTTATACGAGATGTCGATGTTCTCCATCTTGGTCGCCTTTCTCTTGTCGCTAAAAGTCTAGATGGCAGTGCATTTTGGTATTTCGACCGTCCTCACTCTGCGTGGGTGCCAGTGTCGGCTGAAGGTCGCGACATTGATAGGGATAAATTGCATTTGGCCTACCAAGTTGCCAACAAAAATGCTGCGCCAACACTATTGAGTTTGCCGCTATCTTTGACTGAGCCTTCTCAACCGGCGGCGCAAAAATGAAGATGAAAAATCTGCTCCCAAACTTGCTACTGGCACTGCTAATGAGTGGTGTTTCTTTGCCCGTGCTGAGTGATTTGGTGGATAAATCTCAAGCTGCACACATTGAAGGCAAGGCACATAACAGGGAGCGTGAGTCAGCATTTCAAGAGCAAGAGGCTGCGCTGAAAAACCAGCTAACCGCACTTCAAACACAACAAGAGACGCTTGAACGCGAGACTGAAACACTGAGTGATAACTTCACCACCAACGAAAAGACATTGTCTGATCTTGAACAAACCCTGCATCTGGAAACAGGCAGTTTAGGGGAAGTCTTTGGTGTGGTGAGGCAAGTTGGCAGAGAGCTTCAACAAGGGCGTGTAGATTCGCCAGTGTCGGCGTCTCAGTCCGATCTAGCTCGTGAATATAATCGTACACTTGATGACATCGCTGACGCGAAAGTGTTGCCTTCTCTATCTAAACTTAACGCCTTGTTTGTCGGCATGTCGAACGATCTCGTGGCCAGTGGTGAAATAGCGCCAGTGCAGGTCAATGTGCGTGATGTGAGTGGAGCGATCCATGAAAAATCAGTGCAGCGCTTGGGAAATATCGGCTTGGTGGGTCAAGACGGTTACCTCGAATGGGATGGCGTACGCCAACAAGCGAACCTGCTGCCGTATCAACCCAACGGGGGCTTGACGAATGCGACTTTGCGTCAAACCAAGGCGGGAGAATTTGTCACCATTGATCCTACTCGCGGCGAGGTGCTTAACCAATTGTCAAACATGCCGACATTGTCGCAACGATTTCAGCAAGCTGGTGTTGTCGGTAAGATCATCGCTGGTTTATTGACGGTGGGCTTGGGTATTGCCCTAGTGCGAGGGGTCGTGCTGTTAAGAACGCGCTTAATGATTCGTGCGCAAATTAAACACCCTGAAACAGCGGGTAATAATCCCTTAGGGCGAGTATTGACGGTTTATCACTCAGAACCTAACCGAAGTTTGGATTCTCTTGAGCTGAGATTGATGGAAACCATTATGGATGAGCAGCAAGGCTTTGAAAAAGGTTTGTCGATGCTCAAACTGTTGGCAGCAATAGCACCGATGCTTGGGTTGTTGGGCACGGTGACGGGTATGATAGAAACCTTTCAGGTCATCACCCAATTTGGCAACAGTGATCCCACGGTCATGGCTGGAGGTATCTCAATGGCGTTGGTTACCACTGTGATGGGTTTAGTCGCGGCCATGCCCTTACTCTTAGCACACAATATGTTGACGACGCAGGCTGAAATGCTGAGGGGAACGCTGGAAAAAATTGGTGTGAGCTTGGTTGCGCAGCAGTCTGAAGTGTCCATCCCCACGAGTGTTGTCGAGTTGCGAGCATGACAGAGATAACCGTTTATCAGGCAAACCTTGCTGAACAGTGGTGGCAGTCACTGTTAGGCTTTATGACGCAAGGTGGTCCAATTCTATGGGGGTTAGCGATTGTCGCAGGGGTGTGTTGGTTGTTGGTGGCAGAGCGGATACTCTTTTTAGCGCTGATCTTCCCCAATACTCACCAATCCTTGGTGTCACGCTGGCAGACTCGCGATAACCCTGCGTCATGGGCATCTCGAGTGATTCGTGACGGCTGGCTTTTTGACGCGCATGTTCTGTTGTTTCGTCATCTCAATCTGATTAAAGGGCTGGTGGTGATTTGCCCTATGCTCGGATTACTTGGCACTGTCACAGGCATGATTACGGTATTTGATGTTATTGCTATGGATGGGACCAGCGAGCCACGTTCGATGGCTGCTGGTATTTCGATGGCAACGCTTCCCACTTTGGCTGGGATGGTGATCGCACTCACGGGAATGTTTGCACATGCGCGACTTTTCAAAGCATGCGAGCGCCGTGAAGCCTCTTTGTCCAAAGCGTTAAGGAGTCAGCAGTGAGATTCCAACGACAACAAAAACCCAGAGATGATGCCCAGATTGATTTGACCTCCATGCTGGATATTGTATTCATCATGCTGATCTTTTTTATCGTCACTAGTTCATTCGTTCGAGAGTCCGGCGTTGATGTTAACCGCCCTGCAGCTAGCCATGCTTCAGTACAAAAAGGCGTTGGGATAATCGTTGCGATTACCGCTAGCAATGATATCTATATCGATAAGCAACGAGTGGATGAAGAACGTCTTGAAGCGACGCTAATAAGGCTCATGGTTGAACAGCCAGGCGCTTCATTGGTCATCCAAGCAGACAAGCTCGCATACAACGGCACGGTAGTGACGGTTATCGATGCCGCTAAAGGAGCGGGTATTGATAACATTGCATTGGCAGCGGAGCAAGGTTAATGCTGCGTTGGATATTGGCAGTCCCCGTTGCTGGGTTTTGTGTGCTTGCACTGTTTGCACTGATGGCTGCGATGGTTGAGCCTTCACGCCCAAGCGATAGGCGTGCAAGCAACTCACTGGCTTTCGATCTTGTGATGGTTGAACCCGAATCTGAGTTAACACGCCGAGAGCGTTTGTTGCCTCCGAAACCCGAGCCGCCTCCACAATCTGCAACACCGTTAACGCCTGTTTTGAATCCGCAAGTTACCAGTACCGCGAATACGACCGCGCAACCCAGCATCAGTGAATTACTGCCAGATATTGCGATGGATATTAGCGTCACGGGTTTTGAAACATCGTTGCCTGTTGTGTCGAAGCTCGCTGCGACGCCTGCGAGTGCTTTGCCATCTATGGAGGTGGGAACGGCACAGGCAGCAACGCCGACTTTACGCGTGGAAGCAAGATATCCTGCCAAAGCATTAAAACGCGGTATTGAAGGATATGTGGTGATTAGCTTTACGATAAATGAAAAAGGACGCCCGACAGATTTGAAAGTGGTGGATTCAAAACCAAAACGCATGTTTGATCGCGAAGCACTACGCGCGCTGAAAAAGTGGAAATACGCCCCTCAACGCATTGACGGTCAAGTCATTGCGCAGCAGGGTCAAACCGTTAAGTTTGATTTTACGGTCGCCAAATGAGAACGCTTCGTTTGATTTTGACATCTATTTTTACTGTTTGTTTTATGTTGCAGCCTGTTGGTGCAGCAACGCTTTCGGCGAGTACTGCCAATAAGGTACAACGCGCGATAAACTTGCAACAGCAAGAAAAATGGAAAGAGGCAACCACAGTACTGGAAAGTACATCCACGGCTAGCACGTATGACGTTGCTTTTGTGCAACGCATGTTAGGCGGCTTGTATTGGCAATTAGGTGTACCCAACAAAGCGATAAGGTCATTAGAAGCTGCAGTAGACAGCAACAAGCTTGAACCTGATGCACAGCGCTCAGCGCAACGTATGCTCGCTGATATCTTGCTTTCGCAATCGCGCTACGCCGAAGCCCTTAGGCGTTATTATTCACTGACCAGTGACAAGCTTCCACTTACCGCCGGTCATGCGCCAACCGAAAAAGAATTGGCTGATATTTGGCTACGTATTGCGCAGGCTCACTATCAAAATCAGCAAGCAAAACAAGCGCTGTCCGCGATTAATCGTCACCTTTCACTGGTGGCGGCCAAGGTGTCTTCTTTGTCTCTAAAATTGGGCGCTCAGATCACGCTGAAGCAATGGAAGGGGACGATTGCCTCGCTTAAACAGCTTATCGCAATTGATCCTGAGAATAAGGCTTGGTGGCTTCAGTTAACGGCGAGTTATCAGCATCTCAATAAGCCAACTGACATGTTGAAAACCCTTGTTTTGGCGGTGCGTAAAGGAATCGCACTGTCACCTTCAGAGAAAAGGATGATGGCACAACTTTATGGTCAACAGGGTGTTCCTGAAAAAGCTGCCGCTTTGATGCTCGAGTTGAATACGAAAAATGCTAAAGCCTCATCTTTGGCGATGGAAGCCAGTTACTGGCAGTTGGCGAAAGAGTGGGATAATGCGATTGCGGCTTGGCAGCGAGCAGCGGAGCAAGACAATCAGTATCGTTGGTCGCTGGCACAGTCACAACTTCAACGTGGTTTGTATCAAGAGGCGTTAACCAGTCTGGATTTGATCACGGAAACAAACCAACAAGCGCAAGCTGAACTTGGTCAGGCAATCGCTTATGACAAACTCGATAATCTAGATAAAGCCCTTGAGCATGCGAAGCGAGCCAATGAAATCGAGCCGACAACGCAAACTGAAAGCTGGATTCAATACCTTAGCCACAAACGGGATGCCGCTTCTGCTGTCTCTGACATTCGATGAAAGAAGTAAAATAATATATATCTGCATTAGATGTTGATAATCGCGTCATTCTCGCCTTATTATCGCTCCAGACCTTATTTTCCCCCTTACTTGTGCGGGCGTAATGGTTAAATATTCGGCAAGTTGGCTACGTCCTTTCTGTCGGTTAAGAAAAACGCAAATTTGAGCTTTTCATGCTCCTCTGTAAGAGATATACCCTGAATGACGTTAGACTTTTTCACAGAAATCCTTGGATGGACATCCGTTGCTTTCTACATCGGTATTACTATTTTCAATACCATGAAATTTACGCGATTTGCCGCGTTTGGCTCTGCAGCGAACGATACGTTGTGGGCGTTTTTGATGGGATGGTGGCCGAAAGTCATTCTTAACCTGTCAGTGGCATCACTGAATACTTACCGCTACGCAAAAGACTTCACCAATGCGTCAAAGGCCGTGATCCTTGGCCTGGGCGGAGTGATGGCGGCAGGTATTATGTACATCGTTTACGTGGCAGTTTCAGCGTTTATTGCAGAGCCTACGTTATCCGTTGCCTTGCAGTTTGCGGATTTGGGTGTGATTTTGCTGGCACTGTATATGACCACCTTGACCAACTACCGCAAGCTTATGCTGCTCTCGGGTTTTGTTGGTATGGCCGCATACTACGGCAACACACAAATGATGATCATCAAAGTGCTGGTGATTGGCATTATGAGTTACAAGCTTTTGTTTGATAAATCACAGAAGACGGAAGCTGCTGAAGTGGCTTAGGCCCGTTAGATGTCCTCGATCTTCGCATACTGCTAAAGGCACCTTATAAAGGTGCCTTTTTTGTATCTATCTGTTTAAACGCGATTTTTGACGTTGCCTCTGCCGTATACTTTTTGAGCATAACAGGGTTTAATCGATGTAGAGCGAGACTAAAGATCATGTGATCATTAAGTATAAGAAAGGAGAACAAGATGAAAGGAAGTTGTCTTTGTGGTGCTGTTCAATATGAGGTGGAAGCATTAAGTTCACCGATCATGCATTGTTCGTGTAACACATGCCGTAAAGCGCATGCAGCGGCTTTCAATACGTGTGCGGCGGTGAAGCCAGAGGATTTTCGCTGGTTAAAGGGGGAGGAAAAATTGTCTCAGTTTGAGTCTTCACCGGGTAAGTTGAGAAAATTTTGCTCAGTGTGCGGCAGCCAACTTATCTCTACCAAAGAAGGGATGCCATTTCATGTACTGCGTGTAGCTTGTTTAGATGATGATCCCCAGCAAACGCCCGCACTTCGTATCTGGAAATCGCACGAAGTCAGCTGGATGAATTATGAGCATGATATGCCACAGTATGAAGAATGGCAGCCTGGTCGATAAAGACGATCTATCTGGTGCAGCGTATTAACGAAAAAAGCACCGAGAGGTGCTTTTTGTGAATAAACATGGGGGAATCAATAGTTAATAAATCCATCATCAATGCAGACCAGTACACATTTTTCTGCGGCAATCTCTGCGTCTTCTTTGCTTTTGAAAATTGACACAGATTTATCTGAATTCATCAATTCATACGCTTTTTGCTCTACGTCGGTGTCATTGGATTTGGTTGTAAACGAGAATGATGCTGAATAACCGCCCAGATCTTCTTGCTTGCTTACTTTTACTAGGTAATTGATATTATTATGAGTTCCCTTCATTTCTTTCATTCCTTTACTCTTTAATGTTACATGTGTGTTAAAAAGTAGGCATTAAAATGGAGTTGGTCAAAAATATAACCGAATTAATGACGGTAAATGCGGTGCAGTCGTGATGGTGATGGCATTCATGAGTGACAGTGTCACTTTTCGATGTGGTATTCAATTGTTAATGATCAATCCACCGCTGACCATATCTTGGCAACGCGGGCAATCAATGTCGCATTGGGTAATAGATGGGTTTTCAATGATGGCACGCGTGCAGTTTTCCAATAGCGATTCAAGCGAGTAGCTTGTCCAGTCACTTAATCCCACTTTGATTTTTGTCGCCGCAGGTTGCAAAGCATCCTGGAGCTGATTAAACCCATTCGAGCAACTACCGATGCAAACCTCAACTTCTCCCCTTGAGGCGGTGAGTGCCCATCTGCGGAATAAGCGGCGTCCAGCCTGTTGTTCTGCGCAATGAATAGGGGTAAGACTTTTTGGTGTGACGCCTATTGATAACACGATAGCGTCTTTGACCTCCGAACCTTGATAGTGACCATAGACATCAGCATCAGTTTGTTGTGCCAATATTGCACCTGCTTTAGGGCCCACACCGGCAAAGCTGTTGATCGGATGATCGGTTCTTAACCGTTTAGGGTGGTTGACAACCGCAGCGGCAAACGCGCCCATAGAGGGTTCGATGTGATTTGAGCTGACATCAAAGGGCTCGGTGTGTTCGAAATGCCATTGACCGCGATGCCCATTTTGTTGGTAATCCACTCCTTTAGGTGGGAGACAAAGTGTATCGTAGTTAAATGCCGGTACGATAACGGTGCACCCTGCGTCAAGAAAGGTATTGACTAGCGCTATCGCTCCGCCATCAAGTTTGCCCAGTGAGCGTATAGAAGCATGAACAAAAAGGACTTTATTATTCAGCGAAAGTGTTTGAATCGCCGATTTGACCTCGAAAAATGTGTTCGTCATAAGACAGCCTCTTGTGCGTCGATCTGAACGGGGATGTCTTCGAGCAAGGTCAATAAATACTCCAATCGTTCGCTACTTTGCGTTAAACCGCCTGGTCGATAGTATTCCGCCCAAAGCTTTCGATAAGTGTTCAAAAGCTGTTGTACATCATGACGAAGGGTATCTTTTCGTGAAGATGAAAAACGCTCTACCTGACGGTGGCCTTCTTCGGCATATCCTTGCACGATGCGACAAGCAATATCGAGCGCATCGATCGTCCACAGTAAATCTGGCATCATTTCACTGGCATCAAGGAGCGCCAGTTTTTGCTTCCACATAGTCAATTCTTTGCGCGCAATATCCAGAGTGTGGGATGGTACGCCAGTGGCATGTTTGATGTGCCGACGTGATTTTTGATCAAACAGGACGGGGCCAAAAAATGCACAGTTAGGGGTTTTGACTCCTGTTGAGAGGTAGATATCTTGTAGTGCAATAAGCGCTTCTGCCTCGGTATGAGTGGCATCAGGGTAGAACCCTTTCACTGCGTCGATGACATTACTGTCGAGTTGCTGCTCTTGTCCCCACGCCATGGCGGCACCAAACGCATAAGCCGGGATAGGCATAGCGTACTGCTGCCCATGTCCCATGTCACCCCACTCGGTCACCATGTACCCTTCAGCGCCAAAGCGCTTGGCGGATTTAGCCGCTCTACGCATATGCGAAACGGCCGCATGCCAACGGCCTGAAACAGAGGCAAAACAATTTGTCGATACCACGACATGAAACGGATATCCAAACAAGGAAAGCTGTTTGTGCTCAGCATCAAAGGGGTGATCGGGTTCGTACCCCCAATTTAATAAGATGAGATCGTCGGGGAGTTGGTCAATCAGGTTGGGGTAGCGAAACAGCATGTCGCTAAACATTTGGCACTGTTTCCCTTTTGATTTGGCAAGAGAGATCACTTTATTTAGGTAAGTGAGATAGACCTTTCCTTTACCGAAAATCTCGCAGGCAGATTTGCTTGCCCCAGCGCCGAGGTCCATGGTTTCATCAAAATTAATGTTAATGGTGTCACTCGAAAAATTCGGCAATAGCTCTTGGAGTAACTCGTCAATAAACGTTTCTGTTTGTGGGCTGATTGGATTCAGTCCAAAAGCACCAGGGCGAAAGTCTCCCCTTTGATCGAGAAAGCCCGACGTCTGCTCGGCAAGATGTTGATAATCGGCATGATTAAGCCACTTTTCCATATGGCCAAAGCAAGCTTGGTTGGCGACCAACTCGATACCCAGTTGACGACAATACGCATCGATTTCTTTGATTTCTTGCGCTGTTATTGGCGAATAATTGGCCCATACTTTCTCATGATTGCGGTAAGCGAAGGTATGTTCGGTATAAAGCTGCAATTGGTTGAATCGCAGTGAAGAGAAATAATCGATCAATCGTTTGAGTGATGCCATGGTCGGCACACGATCACGGCTAATATCCAGCAAAACAGACCGTGTTGGAAAGTCTGGCCAATCTTCGATGACGATGTCCTCTCGAATCACAGCATTCTTTTGAATCAACTGATTAATGGCGAGATGTGCGTAGCGAATACCATGAAGGTCGGCATAGTCAACGACGAGGCATCCCCCCATAAACCGAATGCGAAAACCTTGCTTTGCTAGAGCGGGATCGTGGCGATAGTTGAGGGTAGCGATTAATACTTTAGCCCCAAAGCGTATCGGACAAGAAGATACTAACGCAGAGACATTGACATGTTTTGTCGAATATCCTGCTAAGTAGCGCTTTGGTGCGGGGAATATCATTGTCATCAGACGTCCTTGTCATTCGCCATTAAATGGAAAGATTTCCGTTTTCAGACAGGCCGAGACTTTCAGCAAGCTTGAGTTCGGGTGTGAGCAATTTTTGCCAAGCCATACAGGCTGCACCCATCGCAGCGGCTTGTGGACCTAACAATGAAAACTCGATGTTGGGTTTGACGATTAATGACCCCGCCAGATTGTCACTGTGCTTTCGCAGTGAAGCCGCGAGTTCAGAACCGAAAGACATGCCATTACCACCGATGACGATCCGGCGAATACTCATTAAACTACAAACGTTTACGGCAAGTGATGAGAATTCTTCGATGATGACGCTAGGCGTCGGTTCAGCGCCTTGCATCAGCGCCTGGCTGTTAAATTGCCCCGCCATAAATTGCTCGCCATAAAACAGTTGGCGATTGAGCACCACGCCTACGCCAATCCCTAGTCGGTGATAAAGCTCTCTCGCATGGTGCGTTGAAAGCAGCACATAGAGGAAGTGATCAAAGGGCAGGCTTCGTTGCTGCATGAGCTCACCCCAAGCGCCGCAGTTTGCATCGTTGTCGATGAAAACTGGATAGGGGAAATATCGCTTAAATCGAGAGGTAAAGTTGATGGTCGACCTAGCGTTTAGGGAATGAGAAACGTGTAGTTGACCCTTGTCTGGATCAATCAGCCCCGGCATACCAATACCAATTGCCAAAATACGGGGGAACAATGATTGAATGGTTTCAATGCAAGGTAGCAAAGCATCAGCAACGGCTTTATCTATGAGGGCTTGGGTATCGATGGCGATCATGTCGTGATAGATCACCTGCCCGAGCAAGTTGATGACGGAAACTTTGATGGCATCAGAATTGACATCGACACCAATTATTACGCCAAACTCAGCGTTGAATAACAATGAGACTTTGGGGCGGCCCCCCTTTCCGGACACAGCCTGAGGCTGCTCGACGATCATGCCGATATCAATGAGATGGTTAACAGTCTTTGTTACGGTAGACTTATCTAGCCCTAATTTCATGGCCATATCAATCCGAGACACGCCAGGTGACTGCCACAAAGAATTGATGATTCCAGCAGTGTTGGTTGTGCGGCTGAGTTTTATTGACAAAACATTAGTTTCCAAAAACAACTTAACTATGAGCATGGTATTGATGGTGTTAAAAAAAACAACACGCTAGCGGTATTTCACAGCGCAGTTCACGAGTTATGCCTTATAGATTGAAGTGCATCGAAATTATGATGAAAGAGAAAGGGGGTTACTGTGATCGTATGGACAATATCCCCGAGCCGTTATGCATTGAGTTATTGAGGTGGCTCGAGTATATAGGTTGCTATTGGCAACTATTCTTAAAGATAGGGCGGCAATGCCCAACCAAAACCTCAGTTCGGTGCACCGGTAAGGTTTTAACGGTGAAACTAAACGTTAGAAAAGAATCGGGTTTATAGGCTCTAAATCATCATTGCGAAACAGGTCGCTCGTGGTGACATTGGTGCTATCAATACTATGCAAGACAATGGTTACCTTGTCCTGAAAGTTTATCAGCATGTTTGCGCCTTGTTGCGTCACGATAAATGAAGTGTCTTGATTGGTGAGGTATTCATTGCCATAAAAGTGGAACGCGAGCTTATCAACGCCGACTTCAAAATCAGTAATACGCACTACGGTATTGCTTGGGTCGACATCATCGCTTTCCTCAAACTCAAAGAAATTAAATGAATCTGCTCCTTGTCCGCCAATGCAGAAACTCACGCCAGACTCGGCTGCGCCGAGATCTCTAAATGAGAAAAAGTCATCGCCTTTTCCGCCATACATCGTGCAGTTTTGCGAGCTTTCAGAAGAGAGAGTATCGTCGCCGATACCGCCTTGCATCACATCGCGATAGTTGCCGCGATCTTGGTCTGGGTCGATTTTACTCAGAATATAATCGTCACCCGTACCGCCGCGCAACGAGTTACTGCCGAAACTTGCAAAGAGAAAATCGTTACCTGCACCACCGACCAATATGTCATCACCGCGACCCGCATACATAGTGTCATGACCGCTGAACCCAACAATGGTGAGATCATCGTTGTCGCGTTGCAAATCAAAGTAGTCATCTTGCGTTGAGCCATAGAGAAAATCGACGTCTGATTCCCCAAGTATTTCTATTGCCTGATTTGAAACCACGGACATAGCTAACACCTTCCTTGAGTATAAATAGTGATACGAGCTGGCTTGTTAACATTTAAAGGTTTGCACACTCTGTTGATTCTGTGTGGCTTAATATCGAGACAGGAATATTAGAATGCCTTACACAGGCTTAAGATGTGATCCAGCATGTAAACTGGCGGCTGTTTGTTCGAAGGTTTGAAATGTTGATGAATTGAAAACCCTTTCAAAGGTTGCTGTCACTACCTCGCTGCGGGATACTCGGATGATTGCTTTCCTTTGCTCTGGATATTCACGGAATGAATAGAAATGTTTGGTTGTTGGCGCTTTGCCAAGCCCTTCTTATGAGTGGAAATATCGTGCTCATTTCGGTTAATGGCCTGATAGGTCAACAACTCTCCCCGAGTGACAGTTGGGTCACCTTGCCTGTTTCTACTCAGTTTGTTGGTTTGATGCTAGCCACTATCCCTGCCTCTCTCATTATGGCGAAAGTCGGTCGAAAAAATGGGTTCATGCTTGGCAATATTATTGGCATTTTTGGCGCGTTATTGTGTGTTTATGCCTTGAGTGAAGCGGCTTTCTGGCTATTTTGCTTCAGTACTTTGCTGCTGGGCGTCGGGATTGGATTTGGCACCTTGTATCGCTTTGCTGCGTTGGAAGTGAGCGCCCCTGAAAGCCGCGATAAGGCCATTTCATTATCCATGGTCGGAGGCGTGCTGGCGGCAGTGCTTGGCCCAAACCTCGCAATTGCCAGTCAGCACTGGCTACCCGGTACGCATTTTAGCGGTGCTTTCGTTGGCATCACTGTGCTTTATATTATCTCTCTCATTGTTCTGCAATTTATCGGCTTACCGCCAGCTCCGGCGATTGATAAAAACAACCCACCACGCTCGGTGTTTCGCATTATTCGCGCTCCAGGATATTTGGTTGCAGTGTTCGCAGCCGTTGTCGCGTATGCGGTGATGAATTTGTTGATGACAGTCACGCCCATTGCTATGCACAAGCACGGATTTGAGTTCGAGCAGGCGGCGCTGGTGATTGAGTGGCACGTATTAGGGATGTTTGCTCCGTCATTTTTCACCGGGTCGATTATTGGTAAAATCGGGACTCGCATGACCATCATGCTGGGGAGCTTGTTCTTTATCGCCTGTATTTTAGTGAACATGAATGGGGTGTCGGAGTGGCATTTCCGTGTGGCTTTGGTCCTGCTTGGAGTAGGGTGGAATTTCATGTTTATTGGTGCGACCAGTAAACTCACCCAGACATATTTGCCTCAGGATAAATCGCGCGCACAGGCATTCAATGAGTTTGCGGTGTTTGGTAGTGTCACTATTACAGCATTGTTGGCGGGGAATCTCGAAGTCACCTTAGGGTGGCAAACGCTTAACTTAGCCATGTTGCCTTTTGTCTGCATTGTGCCTCTGGTTTATCTTTTGTTTACGCGAACACCCAAAAAAGCCGCGGTCTAGTTTTCGTCTTCTCCTGCTTTGGAATGTGGCATGGATTTTTGCCCTTTATGCAGATTGCGGAGGGCGTCATATCGCTTGTTGATAAAACTCATTACAATCGCGATTCCAATTCTGTGCCACAACAAAACGTGGGCACATGCCGTGTTTCAAAAAAGGATGTTGTATGAAACTGTTCGTGTTCGATCATTGCCCATTCTGTATCAAGGCTATGATGGTCGCCGGCTTGAAAAAGGTGGATGTGGAGCTTGTCTATCTTCAGAACCATGATGTTGAGGCACGTGTCGAGAAAGTGGGTGCTAACTTGGTACCGATTCTAGAAACGCCTGATGGTTCTTATATGGCTGAAAGTCTTGATATCGCGGCGTACTTTGACAACGTGGATGGGCAACCTATTGTGGCCGCTGGCCGTCAGAGTGATCGCATTTCATCGTGGATGGAAGTGGCTGGATATTTCGGTTCTCACCTGATTTATCCGCGTTGGATGATGATCGATTTACCGGAATTTCAAAGTGAAGAGGCGAATGCATGGTTTATCAAAAACAAATCCGCCATGATCGGAATGACGTTTGATGAAGCCTTTGCTAACAGTGAAGAATATCTTGCCAAATTGAACGTGGAACTGTTCAAGCTTGATTGGCTGGTGCCGCCTTCACAGCGTCATAATCAACTGACATATGACGACGTAAATCTCTTTCCGTTCCTACGCAATTATACCGTGATAAAAGGGCTGCGTTATCCGGGTCATGTTCGCCAGTATCTTGATGAAATGTCGGTACTGACTGGAATCGCGTTGTATGATTCGGTCGCGGTGTAATACATAGCGGCGAATGCTCTAATCTTTTCTAGTTTCTAGTTTCTAGTTTCTAGTTTCTAGTTTCTAGTTTCTAGTTTCTAAGTGAACGATTGTGTATCGACTGATATAAAAAAGGGGCTGGCGGATAACACCGCTAGCCCCTTTTTTGCATCTGTCAGAGTCGTTTGACTACAGGTATAGTTTCGCGAGTTCCGCAGGCTCAAGTTCTTTGCCTTCTAGCTCTGCATTCCAGTTGGTACCAACCAGTACGCCATCTTCGCTGAGCGTGACTAACCAATCTTCAACGAACACATCCAACGGGATTTCAACGACATCGAAATCAGCCCATTCTTCGACATTATGATGTTCTGCATCTTCTTTTGCAGACCAGAAAGGCATTACTTCGCTGTTTTCGAATTCAGAAGAGTCGCAAGCCAGCCAACCATCTTCTTCGTTTTTCAAGCCCCACACCACTTGGGTGCGTTGGGTTTCTTCAACGAAAAGCATCAGGTTCGCTTGGGTATCTGCAGTCAGTTTGCTCATTTTTAGCATCTCTTAAGATAAGTCCGCGTTAGGGTAGCACTTTATTGGTTAATGTGCGCGTATGCTTTCGATTAATAGCAACGAGGTTTCTGTCTATAACGCCAAGATCAAAAGGAACTTTTGCTTGTTTCCTATCTATCGTCACGTTACAACGTTCCTTTACTGTAGAGGCTAGGGAAGCGGAGATGACACACAAGAAGGTTTCATTCATTGGGTTGGGTGTGATGGGGTATCCCATGGCAGGGTATCTGGCCAAGGCAGGCCATGCGACTCGCGTATTTAATCGCACAACAGCACGCGCTGAGAAGTGGGCAGAAGCTTATCAAGGCTCGGTTGAGTTAACCCCTCGTGATGCGGCTGAAAACTGCGATATGGTGTTTGTGTGCGTGGGCAATGATGACGATGTTCGTAGCGTGGTATATGGCGAGACTGGCGTTCTTGCCAGTATGAAACCTGACAGCGTGCTGGTGGATCACACCACCACATCGGCTGAATTGGCAATGGAACTAGCGAGTGCGTGTCGCGAAAAGGGTGTTCACTTTATTGATGCGCCTGTATCAGGCGGACAAGCGGGCGCAGAAAACGGTGCATTGACGGTGATGTGTGGCGGAGATGCCGACGTATTCGCTGACGTAAAGACCGTGATTGATGCGTATTCTAAGCAAGCGGTATTGATGGGCGAAAACGGTCAAGGTCAGCGCTGTAAAATGGTTAATCAGATATGCATTGCCGGTATTTTGCAGGGATTGAGTGAAGGTATGACCTTAGCGCAAGCATCTGGCTTAGACGTTGAACAAATGGTGAATGTTCTCAAGCACGGGGCGGCGGGTTCATGGCAAATGGAAAACCGTGCAATAACAATGGCGCAGGATAAGTTTGACTTTGGCTTCGCCATTGATTGGATGCGGAAGGATTTAGGGATTTGTCTTGATGAAGCTAAATCCAAAGGCTTAGCACTGCCTCTTACCAAAGCCGTTGATGAAAAGTATGCCGAACTTCAAACCCAAGGCTTGGGGCGCATGGACACATCGGTATTGATTAAAGCGCGTTAATCTTCTTGCTTTAGGTTTTTAGCTGATATTTATCTTAAAAAAACAGGGCCAGCGATGCATGATCGCTGGCCCTGTTTTTTTAGTACTGTCTGACCGCTTACTTAATCCGATCGGGATTTCTTTAAGTTTGCCGAATCGCTACGCGACTTGCTTACGAGCTTGCTTGGAAAAAAACTCCTGATGCAGCGCGCGAATCGCGTTTTCATAGACATTATCTTTGACGACGAACTGCACGTTCACATTACGCATCGATGAGTGAACGGCGATGGGTGAAATGTCGTGACTCATCAAGGCCAATACACCTTTACTCAGCGTTGTGTTGGTATTGATTTCTGATCCGATTGCGGAGATCAGTGCCACCATATGGCCCGTGATGGTGGAATGAGGAAAACGCTTTTCTGCGCGATAAAGCATTTGATTGAGGCTTTTTGACGCGCCGCTCAAATAGTAAGTAATGGAGTTGGCGTTCATCTCTTTACCAACCAAATTCACACGCTCATCCGCGATGATTTCCATTAACTCGTAGCTTACATTATCGATCTTGCCCACCATCGCCTGATCAAAGATGTGGAGTGCAAACACCTTATTTTTTCCCGCGATGATTTCGATTTTTTGCGCTTCTGGTTGATACGCTTTCGAAATCAATGTGCCTTTATGTTCTGGCTCGAAGGTATTCTTAATTTGAAGCGGAATATTGTTCTGACGAAGGCCTGAGGCGGCATTTGGGTGAATGGCTTCCATCCCTAAATTGGCCAGTTGGTCGGCCACATCGAAATTGGATTGACCGATTGGCAGCACGTTTTCAGGGCCGACAATACGTGGGTCTGCGCTACTCAAATGGTACTCTTTGTGGATGATGGCAAGATCAGCCGATGTATTGCAGGCAATGCGACTAAAGGTGATTTCGCTGTAGCCACGATCATAGGTTTTCATTAGTCCTTCATCGCAATACGCATAGCCTGTCACAATGGGTAACTCGGTGCTGACATCGATGTCTTTAAACGCGCTAGAGATGACGGAATCAAGGTTACCTTGCAGTGTGTTATCCCAGCCTGACAAATCAACAAAACGTGCGTTGATATCAAGAGTTCTTAGCTTCAGGGCCGTGTTAAACGCACTGTGCGCTTCGCCGATTGAAGATAAAAACTCTCGGATTTGAGGAAGGTACTGACGCAGTGTGAACTGACCGTACTGGCAAGTCGCTAAAATGTTGGTGATGCAGTTTTGTGCCTCATCAACACGTGAACAAATGAAGTTGTCAGCGCGAGTGCGGCTCAATGGGTCGGCAAACATGTTGCCATTAATGAGCTGCAAACGCTGTTTGAGTGCATGGAAGGCTTCAATCCAACTGTCATCGCGCTTTGCGACAAGCTGATAAATACCAGGCTCTCCGGTGCGTTTACATTCCAATAGCGCATCGGTAATCCCGCCGTAAGCAGAAACGACAAAAACGCGATTATAGGGGGAAGCGGGGCGGAGGAAAATGTTGTCCAAAACGGCATCAAATGCCGACATAGATGTGCCACCGATCTTTTCTACGGTATAAGTCATGGATGAATCCTTTGCTTGCCAAGACGATAAATGAAAGGGAGCAAATTGCTCCCTAAAGCGGTGGGGGTAAATCAGTCGACTAGCGGGTAAACGCCATTTTCGTCGTGGACTTCATTGCCTGTGATGGGCGGGTTGAAGACACAGGCCATCACCATTTCTTTATTTGTGTAGGCACGCAGATAGTGTTCATCGTTCTTGTCGAGAATATAAAGCGTACCCGGCTTAATTGGATAGGTTTCACCGCCGACCACTTCGATCTCACCTTCGCCGGACATGCAGTACACTGACTCTAAGTGATTTTTGTAGTGGATGTGCGTTTCGGTGCCTTCGTAAATCGTCGTGATGTGGAAAGAAAATCCCATCTTGTCGTCTTTGAGCAGCATGCGAACGCTTTCCCACGTTTCTGATACCACGCGACGCTCGCTGTTTTGGCACTCTTCAAGAGTTCTTACAATCATCTTTTATTCCTTACGACGCTTTACGGGTGGAAACAGTAGCAACATGCTCGGCCGCTTTTTCGAAGATATGTAGGCCTTGCTCTAGTTCCGACTCACTGATAGTAAGTGGTGAGAAAAATTTGACCACTTCATCATTCGGGCCTGCAGTTTCAATCACCATACCGTTTTCAAAGCAGTGGCGCGTGATAGAAGATGCAAACTCAGGTCGCTGACACTCAATACCTTGCATCATGCCGCGACCTTTGGTGCGCACAAATAAACTTGGGAATCGTTTCAGAACACGGTCGATGGTTTTCTTTACTTGTTGGCTTCGGTCTGCAATGTGATTCTCGAAGTCATCATTCTGCCAGTAAGTTTCAATGGCACTGGTGGCAGTGATAAAGGCGTGATTGTTACCACGGAATGTACCGTTGTGCTCGCCTGGTGACCACTTATCCAATTCAGGCTTCAGCAGTACTACTGCCATAGGCAGGCCGTAACCACCGATGGATTTTGATAATGTGATCATGTCCGGTTTGATGCCTGACGGCTCAAAGCTAAAGAAAGTCCCCGTTCGGCCACAACCTGCTTGGATATCATCCACAATCGTCAAAATGCCATGGGCTTTACAGATTTTGCAGAGTTTTTGCAGCCAAGCATCAGACGCCACGTTCAGGCCGCCTTCACCTTGAACCACTTCCAACAAAACTGCAGCTGGCTTGTCGAGGCCGCTTGAATTGTCGTTCAGCATCGTTTCAAGTAGTGCCAATCCGTCGACACCGGCATACCCTTCATAAGGAAGACGAGACGTACCAGCAAGTGGCATACCTGAACCACCACGATGATGTTGGTTACCCGTTGCTGCTAACGCACCCATGGTACAGCCATGGAAACCATTGGTGAAGGTGACGATGTTGGTACGCCCAGTGACTTTACGTGCCAGTTTCATCGCCGCTTCAACAGCATTGGTGCCTGTTGGGCCAGTAAACTGCACTTTGTAATCAAGATTTCTAGGTTCGAAGATGTGATTACGGAGTGCGGTTAGAAACGCGGCTTTGGCCTCAGTATGCATGTCTAGGCCATGGGTAATACCGTCTTTGTCGATATAGTCGATCAAGGCTTTCTTCAATATTGCGTTGTTATGGCCGTAATTGAGCGAGCCTGCACCAGCGAGAAAATCAATGTATCGATCGCCATTATCTGTTTTCAGCCAGCAGCCTTTGGCTGCGGTAAATAGCACCGGGAAGCTGTTGCAGTAAGACTTAACGTTTGATTCTTGCTTGTTAAAAATGTCCATGAGGGTTCCGTTATTATTGAGTGTTTTTATTCAAAGGGATGCGGAAAAGAAACTCAGTGTCATGACGTCCCTTAAAATGCTGTGCTTCATCAAGAAACACGGAGACTTCACCTTTTCTGCCGTTTGCGGCATCAAGTTTTTTAAACAAATGCCAAGACCCTTCATTCGATTTAGTGATCGTGGTTTCGATCGCCTCAACATGTTGTAAATGCTCTCGCATCAAAAGCTCTTGCAGCATGTGATAAGCCAACCCTTTACCACGCATGTTTGGAGACACAGCGACTTGCCAAACAAACAGATCACGAGGGGAATCAGGTTTTAGATAGGCAGAAATAAATCCAGCTATCTCGCCATCATGCTCAGCGACAATGCAGGTTTTACTAAAATGGGAAGACTGGAGGAAGTTGCAGTACGAGGAGTTTTCATCAAGCGGGGGGCAGTTAGCGATGAGGCTATGGATATTGATGCCATCATCCGTTCTGGGAACACGAAACACCCACTCGTCTTCGTCCGTCCTCAAACGCGTTAATGCCGCGTTCTGGTAAATCGTCTCAGTACTCATTGTGATTCAAATCCTTTAGTGTTCTAAGCATTGCAACCCTGTAAATGATACCAATAATGGATAATTTATCAAGTGTAAGTCACCGATTTGAGAATAGATGCTTGTAAAGCCTTGTTTTATATAGGTGGCTAATGCATGGCTTAAAAGTGAAACATTTAGAGGTGTAATTAAGTTGTCACTTATTTGTCAGAAATAAATGAGCAATGAAGAGAGGAAGCCGCTTGTGTTCTTACTTATCGACGAATATTAAGTGGGGTGATCACAATTTCCTGTCGATATAACGTAGTAAACTTTCAGTCAGATTTTAGTTGGCGATAAAGCTAAGGGGGATTAGACAGTAATTAGTTAACGAAAATATCGTTAAAGTATTGAATAATAGGCAATAGATTTAGATCTTATTTTTTCTTGGTTAATAATTATTCCCTCGTTAGACTCTGCGCCAAAATAATAAAAACAGTCCTAATCCTACTTTTCACCGTGAAGCACCCAAAAAGGCAAAGAAAGTAACGATGAGCCCTGAACAATATCTTACCCAATGGCAACAAAGCCAAACCGATGCCGAAACTATGTCTCCTCTTATCGGCAAACTCTACCGCGAAAAAGGTGTCGAAATTCAGATCTACGGTCGGGCAGTGATTAATGCCAGCACCATTGATCTTCTCAAATCTCATCGTGTTGCACGTTGGTATACCGGACAGGAAGTGACGACTTCGCATACCTTGCCGCTTCTAGAAGCGTTAGCTGGGTTTGATTTACCTGCGTGTCGCATTGATTTGGGCCGTCTCGCAAGTCTTTACTGGCGCGATCATCAAGATTGCGCGCAATTGGACGAGTTTTTAAAGACAACAGTCGCAGACCTACCGAAAAGCACACCTCTTAAGGAGCCCAAAGATGTTGTGCTGTATGGTTTTGGCCGCATTGGACGTTTAGTGACACGTCTGATGATCGAGAAAAGCGGACCGGGGTATCCCCTGCGTTTACGCGCGATTGTTGTACGTGGCGGCAAAGATGGCGACTTGGAAAAGCGCGCCAGCTTGCTGCGTCGTGATTCAGTACACGGACCATTTAATGGTTCTATTTTGGTTGATGAAGCCCGTAATGCGCTGATTGTGAATGGCAACTACATTCAGTTCATCTATGCGAATCATCCCTCTGAGGTTGATTATGAAGCGCATGGTATTAAAAATGCCGTTGTGGTGGATAACACGGGAATGTGGCGGGATGTAGAAGGACTCAGCCAACATTTAACCGCTAAAGGCGCTGAAAAAGTGTTGCTGACTGCACCGGGGAAAGGAGATATCAAAAACATCGTATTTGGTGTGAACCATGATGATATTGCTGATAACGACACTATTATTTCAGCGGCTAGCTGCACCACCAATGCCATTACGCCTGTGCTAAAAGCGATGAATGATCGCTATGGCGTGGAATCGGGCCATATTGAAACCGTGCACTCTTTCACTAACGATCAAAACTTGATTGATAATTTCCACAGTGGTGAACGCCGTGGTCGAGCAGCATCATTGAACATGGTGATAACGTCGACAGGTGCGGCGAAGGCTGTCGCGAAGGCTCTTCCAGCATTAAAAGGCAAGCTAACAGGTAATGCGATTCGTGTTCCAACGCCAAATGTTTCCATGGCGATTGCGAATCTGAACCTAAGCAGTGACGTGGAACGTGAGTCTTTGAATGCATTTTTGCGTGAAACTGCGCTGGTATCGCCGTTGGCAGGACAAATTGATTACACCCAATCAACTGAAATAGTCTCTTCGGATATTGTCGGCTCACGTTACGCGGGTGTTGTTGATAGCCAAGCGACCATTGCCGATGGCAATCGTTGTGTGCTTTATATCTGGTATGACAATGAATTCGGTTACAGCTGTCAGGTGATCCACTGCATTGAGCACATGGCGGGTATGCGCTATCCGGTTGTGCCTGCGCCGAAAGCCGAACGCTAATTCGCTAAAAGCAGTTGCTGCGAACCCTAGCAACTGGCATTGGCAATAAATCCCCCTAATTGAAAGCGGCTCCCATTGGCCGCTTTGTTTATTTTGCTGCTAGCAATGGGTGAGTTCGCACGATTAACCTTGCCCTTATTGCCTATCAATGCCTTTTTATTTATTTCAGTTTTTTGACCAACGAAAAATTCTCTTTCAAGCGGCTCACTTTACTCGTCATACACAGCGGCAGAATACCTTCATTCGCAATTTTTCGTAGCACGAGTGCGGAAGGGCTGAGTAATGTCATGTCTGATTCAGCGCGAAGTTCCAACACATAGCGTTCATTGGCTGTTGTGTCGTATTCTGCGGGCAATTTTCCTCTGTGTTCAAATGCGCCTTCTAGCAAAGGCGAATAGGCCACTAAAATGATGTCAGGGTTGGCTTGTTGAAGCAGAGACTTAATGTCATCAGTCAGGCAAATTTGTATGCCAAAATCCGCATCGTCTTTCGGTGGGATCACGGTATAGCGATATTGCGCATAACTGATAGGGGTTAATTCTTGGCGTTCAATGAGTACACAAAGGTTGCTGAGACGAGCAAGCGTGTAATTTGAGATACCGAGTTTCTTCACCACGCCTTTTCTTACGTATTCTGTGAGTACTGTCCACGTTTCTTCTAGTGGCGTGTTCAAGTCATCCACATGGGCGTAAAGCACGTCAATATAGTCAGTACCAAGACGAGTGAGTGACGCTGCAATGGCTGTGTCGATAGCTTGGCGACTCAAGCCTTCGGACGTGGGAAAATCCTGACCATCCAGCGGAAATGCACCCATTTTGGTGTGAATCTCGACTGAGTTGCGGTCAACCGTTTTCAGCCATTCTCCAATCGTGCGTTCGCTTTCACCGCCGCTGCCTGCCCAAAATGCATAGTTGTTGGCGGTATCAATGATTCTTCCGCCCATAGCGACATAAGCATTTAACACTTTGAAGGCATCAGAAGGCGATGTGGTGGTGCCAAAGGCTGCGGTGCCTAATCCTGCTTTCATAGAATGTTCCTTGTCGATGAGGTGTGATGAGTCTGCGTACTGTGAAACAATTGGAGAAGGGTGAATAGATCAGCAAAGTACAATCTTAGTTTACGCTTTCTGAACCGCGATTCTTGTATCAGACAAGAGCAAATACCGTTTTTGTATCATGTCGAAGCCTCTGCTATGCGCTAATGCATTTTCACATGGTGCGTTTAGCCGCGAGAATGGATACAGAGGGCACCCATTAACTTAGGATCTGCGAGGCCACGTGTTTTGGAGGCAAATTCTGTTGAGGTGGTGAGGGAAACAGAGCGACACGGGGTCGCTCTGTTTATGTCGGGTTTAAAACCCTTTTTTCTTATGGCGGTTGCTTGATTGGATCGTGTTCACCATCTTAGTAAAGGTTTTATCCTTTGCGCGTTTTTGCGCCATGGTGGCAGAGTTTCTCGCGTCTTCGTTTTGCAACTTGAGATAGTTACTTAAACGACGCTCGTCGATATTGCCAGTTTCCAACGCGGCACGAATAGCGCAACCCGGTTCGTTACCATGCTGGCAATCGCTAAATCGACATTGTGATTCTAATTCTTTGATTTCGGCAAACAGAGTATTGAGACCATCTTCGCTATCGAAGATCTTCAATTCTCGCATCCCTGGCGTATCCAGCAATACTGCACCAGACGGCAAACAGTGTAGGCTTCGCGCTGTTGTTGTGTGTCGGCCTTTGCTGTCGCTTTCGCGGATCCCACCTGTTGTTTGCACCGAATCCCCCAGCAGGGTGTTCACCAAGGTGGATTTACCTACGCCTGATGACCCCATCACAACCAGCGTTTTTCCCGCTTTCAGCCAAGGGCTGAGGGCGTTAGCTGTATGCTCATCGAGTGCGTTAACTGCTTCAACAGCCAAAAAAGGCGCTAAGGCTTCGACTGAACGAATGGTCTCATCAAGATCAAACGCGTTGCCGTCGGCATCAAGGCTGTTTTCTGCAAGGTCACGCTTAGTCAGCACCACAACCGGTTCAACAAATGCATCGGCACACATTGCTAGATAGCGCTCGATACGGTTGAGATTAAAGTCGTGGTCCAGTGCACACACAACAAAGGCGGTGTCGATGTTCGCTGCGATCAACTGTTCAATCACTTTTGTGCCAGCGCCTTTGCGTGCAAATAAGGATTGACGGTCTAACTGACGAATGAAATGGCCGTCATCGTCGATCAATATCCAATCGCCAACTGTCATGCTGGGAAACGATGCGTGGATCTCAAGAGATTCTGTGCCTGTTTCATTGATCAGTAAGTAGTGACTACGATGATGTTCTGCAATTCTGGCGATACGGGTATTTTCGTAATCTTCCAGTGTCAGTTGTTGCTGAAATACAGGTTGCCAGCCAAGTTGGCTTAGTGTTTTAAAAGGTGTCATTGTTTTTCCCTACGCACAGAGCGTATATCTGTGTGTTTGAGTAACAGAGTGTTGTAGGGTCGAATCAATTCGGAAAGACCCCGGTCGAGATTCACCGGGCAAAGAAGGGCGGTAGCTGTGGAGCAAACGTGGTTTTACCCATCGTTTAAAAAGCGCTACTTAGCGTACGATTCCTGCCGGGTGGGTCATTGCTACAATCATGTTGTTCCTCCTAGTTGGGTTGTGCTGTTTTGTTTCGGCTTAGACGGTAGATGTCGCTAATATCGCGAATCTATCATGAAGCCATTCGCCCTGCAAAGTGTATTGATTAAGTGCCCAGTGTGGTGGTGCCATCAATATGCTAATCGTTTGTGATGTGGACAGAAACATCGGCAGACGCCTGAGCCTTTCGTTATGATGACATGCATAAAATCAACACGGAGTACGCCATGTTCCGCTATCCGAGCACACGTCAAGACGAGACTGTGGACACTTACTTTTCTTCTGTGGTCGCAGACCCATATCGTTGGATTGAAAATGATCTGAGTGAAGAAACTGCTGCTTGGGTTGATGCCCAAAATGACGTCACATTCGGTTATTTGCGTGCGATACCGTTTCGCGATGCGATCCGGGCACGTCTTGAAACGGCAAATAATTACGTCAAGGAATCTCCACCGTTCACGCGCGGGGAATATACCTATTTTTACCGCAACGATGGCCTGCAAGATCAAGCGGTGGTCTTTCGCACCAAAGATGTGATGGAAAATGCGGGTGTGTTTCTCGACCCCAATAGCTGGAGTGAAGCAGGCACTACCTCTCTCGATCAAATGCGCTTTTCCGCTGATGACACCTTCATTGCTTATTCTACATCTGAAGGAGGCAGCGATTGGCGCACCATCTATGTCATGGACGCAGTTTCGGGCGTGTTGCTCAGCGATAAAATCGAGAACGTGAAATTCTCAGGTATTGAATGGCGGGGTCGTGAAGGTTTTTACTACTCGACTTATGACAAACCGGAAGGTAGCGAATTGTCTGCGCGTACCGAGCTTCATAAACTCTATTTTCATCGATTGGGCACGTCGCAGGCAGACGATGAATTAGTGTTTGGTGGCGAAGGCGATCCTCAGTATCGCTACGTGGGTGGCTACACCACAGAAGACGATCGTTTTCTGGTGATCACGGGTGCGAATGCGACCTCTGGCAATATGCTCTATGTGCAGGATTTAGACAAAGGCACAGATCGGGTTTGCCTAACAGAAGATGAAAGTGCAGACAGTGATGTGTTTGAACACCATGATGGCAAGTTGATTATTTACACCAACCTTGATGCGCCAATGGGTCGCATGGTGGCGGTCGACACAGCTTCACCTCATCAAAAAAATTGGACAGATTTAATCCCTGAAACAAGCCATGAGCTTAGCGTGAACAAAGGCGCAGGCTACTTGTTCGCGAGCTATTTGGTTGATGTACAAACGCAAGTGAAACAATACCAATTTGACGGCGCATTCGTACGTGATGTGTCATTACCAGGCGTCGGCAGTGTGTCCGGTTTTGGTGCGCGAGCAAAAGATAAAACGCTGTATTTCACTTTCACCAATTACACCACTGCCAGCGATACTTACCGCTTTGACCCGCAAACGGGCGAGGCCAAGCTGTATCGACGCAGCGCGTGTGCCATTGATAGCACGCAACTTGAATCAAAGCAGGTGTTCTATACCTCCAAAGATGGCACGAAAGTGCCGATGATGATTTGCTACCGCAAGGGTATTGCACTTGATGGCTCTCATCCCACCCTGCTGTACGGTTATGGCGGTTTCAACATTAGCCTTGAGCCTTCATTTAACCCAAACGTGGCAAGTTGGATTGAAATGGGAGGCGTTTATGCGGTTGCCAATTTACGTGGCGGCGGTGAATACGGCAAAGCATGGCATGACGCAGGGACACAGCAGCAAAAGCAAAACGTGTTTGATGACTTTATCGCGGCGGCTGAATACCTGATTGACGAGAAGTACACATGTTCTGAGAAACTCGGCATTCGTGGTGGCTCAAATGGCGGTTTGCTGGTGGGCGCTTGTATGACACAGCGTCCTGAGTTGTTCAAAGTCGCGCTTCCAGCAGTGGGTGTGTTAGACATGCTGCGTTACCACACCTTCACCTCGGGCGAAGGTTGGGCGTATGATTACGGAACGTCGGCGCAAAGCGAGGCCATGTTTAACTACTTGCTCGGTTACTCGCCCGTGCATAACGTCAAGGCAGGGGTGACATACCCTTCAACATTGGTGACGACTGCCGATCATGATGATCGCGTTGTGCCTGCTCATTCCTATAAATTCATTGCCGAGCTGCAAGCCAAACACGGCGGCGATAATCCAGTGCTGATCCGCATAGATGTTAATGCAGGTCACGGCGCGGGCATGCCGACCCATAAAGTGATGGATTTGAATGCCGACGTTTACGCATTCTGTTTTGATCAGATGGGTGTCATACCCATTGAGAATCAGTGCTGATTACTGCATTTTCGAAGGAAAAACGCGCCGTGACTGGCGCGTTTTTTGTTGAGTGAGTGCGGTGTTGAGCTTCTAGCGGCAGTCCATGATTACTGCCGGCCATAAACCCGAACGCCTGCAGATGAATTTTCTGACTTGCCGAACACTTCCAGCTTCTTAACACAGCGTTTGTAAGCCAGCTTTCGCCAATCTGTGGTTTTGTCTTTCCCGACGTCGCGGTAAAAGCGAATGGTTTTGGTATCGCCATTTTTAAAGGTGATTTTCACTTTTTGAAGGTACATATCCCGGTCAGCCTTTACTTGAATGGCGTTGACGCGGCGGCAAATCACCAAGGGAATATCTGCACCGTAATCGGTGTTCTTAAACACGATGGTTCGGCCCAATGTGATCCTGTCATCTGCTTGCGCGGCAGTTGGTATGCCGAGCAGGGTGGCGTATACGCAAATTAGGGAAAGTAACGTGTTCGTTTTCATGGTTCTACCTCAAGGATTCAGCGTGCTAGCCAGCTGGGTGGTGAGATTATCGAGTGCTACGGAAAGGGCATCGACCAAAGCGGGATAGCCCTCCTGCTTCAAGGGCTCGCTTATTTGGAAGGTTTCGGACAACAGGATGTTGCCGCTGTCATCAAACAACATCCATTCACCTGCCAACATGGCATCGCCAGTATAACTGCCATTAAATTGCGCCATCTTTACCCAAAGCGTTTGCACTGGCGAGGTGCTGGAAATAGGCGAAGTGCCGACAGGCCAGTAGCGTGTTTGTTTCTCGCGAAGCCCAGAGATGATGAGTCGGGTGAGTTGTTCGGATAAGCCCTCCGCCCATCGGTTATTGTTTGCCGCGACCGTTTCAGTGTTCGAGATTTGGTAAACAATGCCGCTGCCAGAAAGGATATCCGACACCGCAACGTTGGGAATGACCAGAATGGGCACCTTGTTCTGAAAGGTATAGGTTCTGCCCAATGAGTCGGACGTGAGCAAATAGGTGTTTTGCGCAATATTTGGTGTGCTACTGCATGCTGTGAGCATCAACAAAGCCAAGGCCGTCATGAGGAGAGTTTTCATTGGCGTTTTCCTTTCGCAGGCACGGGGTCGTTTTGTCCGCTTGTGCCAAATATCAACGCATCCGGGGAATCGTTGAGGGTTTTAAGTAACGGCTCGAGTTGACCTAATGCATCGTTGACCTGTGACAACGCCTGTTGAAGTTCAGAGTAGGAGCTTGATTCAGGACTGAATCCTTTCAAGGTTTTTTGAAGTTGCGTCAGGCTATTTTGAATCTCTTTTGGTAGCTGCTGTGTGTCTTTTTGTTTTAGCAGGGCGTCGAGACGCCGGACTGTCACAGAAAGATCCTGTCCAAGGCCCTCAAAGGTTTTTAACGTTTGTTGCGTGGTACTGAGCGTGTCGTCCAGAGACGACAGTGTGGTGTCGAGTGGCAGCTTACTTAACTTGGTAAGAATGGTACCTATCTGGCGCTGGAACTGAACAAATTCGCCGTCAATGGTTGGGAATACGTTAAAGCCGTAATATTGCGCCATATGGGTTTCAAGGGGGGAATCAGGGTAAAAGTCGGTGTCGATGTACAATGCCCCCGTCAGTAAATTACCCGTTTTGAGCGAGGCACGAAGCCCATGGCCAAACGCTTTTTTAAAGTCAGCCAACAGCTGTGATTCGCTCAGCGTGAGCGAAGCATCATATATTCGCTCCATTTCGATATGCACCAGAACGGGGATCTTTTCTGATCCCATTTCTGCTTGTTGGCTTAGATGAAGGGGCACTTTCTTGACCGTGCCAATGCGAATGCCACGATATTCTACTGAGGCGCCGGGGTTGAGCCCCCGTACCGATTCACCAAATAGCATGGCGTAAGCGACGAATTGCTCATACATTTTCTCGCGAATTTCTTTCTTATTATCAAACAGTTTGAAAGACAGCATTTGTTCGGTAATCGCTGATCCATCCGTATTTCCATCCGGTACACCAAAACTCACACCACCAATCATGAGGGATTCGAGGGAAGCGACATTCACGCTAAACCCTTCGGCGTTGAGCTTGATATCTAGCCCTGAATTGAGCCAAAAGCGAGTGTGTTTCCGGACTAAAGCATCGTAAGGTTGGAAGATGAATAGTTGATAGGTGGCATTTCGTTTGTCGATGTCGAAGCCGACTTTTTCTACCCGGCCGACGGTGTATCCTTCGTACATCACCGGATCGCCAATGGCGAGTTTACCTGCATCGTCAGAAGTGAGGACAACGCGCAAACCTTTGGTATCTGCGGGGGCCACGGGTGGGGAATCGAGCACGGTGAACTTGCTCTTTTTGACGTCAGATTCACCCGGCCTCAGTTCAAGGTAGGGGCCAGACAATAAGGTCTCTAATCCCGATACGCCTTCGGTTCCGATGCGGGGTTTCACCACCCAAAATAATGTATCTTCTCTCAGCATTCTTTCGGTGCCACTGTCCATTCGCACCGTGAGCAAAATTTCGTTGTAGTTTTTGCTCAATGCCACGTTGTTGACGATACCAATTTTCACGCTTCGTGCTTTTACCAAGGTTTTTCCTGCTTCTATGCCTTCAGCGGTGGGAACGGTGAGCGTGATTTCTGGGCCTTGTTCACTGGCATATTGGTAGATCATCCATATGCCCGCGAAAAGCGACACGATAGGAATGATCCACACCGCCGCCATGCGTTTAGCGGGTTTTACGTGCGCGGTAACGTCACGGTCTTTATCCATGCTTTTCCTGTTTTATCGGTGTCTGTTGGCCTGAGGCGGGAGCCGGTGAAACAGCACAATTGTCATCTGCTGAAACGGCTTCGGTTTGCCAAAGAATACGAGGGTCAAAGGTGTGCGTTGCGAGCAAAGTGAAAACGACGACCAAGGCGAAATAGAACACGGCGGGGCCGGGAGTAATGCTCATTAATTGATGAAATTGAACCAGCGCGGTGAGTATCGCGACGACGAAGATGTCGATCATTGACCAGCGACCAATGATTTCAATAAAGCGATATTGTTTCAGCCGTATTAAGGCGTCTCTGGCGCTTTGTTTTCTGGAGGATTTCGCCTTGATGAGTAAATGCACCAAGATCAGCATTTTAGTGATTGGCACGATAATGCTGGCCGTCAGAATAATCAGGGCAATGGGGTAAGAGCCCAACTGCCAAATCAAAATCACGCCGTCCATGATGGTTGAAGCAGCCGACGATCCAAAGCTGGTGGTGTACATCATGGGGTACAAATTCGCGGGGATATAAAGGATGATCGCGGTGGTCACCAGTGCGGCAGACGTTGTCAGAATGTTGGACGGGTTAAATGCCTGCAAGCCGCTGCCACATCGTTGGCACGTCTTGGGATCGTGCTGGTTTGATGCGTGTGTTGGGTTGATTTGGCTGCACAATCGGCAAACAAGATGCGTTTGGCTGAGATGGGTATCGCCAGCATGAACATGTGCGTACGACTGGGTCGGAAACAGTCGATCCCAAAGCCATTGCTTGTCTGCCACGCGTGAACATTTCAAAACCAGATGTGCGTAAAGAAAAAAAGTCCAAAATGCGGGTCCTAACGACACATCGGTCATGGCAGCAATTTTCACGATACTGACTAATACGCCCACAAAAAAGATATCGACAAGCAGCCAAGGCTCAACGCGAAGTACGAAGCGGCAGAGAAACTGCGTCCATCGATTGGCGTTTGAACGGGTAACGGAGCCGTCCGGTAGGCTGGATGAGAAAACCCTGCTGGCTTTAAAGAACAGATACATCATGGCGGTGATGGTCAATACGGGAAGCACCACCACAGTAAAGATCAGCATCGCAGCCAGTACATCGTTGTCGAAATAGTGAAATACGCTGAGTGCGTTCAATAGCACGATGTCGTTCGACAAGCCCTGAACGCGAATAGACATGAATGGGAAAAAGCAGCTAAGTGCAAGCATGATGCCGCAAGATAAGCCGTAAGCGAGAACGTTGGTGTGCGTATTCTTTACGTGCGTAAGCAGAGTATGGCCACAACGAGGACATGCCGCCCCTTGGCCATGTTCCAAATTAGGAATGGCACAAACAAGGCCGCATTCTCTGCATGAAATCAACGCACTGTCGCGCACTGCCATTTGGTCTTACCCTGCAACTCAACTCGATACGAAGTATAGGGACCAGTGGCGGCGTCATTTAAGTAAAGTCGTTGTTTCTAAACTCTGAAACAGGTTGGGCTTTTTGAGGATAGGCCGAACCTTTGGTTTTCCAGCAAGGCCATTCTCGCTATTCATGAAGAATGTTAACGATAAGAAGCGGTTTTTTGGGATATCAATCCGTGATCAAGAACCTGCGTTATTGATATTGGTTTGGATAGTCACAAATGCGGTCTTGAGTGCTTCGTGCAAGTCGCTATTTTGATTCAGTGCTGCCAACACGATAATTGACATCGCAACACCCAATATGGCGTATTCGACAGCGGTGACGCCAGATTCATTCTGGATATATTGCTTTGCAATTTTAAACATCAATTTGCATTCTCTCGTATATCGGTTCGACGTCTTTGACGCCTTGTATTTAAGCGATAAAGTTAACGTAACTTATTGCTTTTAAAGGTATACCCCCGCGGGAGAATATTCCAGCTTTAAGTTTTTGCAAGGTGAGGTTAAACATTGGCCAGGAATGGTTCAAATGTAGGTCTTTTGTTTTATATGTAATAAAAATAACGGCTGATTGATATTTATTGCTTGAAAGTTTAGGCAGCACAGCAGATCTGTATATGTGTTCTGTTTCTATGTGATTGATATTTTGCCAATAAACATTTTTGGAAGGTTGTTGCGATATTATGATGAGCATCACACTGGTACTTAAAATGATACCCAAGCAACCTCAAGTGGAACGATTCTGAAGCAATCGCTCACATTCAATTTAGGTCGCTGGAGGATAAAAGGCCGGAGTTACCAGCCTAGTCACTAATACTCGTTAAGCATTATTCACATATCGGATATTAAGCTGGCAAAGTGTGTTTACCCTCTTAATGTTAGAGAAACTTTTCCAGCATCACTTCATCGATATATTGGCCATTAATCTTGGCATGTTTCTTCGCTGTTCCGGCGACTTCAAATCCTTGCTTTAAGTAGGTTGTTAAAGCAGGTTCATTATCGCCACGGACTTGGGCGATCAGCTTTTCAAAACCACGGGCTTTTGCGGTTTCTAATGTCGCGGCGAAAAGTGCTGAAGACACGCCTTGCTGACGATAATTTTCTGCCACATAAGTCGTGATGATGCCGACATGGTCGAGTGCACGAGTGTAACTGGCGAAAGGCTCAACCGTTTGATAGCCAATGAGCGTTGACGACGTTTCATCTTCAGCGACAAGAAAAACCCCGTTCACGGGGAAATACTGAATGAAAAAACCTTGGTCAGACACAGAAAAAGTGGCGACGAGGATAGTGAACTGACCACCTTCAACGATAGGGTTAATGATTTCGGTGATGCCTTTTGCATCCGAAGATAGAACGTTTCTGATGATGAAATTCATGTTTGAAAGGCTTTAATTGAGCTTGGATTGGAAGGAAGCGTAGCGCATTCAACACTTGCTACGCCAATGAAATTTTACCCAAAAATCACGCGATTAAATAACCGCCGTTCGACTTCGGCATCAGCGACGTCCATGGGTGAAAAGCTCACGCTTTGTCCCGGACTGCGCTGCGAAAGCTGGCCTGCCCCCAAGCTGCTAAGACAACCAATTTTTGGGTAGCCGCCGATGGTCTGTCTGTCTTTCATCAAGACAATAGGTTGGCCATCATTGGGTATCTGAATCGCGCCAAACGCGATGCCCTCTGAAATGATGCCATCAAGGCGACTTTTGATGGGCGCACCCGACAGGCGATATCCCATTCTGTCGATGTTCTGGCTCACTTCATACGCACTGGTGAAAAAAGTCATCTGTTCATCGTGAGAAAACGATGCGTTTTGATAGGCGGGCATGACCCCAAGTTCTAATGGCGCATCGTAATGGGGAATCGTCCACTTTGGCGCGCGTTGATCGATCACGTTTACGTGCGGTGTGAAACGTAATACATCGCCTTGTTTGAGTGGTTCGCCATTGCCGTTAAGACCGCCGATTTTTTCGCGCTTTACGGTGGCGACACTGCCGAGCTTTTCTTCACATTCAAACCCGCCTTTCACGGCCAAATAAGCACGTAGTCCCTGTTTGGGTGTACCAAATTCGATGGTGTCGCCTTTTTTCACGGCGTAGGAACACCAACTTCGAACGGGTTTGTCGTTAATACGCGCTGACAAGTCTGCGCCTGTGATCGCAATGCAGGTCGCTGCATTTACGTTGAGCTGAAGCTGACCGAAGGTGATCTCCAACTGGTTAGTGCCAGGCGGGTTATTGAGTAGACGGTTAGCCCAGTAAAAAGCGTGTTCATCCATTGGACCACCCGTGGTGATCCCCAAGTGTTGAAAGCCTATACGGCCGCTGTCTTCAAGCAGGGTCAGTATACCCGGATTGACCACGTCAAAACTCATCTAGTACCCCTCCAAGTTGGATAAATGCATCTCTATCTATCGGGTGAAATTTCACGCGGTTACCCACATTCACGCGAGCGAGAGTTTCACTGTCCCAGTCGATCATGTTTAGCGGCGTTCGTCCTATGATCTGCCAGCCGCCCGGTGTACTACTGGGGTAAATAGCCGTTTGGTTGTCGGCAAGTCCCACACTTCCTGTCGGTACTTTCAGCCGTGGCGTCGATTTTCGTGGCATCACAATGGCGTCATCCACACTGCCGAGATAAGCAAAGCCGGGGCTAAAACCAATGGCATAGACGCGGTATTCCCGTTCACTGTGCAATTTGACGACTGCATCGGCAGTTAATCCGGTTTTGCTGCACACATCCGCCATGTCTAATGCGACGTCTTCACCGTAATAGACCGGGATTTCGACAATCACGTTGTCGCTGTCATTACTCACGGCCTCCGTATGGGTGGCTAAGGCCTGTTTGATGCGTTTGATGATGTCGAATCTGTCCGTTCGGCTGAGATCAAAGCTCACCAATATCGAGTGATAAGAGGGGATGATATCGGTGATTAAATTGCCAAGCGCATGTTGGATTTGAAAAATGGCATGGTTCACTTCTGCTGCCACAGCTTCATCAATCTTATCGCCTAAATACACAATCAATGTCTGTTCATTGACGGCCTCAATTCTTGCCATTTGCCCTCCATAGCCCCAATGCCTGAGCAACCGCAGACGCGTGAGGGCCATCGCCATGAATACAGAGTGTGTCAGCATCGACCTTGAGGGTTTTGCCGCTTAAGGTGGTGACAGTGCCCTGTTCGGTGATTTGTTGCACTTGTCGAAGAATCGCTTCTGCACTGCCATGCACCGCACCTTCAATGCGACGATCAACGAGAAAGCCTTCATCGTCATAGGCGCGGTCTGAAAAGGCTTCGAACAGCAGTTCAATGCCAATCTCTTCTGCCAGATTATTGATGGTGTCACGATGAGGAATGGCCATGACGACCAGGGGACAACCGGGCGCAGTATCTTTCACGGCGCGCATGACCGTGCGTAGTACTTTCATGTCTTTCATCATGGTGTTGTAGAGCGCACCATGGGGTTTCACGTAATCCACGATGGCACATTGCTGGCGACAAATACCCTTGAGTGCGCCTAGCTGGTAGCCCAACCATGCGTAAAGCTCTTCGTCGGTGCAATCAAACTTACGGCGACCAAATCCCAGTAAATCGGGATAACTCGGATGCGCACCAATCGACACGCCATGTTCGCGTGCGAGGGCAACAGTATTGCGCATGATCACGGGATCAGACGCGTGAAAGCCACAAGCAATACTCGCCATGTCGATGCAAGGCATGACTTCGGCGTCTTTGCCCATTGTCCATGCGCCAAAGCTTTCACCCATGTCGCAATTAAGTTTCATTTATGAACTCTCCTTGTTGTTCGCTGCTTTTTTTTATTGAAATGGCCTACCTTTTAGGCCATTTCTTTTTGTCAGCCGCTACCGTTGACTCATGGTGTTAGGCAAATAGGTCACAATTTCCGGGAACACCGAAATCAACACTAACCCTAATAAGATCAGCATAAAAAACGGAAAAGCAGCCCGTGCGACATACAGTATGTTTTTGCCGGTGAGTGCCTGAATAACAAACAAATTGAAACCAACGGGCGGGGTGATTTGCGACAGCTCCACCACCAGAACGATAAAGATACCAAACCAAAGCAGATCGATACCGGCTTGTTGCACCATCGGCATGACAACAGCGACCGTTAATACCACCACGGAAATGCCATCTAAAAAGCAGCCCAGCACCACAAATAAAATGGTGAGATAAAGCAGCAGCTCAAACGGGGATAACGACATGGCCGCAATCCATTCAGCCAATGCGCGTGGAATACCTAAAAAGCCCATTGCCAGCGTCAGAAAGTGTGCGCCAACTAAGATAAACCCGATCATACATGCGCTTTTCACTGCGCCTAGCAAGCTATCTATAAAGCTTTTTTTGGTGAGGGAGCCGGTTAATGCCGCTAACACCATGGCGCCAAATACACCCAGTGCTGCCGCTTCGGTTGGGGTGGTAAAACCGCCGTATATTGAGCCAAGTACAAAGCCGATCAAAATGACAATCGGTAGCAGTTTCTTTAGCGACTTAAAGCGAACAGACCAAGAAATATCTTCACTGGTGTGTTGCGGAACCCCATCTTTGTTAAACATGGCCCAGATGGTGGTGTAACCGACAAACAACAGCATCAACATGATGCCGGGCAGTGCGCCTGCGATAAACAAACGACCAATCGACACTTCTGCCGCTACGCCATACACAATCAAAATGATAGAAGGCGGGATAAGCAATCCCAACGTGCCTGAGCCGGCTAATGTGCCAATTGCCATGCGCTCGCTATAGCCTTGTGCTTTAAGCTCAGGCAGTGTCATGCGCCCAATGGTCGCTGCGGTGGCTGCCGATGAACCGGATACCGCCGCGAAAATGCCGCAACTCAGTACGTTCACGTGCAATAGTTTGCCAGGAAGCCCGCTTAGCCAAGGGGCAAGGCCTTTGAATAAGTCTTCAGATAATTTGGTTCTAAAGAGCAGTTCGCCCATCCAGATAAACATGGGCAGTGCCGTGAGCGACCAACTGGTGCTTGCCCCCCAACTTGATGACGCAAACAGCAGCCCGATTTGTTCGTTGCCTGTCATGTAAAGGCCAATCACGCCTACGCCGATCAGAGCGAGAGAAACCCAAAGCCCTGCCGCCAAAAATAACAGTAGGCTGAGTGCCAAAATAAACGATATTAGTGTCATGTCGGTCATTACACGCCCTCCTTGTCGTCGCCAAGGTCTAGGGTTACGTCTTCCCCTTCCAGCACCTTGTAATGGGGCGTAATGCCACGAATGTTGTCGATGAGGCTGTCCAGCACAGCGAGGTTAAACGCAATCATGCCAACAGCAAGCGGAACCTGAGGGATCCACAATGGAATAGGAATATAGCCGTGAGTCACTTCTTCGAAATCGTGTGACTCCCACACCATGTAGGTGCAGTAGTAACTGGCAAAGCACAGCAGTAGAAACGCTAAACCTAATACCAGCGTTTCGAGTGGACGCTGCCATGCGTCAGGCAAGCGTTGAATCGCTAGGTTGACGCGAATATGGCCGCCTTCGTGAAAGGTATAGGCCAACCCAAAGAAGGTGGAGGCTGCCAGTGCGTAACCGGAAAAGTCTTCTGCTGATGGCACGATAAAGCCAAGCAGACGACCGATGATTTGGGCAAGGATGATCATCATGATCAACACAATGAAGAAACCGGACAAGCCGCCCGACAGCATGTACAAGGCTTGCTTAAATCGCATAGTCTTAACCTTTTTTTAAACCGTCCTGATTGGCCTAACTGTCGCAAGTGCGCAGTTCTCGCCATGATTGGTTTGAACGCCCTCCCCAATCCGATCGGGGAGGGTGACTTATCGACTTATCTAGAGTGAGTGGTTACTGACCACGATAAGCTTTTAGAACGGGAGTCAGTGTTTCTGGCGATTCAGCTTCCCATTCACTGGTCATGGTGACGCCAATAGCTTGTAGTTCGTTGAGAAGTTGCTCAGAAGGTTGTGAAACCTCAATGCCGTTGTCAGCCAATGTTTTGGTGTCTTTGGCTTCTTGAGCGGTCACTTCGCTCCAACCACGTGCTTCAGCTGCTGCGGCAGCATCCAACATTGCTTGTTGGGTTTTCTTGTCCAAACGTTTGAACGCACGTTTGTTCACGACCACGACGTTTTTCGGGATCCATGCCTTGATTTCATTGAAGTGGCTCAGGTAATCCCAAGCTTGACCATTAGCGCCAGTAGATGGCGACGTGATCATCGCATCAATGATGCCAGTGCTGAATGCTTGAGGGATATCAGGCACTTGCACTGTAGTTGGGGTGGTGTTCATCAGATCAGCCAAACGAGATGTCGACGGGCTGTAGGCGCGCATCTTGGTGCCTTGAATATCTGCTAGCGAGTTCACCGGCTTCTTGGAATACAAGCTTTGCGCAGGCCATGGGACGGTGTATAGCAACATCATGCCTTCTTTATTGAGCTGTTTTTCAATCTCAGGCTTTGACGCTTCCCAAAGGGCTTGTGCTTGTTCGTAATCGGTGGCGAGGAAAGGAATGTTGTCATGTTTAAAAATGGGGTGAGTATTACCCATGATGCCAATGAACACTTCGCCAAGCTGAACCTGACCCGTACGCACTGCGCGAGGGATTTCAGGGTGCTTCATTAACGATGCGCCGGAGTGAACTTTGATGTCCAGATCACCGCCCGTTGCTTCGTTGATTTGTTCGGCGAAGCCATAAGCAATTTTTGTTGGCAAGTTGGCGTCGCCATACGGAGTTGGCATGTGCCATTGAGCCGCAAATGTTGAAGGCATCATTAATGCCGAGAAAGATACCACCGCAGCGGGTAGCAGGGTTTTCAATAACTTCATTGGAAGTCTCCTTTTCACTTGTGTTCGTTAAAGAATGGAAAGCTGATCATTGCTCACATCGGTCACTAACATCTTCCCTGGTGAATGTGTGATAGCAATGGGTGGACAGGCGTTGGCAATGGCCAATTGCGGTGTGACACCACACGCCCAAAATACGGGGATCTCGTCATCATTAATCGGCACGGGATCGCCAAAATCTGGCTTGGACAGGTCTTTAATGCCAATCATCTCTGGATAACCAAGGTGAATGGGTGCGCCATGGGATTTCGGATAGCGCGTGGTAATTTGCACGGCGCGGATGGCATCTGCTGGCTTAAACGGGCGCATGGAAACCACCATGTCACCACTAAAGTATTGGCTTGGGTTGGTGGCTATGTTGGTGCGGTACATAGAGACATTGGCATTGCAATCTATGTTGCGTAGCGACAGTCCCGCACGCATGAGCGAGTCTTCAAATGAAAATGAACAGCCCAATACGAAAGTCACCAAGTCAGTGCGCCACAAATCAGTAATATCGGATGTCTCTTCGGACAATTCACCGTGACGGAACACGCGGTATTCAGGCACGTCAGTGCGAATATCAATGTCTTCGCCTAAGGCATCAAGAATAGGTTTGCCGGGTGCGGAGACAGCAAGAAGGGGGCATGCAATAGGGTTTTGTTGACAGAACAGCAGAAAGTCATCCGCCCAACTCTTAGGCAGTATTACCACATTGCCTTGTGCTAGGCCGGGTGCGAACCCGCTGGTGGGGCCTTTAAACTTTCCGACTCTTGCAAGTTGGCGTAATTCGCGTGCTTGAGTGAGTGCTGCTTCGTGATGATTAGTCACGATAGACGTATTCTGTCCGGCGATCATTGAGGCTGTCATCCTTATACCTACATGTTAATCGTGTTAACTAAATGTTGCAGGTTGATGTCATTTCGTCCAATTATAGTTTTTTACCTTTTCTGATAAATAAAATTAATCGCTGGCCATGGGATAAGCGTGTGAGTGTGTATGAACCGCCGCCACTTCCATCGCCAATTTAGCCGCCTCTTCTGCTGCCCCATTGAAGGGGGCGCGAAGATAAGACGCTGTAAAGCCAAGCGGGGAAGGTGTCCAATCGCAGTTCACCGTGCGTAATCGTCCATTTTCAATTTCTGGTTCGGCAATCTTTGCTGGAAGGGTGGCGATACCTAGCCCATCTACCGTCATCCGTAAACAAGCTGACAAAGAACTCGACGTGAAAAAGCGCATATTGACGGCATCAGCTTGGTTGAATTGCTGTTTGATCTCACTAAATGGTTGGGTGTTGCGGGCGTAAGTGATCACGGGCCAAGGGGCTAGCTCTTCTATGGTCAATTTTCGTTCGGGTAGATTGAGAGACGGACTACCCACCCACACCAGAGGGTAACGACACAGCGGCAAGTTAGTCACAGAAGGCTCTGAAAGTGGCCCCATTAAAAATGCCAGATCGAGAGTTCTGTCCAGTAAATCGTGTCGAAGATTGGCGGTGACATCGACCGTGATATCAATATCCAATCGAGGAAATCGATCGTTAAAGCTGCGCAAGAATTCCGTAAGCCAGGTGTGAACCACGGTTTCTGAAATGCCAAGTCGTAACGTTCCCGTAAACAGTGAGGTATTCTCGGCGCGCTTTTGGAATTGCTCTGCAGACATCAGCATTTTCTCTGCAAAAGGCAACAATTCGCGTCCTTTTGTCGTGAGGGAAATGGGCGATGCATCACGGTCGAACAGCGTAACGCCCAACTCTTTTTCTAAACTGGCGATACGAGAAGAAATAGCAGGTTGCGTGGTGAACTGCTGGTCGGCAGCTTTTCGGAAACTACGGAGAGTGGCGACAATAACAAAGGTTTCTATTCGTTTCAGGTTCATAGTGACTGCTGGTTACTGTGAGTTATTGAAAAGATAGACTTTGATTTGCCAACCCATTGATCACAAGTAACACCGTATGGCATACATCACAGAGAAATCTTGTTAAGGCGGTTTTGGCGTCCTTAAATGCCCTGAATCTGTGAACTGGGTCTCGCGATACACTTCGCCTCCAAAATGGTCATTCCGGTTTTCATCCTATCGAAAGCAATATTTTCTTTTTTGGTCGGTTATCGTCCAATTTCCCGTGAAAATATTTGCTCACTTTGTGCTCACGCAGTTAGCGATGAACGAGATTTAATAGAGCGTCTCGTTTTCGAGATGTGCATATTTTTAGCCGCTGACTTGCACCCCTTTCTAATCACGACGGTGACCCATTTCACACATTGATTTTCATGCGCGTTTTGTCCAGTAAATGATAGATATTTCATCTATTTGTCCAGCACGCTAAGGCATAGCATCAAGCTGTCTGGATTAAACGATAAGTAGTGCTCATGAAAGTAGTTGCGATTACTGCCTGCCACACCGGCATTGCCCACTGTTACATGGCGGCTGACCGTCTTGTTGACGCTGCGCGCATCCTGAACATTCAAATAAAAGTCGAAACGCAGGGCGCGATGGGTATCGAAAACAAAATATCTAAACGCGAGTTTGATGCTGCGGATCACATCGTGTTAGCGACCGAAATTAGCCCTGCTGAAAGCGACCGATACCACGGAAAACCCGTTTGTCAGGTCTCGGTTCAAGACGCTATCAATCACTCCATTGCCTTATTGAAAAAATTTAAGTGAACCCAATGAAATTAGAACTCGCGTTTACCTGTGAACTCCCAAATGGCATTCATGCCCGCCCTGCAAACCACCTCGAAGCGGCCTGTCGCGCGTTTAGCAGTCAAATTACACTTCACAATCTTCGCAATGACAATCAAGCGTCAGCGAAGAGCGTATTGTCGTTGGTTGGTACTGATACGCTACTTAATGATGCGTGTTTGCTTATCATCGAAGGTGATGATGCTGAACAAGCGCATGACACACTGACGGCTTACCTTCACAACGAATTCCCACATTGCGATGAAGAGTTGGTAGTGATGGATGAGGGCGACGTGACACTGCCACAATCGCTGATGAATCATAACCCAACCCTTATCCGCGCGAAGCGCCTGTCTGCAGGTATCGCAAAGGGTAAACTGATCCGTTACAACGACATCGAACTGTCCGTGTTCGAGCAAGAAACCGCATCGCTCAACTTTGAACAAGCGAAGCAGCAAGTCACTGAAACTCTGATTAATAAAGCCGAATTGGCGAGCGGCCAAGAAAAGGAAATCATCAAAGCGCATTTGGGGATCTTGAACGATGACACCCTGAATGAAAAAGTGTCGGGTTTTGTGGCGAGCGGGGAGTCGCTGGCGAAAGCAGTTCTTCTGACCGTAGCTGCGATTACTGAAACCTTGATGCAATCGTCTTCTGCATACCTAAAAGAGCGTGTGCTAGACATCAAAGACATCGCGTTGCAATTGCTGATGACCGCACATCCACATGTTCAAGTCTCTACCGATTTCACGCTGACTGAACTGTCAATCGTGATCGCCAACGATCTAACCCCGAGCCAATTTCTCGGCCTAGATCGTGACTATTTGCAAGGGCTGATCCTCACCCAAGCGGGTTCTACCTCACACACCGTCATTCTGGCGCGTGCGTTCAACATTCCTGCAGTATCTGGCGTTGAAATCGACGCGTGTACGAAACACGAAGGCGAAACGCTGTTCGTGGATGGCGGGCTAGGCATCGTGGCACTTACCCCATCTGAAGCAGTTTCAACTTACTTCGAGCGTGCAATGTGGATTGCTGAGCAAGTCAAAGCGTCTGAAAGCGAATACCTAAACCTGCAAGCGCAAACCAAAGACGGCCACAAGATTGAAATCGCGGCAAACATCGCCTGTACCGTAGAAGCGGAATCGGCGTTTGCGAAAGGCGCGGAAGGTATTGGTCTGTTCCGCACAGAAATGCTGTTCATGGACCGCAGCACTGCCCCTGATGAGCAAGAACAATTCGATGCCTATAAGCAAGTGCTGGAAGCGGCTGGCGACAAAGCGGTGATTATCCGCACCATGGATATCGGTGGTGACAAGCCGCTGGATTACTTGAACCTGCCGCACGAGCACAACCCATTCTTGGGTTACCGCGCGGTGCGTATTTATCCGCAATTCCTAGCGTTGTTCCACACCCAAATTCGCGCCATTTTGCATGCCGCGAAATACGGTCACGCCAAAGTAATGATCCCGATGATTCAAAGCATCGAAGAAATCCGTTGGGTGAAAGAACAAATTGCCATTGTGAAAGCGCAGCTTGATGCCGAAAACGTGGTGTACGGCGAATTTGAGCTGGGCATCATGGTCGAAATCCCATCCGTGGCATTCATCATGGATCAGTTCTGCAAAGAAGTGGATTTCTTCAGCATTGGCTCAAACGACATGACCCAATACCTGTTGGCGGTTGACCGTGATAACGACAATGTCGCCAAGTTATATAACAGCCTTGCACCGTCATTCTTACGCTTGCTAGAGGCCGTCGTTAAAGGCGCACATGAGCACGGTAAATGGGTTGGCTTGTGCGGTGAATTGGGCGCAAACAAAAAAGTATTGCCACTGCTGGTCGGTGCTGGGTTGGACGAACTGAGCATGGCTGCACCAAGCATTGCGTCAACGAAGGCACAACTTCGTCAACTAGACAGCAAGCTTTGCCGCGAACTGTTCGTGCAAGCCTGTAATTGCGCGACGATTGCAGACGTTGAAGCTCTGCTTGAAGCGTTCGCCCAATCGCAAGAAGGCAAGCCACTGCTTGATGTGGAATGTGTGCTGCTAGATTGCGATTTCAACAGCAAAGAAGAAGCGATTCAAACGCTGGTGGGCAACCTAGGTGTACGTGGTCGTACTCACTTGGTCAACGAGCTAGAAGCCGATATCTGGGCACGTGAATCCGTGTTCACCACGGGCCTTGGCAATGGTTTTGCGATTCCACACACCAAATCAGACAACATTGCGCATTCGTCTATCTCTATCGCTCGCTTGAACAAGCCTGTGATTTGGAGCGATGACGAAGATGGCGCGGTCGAATTTGTCATCATGCTGACGCTCAATAAAAACCAAGGCGACCAGCACATGCGTATTTTCTCTGGCCTAGCACGCAAACTGATTCATGCCACATTCAGAGACACCCTCAAAACAATGACAACAGAAGACGAGATGATCACCTTCCTAAAATCTGAATTAGCACTTTAAGACATCACCATAAGAAAAGCGTCACTCACGTCTATTGCCGCTCCTACGAGCGGCTTTTTTGTGAGAATGCGTTTGATGCAGAATCGCTTGGTGATCACAGGTTTAGAATGACCGCCATAAAACGTTTTTGGACAGAAATGCGTTAGATCTTTCGCTCTAATAGTAAGTTTTCGGATAAGTTCAGATATTGAAAATGCTATATGTGCGCTAAGTAAAAAAAACATGTGAAAGTGGCAAGATTAGACCAGCAACCATAGTTTTTCGTGGATAAATCGCAAAAATAGTCGCCAAATTTTAAATACAAATAATTTCTTTTAATCCTCTTTTTTTTCAGTTATTTGCCCCAATATATACAGCGGTAAATAACTTAAAATAAAGAGAAAAGATGAAAAAAGATCAACAATTGAAGTTACGCATCCTGTCACTAAATGGTGGAGGCGTTCGTGGCCTATATACGATTTCTGTTCTGGCTGAGTTCGAGCGTATTTTGGCTAAAGGTGACGAAAGTTACTCTATAGCTGAGCACTTCGACTTGATTGCGGGAACTTCTATTGGTGGTTTGCTGGCGTTAGGTCTAGCCGACGGTAAGACTGCTCGTGAACTTGAATCGAAGATGCGAGAACACGCTTCAACGATTTTCCCAGCTCGTGAAAATCTGCCGAAGTTTCTATGGAAAGCATGGAAAGGTTGTCGAGCAGTATTTGGGCATCGTTATAACGGTGAAAATATCAGTAAAGCCGTAGCGGATATTGTTGGTGAAAATCGTAAAATTCGCCACTTGCAGCGCCGAATCTTGGTCCCAACGGTCAATGTTACGACTGGTAAGCCTCTTTTTGTGAAAACCTGCCATAACCCAAGATTTACTCGAGATGATCGACTTCATCTAGTTGATGTCGCGCGTGCTACTTCTGCCGCGCCAACCTATTTTAAACCCCATTATATACAAGAGCTTAATGCCTATTTCGTTGACGGAGGACTAGTGGCCAACAACCCAAGCTATGTTGCTTACCATGAGGCAGTTACTGATCTTAAGGAAGAGTTTAATATCCAATCGGAAGATCAAATTTACGTGCTTAACGTTGGAACGATGGCCAGTGAGTTCTGCATAAACCCAGAATTAATAAAAAGCTGGATACCGGGATATTTTCGCCTTTGGGGGCTGGGTAGCACTCTCGTAGAGACCGTTATGAATGGCAATCAGTGGATGCACCACTTTATGACCGCTAGAGCGTTGTCGAAAGACAACCATGTAATGCTGGATGATGTGGTACCAGACCAGCAAGCCAGTATCATTACCCTAGATAATTCTCGACCAGAAGCCTTAGATGTCCTTGCCGCTCGCGGTAAGCAAAAAGCGACCGAAGCTATAGCCGACGTTAGTTTGAATCTACAAGAAAAATTCTTTAGTAATAAAGCGCCCAAATTCGTTCATCCGGAGGATAAAAATCATGCCAATCCAGCATAAATGGAGCATTCACCGTTACCTAAGTGACGGTCACGAAGGACTGTTGTCGAAGTTAGAGCTGTCAAATAGTCAGATTTCATTCTTGAAGGGTTTACGTAAGCAAGCTAGAACTCAAATCCGCAATGTTTTTTCGGAGGCGCAAGATATATTCCGCGATGCTAAGAAATTATCGCCTGATGAGCACACTCAAATCTATTTACGCCAGCAAATTAAAGCAAAACGAAGCTTTGACCATGTTAGTGATGATATGTTGGCAGCGCTGGTAAAACTGGCTTCTAATCTTGATGACGAACAGCGTCGTGCGTTTTTAAAGATTCGTCCGAAATTTTGGACTCAAGGGAGCTTTCAATACAAAACACTTAATGTGCCGTATCGTAAGCCACCGCAAGAAATGGATATCGACGATGGCGTCTATTTTCCTATGCAAATGTTCGAAGATGCACCAGCGTTAGCGCATAAACTAATGATTGCACTTGTTGACACCGCCCTGCAGTCGCTGGCGGCTGAGAATGACGGTTGGGTATTCGACAATACTAAACCAACTTGTGCGCGAATTCATATTGCAGATCAAAACGTTCATTTAGATGTACCTATGTACGCTATTCCCGAAGAGAAGTTCGTCCTGATGAAAGAGAGTTTGGATGCACGGGGGAGTAATGAATCATTTGCGGATAGTAACGAATTCTGGTTATCAGATGAAACTCGGTTAGATCCTAACTCTGTTCACTTAGCTCGTCGAGATAGTGAAAAGTGGCAGAAGTCAGACCCACAAGTAGTTCAAAAATGGTTTACGGAGTCTGTAAATGACGTTGGTGAGCACCTACGTTTGTCTTGCCGGTTTTTAAAAGGATGGCGCGACGTTACGTGGGAAAATGGTGGTGGTCCATCTTCAATTGCTTTGATGAAGTGTGCCGTAGATACCCTTGGTCAATCGCCTCTTGACGGCAAAGACCTTGGGTTGGCGATCAATGCAGTGGCAAGTAACCTTGCTAAACAGTTCAACGCTGGTGTCGAAAGCCCTGATCCATCTGATGAGCGGCCTTTGTTCCCAGATAGTAGCCAACACAACGAGAAACAGCGCAACATGGTAGAAGCAGCATTAAAGTTGGAATTGTTTCTTCATGCCGCGATGACAGCCCAAACTCGAGAAGATGCGTCTAGATACTTGAGCCACGTCTTCGGAGAGCGCGGGATTAGTACTACGCTGCTAAATTCTACTTTTGCTGCTCCTGTCTATGCAACGCCAGCAGACAAAAGTATACCTGCCGAAATCGAAAAAACAATGACGAGTGGCTAACTTGAAGTTTAGAAGCTATTTGTTACGAGCGGGCTTTGAGTGGTTACAGCCGCCAGCCCGCCAGCTGCCTGAGAGATTTAGGGCGCATAAAGGAACTAAGTTCGTTAAGCGCTATGTAACCCATTTAGGTGACTTTAAAGTTTTGCTGATCCGTACTCAACAAGATCTCACAAAGTTACCCCTCACATTTATACTAGAAAAACCAGTTCAGTTTAAGGAGGTTGCACTACCTCATATTAGCAATAATGGCTTCCTATGCTTTGCAGATAACGATCAGAGTCAATGGAATCCACTAGATGGTGCAAGCTTTGCTGCGGCTATCGATAACAGTATCACTAAAACGTTAAATGTTGCTGTTGATAACTATGCTAATCCAGAAGAATACCGAAACGAGTTCTCCAATTATTGGGAAGGACATTGCAGAGCATTTAGTTTCGAAGCGTTGCCGACTGAGAATAAGATCATTAAATACTGTTCACTTAAGGTTAAAACAGGCCGTGATGTTGAAGAGACGACCGAATTTGTTGTCTATACAGAGCCAGATGAACGCAGACGTTGGTTGGAGTTGCGGGGTGAAAATTCCACTTCGGAAGATGCTTCAGCTATTGTTGTAACGGTTAAGCGAAATAACTGGGCTCCGACTACTGTTTGGCCACCACTTAGCTTCGCTGATGTAATCGACTGGTTAGCTAAAGCAGACCGCAGTGCCCACGATAATCTTATATTCCAGCTAGTGAAATTATCGGCTAAACGAACGGTGGTTATTCTACAAATAATTGGAGAAGGCCAGATTGGTTTCAAACTGACGTTTAGTTCCCAGTACCAGAAATTGTTTCAATCATGGAGTCATCGTAAGAAACGGTCTGTTCGTTCGATGATTGCGCCTATCCGTAGTTCTAAGGCGGTTGAGTTTTTTGCTCGACTTAGTATTGAAGTCATTGATCGCAATGCGGTATTTCTAAGAAATCGACCTAAACCAGAGATAGGTGATATACGCAACAAACGTATCGCGCTAATCGGTTGCGGAACTATTGGTGGTTATGTAGCCGAATATTTGGTTAAGGCTGGAGCTGGAGTTGGATCTGAAGGCAGTCTAACGCTGTATGACTCAGATAGATTGAGCATTGGTAACCTAGGTCGCCATCGTCTACCTGCTAGTTTCGTTGATTGGAATAAAGCGGATGGACTAGCGAAATTAATCGAGGATGATGCGTTACACCCAGTGTCGGTTTACGTTAAGAAGGAAGATTTTGAGATTTTCCCAGAAAATCTTAAAGAATATGACGTGGTAGTAGATGCAACTGGACGCGTACCTGTGAGTTTAGCCCTTGCTGGTGCCGTTAGAGAAATTAAGTCGAATCCGCCGACTATTATCCATGGTTTGAACCATCGCTGGGGTCAAGAGTCAATTGCGTTTATCGACAACGGCAAGGCTTGCTATGGTTGTCTAGATAAATTGGTAAATGCTGAAGTCGGCCAGCCAGACTTTGATACTTCTCGATATTCGTGTGGGAGCACTTATACCCCCTACGACGCAAATGTCAGCGTGATTTCTGCTGCTTTGGTGGTTGAAGCTGTATTGAATACATTAGAACCGAAACACAAGTGGACTTATACCAAGATAACGAGTGAAAAAACAAAGTCCCAGAAGCGATTAATTCTCGAACCATGGACTGATTGTAAAGTTTGCGGCAGAGGGAAAGTTCGTTGAGTCAGTGTGATATTGAATTAGTTTACGAGGTAGAAGGTTCTAACGGTACGCGTTTCGTAGTAATTGAGCCTCTCGCAATTAACGCTATGCGCTCTTTACGTCAAATTAGCCCTACAGCCTTCGAAGCGGGTGGAGTGTTGATTGGCGAACGAAGAGGGGAAAGTTTTGTAGTTAAAGAAATAACTATTCCCTCGCCTGAAGACCGTGCTTCGCGCTTTCATTTCATTCGGCAGTGTTCCCATCACCAATTAGCGATTGTTGGAGTTAACCGACGTTCTGGCGGAACTAGTAACTATCTAGGCGAGTGGCATACTCATCCTCAAGATCAGCCTTACCCTTCAAGTATCGACTTCAAAAACTGGAGATCGAGTTTGCGTGACCAAAAACCTTGCCTAGTGGCAGTTGTTGGGCGCGGAGGAGATTGGTGGGCGCTTCACGAAAATGGGAAATTTCATAACTTGGTCTCTTTGAGCACATTTTCATGATGCTCTGATAAAACTGTATCCTGTGACGTGCCTGAGATATTTGTACAACTGCTTTGGCATCTATTACCAAGTGCCGACTATAGCAACATGTCGACTAAATAATGGACAAAACCGATTTAATTCTCATGAAAAAGCGGAGGATCCCCCTCCGTTTACGCCAAGTTTTCTATTATTCTGGCACTACGGCTGCCTGACTGCCCACCTTCACCACTTTTCCACGGTGTTGCTCGGTATAGCGTTGTGCCTCCGAAACAGACGAGAACCACTGAACCAAGTAACCAGCATCTAGCCGTTCGGTGCTATAGGGGAGAAGTGTACCTTTCGGAGCCGTTGAAACGATTTTCTTAAAGTCCGCCCAACAGCTCTGTCCATTCTCGGCTGCCAACATATGAAGTAGATGCTTGCGTTGAATAGTGGCGGAGTGACGCTTGAGTTCTGGCAAGGTGATATTGGTGAATATTTTAGATTCAAGCAAACGCCTAAGCACGGGCAGAGATTGTGCCAGTGAATCAGATTGAGCGGCTTTTTGTAGAAACTTGGCTTCGCGAAGCCACAGTTGAAGATCGGGATTGTTTTGATGACGCATATCGTCCTCCTTGTATACAACCTACTCGCTATGGGTTGTGGGATGATATGTGAGTGAAATGCTGATTAACTCTGGTTTATGCGTTGGTACGATTGCTTTGGCGAGGTAGGCTTCCAACTAACCTAAATCAAGAGTACTACCGCAACATTCATTTATCAACCGTCGTCAATGATTCGGTAATTGGTTTAGCATCAATGCATTAGGAAACCACATTAGACTCCTCGCTGATAAAGCTAAATCTGGGAGGGGTAGCCATCTCTGACTTCTGACTGCTAACCTCGGGCCTCAAACCGCCCCTAATCGATACCCACTTGGTGTCTTACCTGTTTTGTTCTTAAACACGCGGCAGAAATAGTTCGTGTCTTTGAACCCGCAGCGATGAGCAATTTCTTCTAGTTTAAAGTTGTATTTTTTCAGCATGAATTTGGCACGGTCAAGGCGAACATAGGTCACGTAGTCAGCGTATTTCACCGAGCCTTCTTGGTTAAACAAACGTGAAACATGGGCGGACGACACACCAAATCGGTTGGCGACGGAAACACGGGTAATGTCCTTGTGGAAGTTCTCTTGCACGTAAATACACATGCTGCGGTAAAGCTTTTCACTGCGGCTGATTTTGCTTTGAACGGGGTTGTCTAGCAATTCGAGACAATACAGAATCAGCGCATTGGCGAGGTGTTCTCCCATTACGTTCGAGCGGCTTTTATCACTCATGCAGTTGAGAGCGTCCAGCACATGTTCCAAGGCCATGGATGATGGCAGTGAAAGCGCGTGCTTTTGCACGTCCACAAACCCTCCCTCTGTTGTGTACTGCACAAAACTGAACCCAACCTGATGTTTGCCAAACAGAACAGAAACCATTTTGCATGGCTTCTCCCACGTCGGCTTGCTCCAGGCATTGGAAGGGATGTAAACCATCTCTCCTTGTTTCAGCGTTAGCTGGCTACAGCCATCTTTGGCATCCACAATCAGGTCGTATTCTCCCTCAAGAATAATTTCAAGGCGGTTGAAATTGACTTGATATGCGCCTTCCGGTGGCGTGCTCTCGTTGCTGCAAATGGCGACAAGCTTTCCGTTAAAATGGGTGAGTGATTCAGTAATGTTGATGTGCATGGCGATTTATCTTTTATTGAATACGAATGCGTAAAGCGATGTAAGAAGGTAGGTAAATAAGTGGAGCTTTACGGATGGTAAAAACGAAGAAGGCGGAGTGGGTTTGGCATCCACTCCGCTGGAATGATTAAGCTTGCGCTAACATGCTCTCTAACTTACTGATAATGTCAGGGGCTTGTTTTGCCGCTTGGGTAACGGTGACACGAACAATCTTCTTACCCGCAAAACGCTCTTCTCGTTTGATGGCGATGTCTTTGGTTAGGATAACCACATCTGCCGATGCAACATCTTCTGCGGAAAGTTCGTTTTCAACGCCAATGGCGCCTTGAGTTTCAATTTTAACGTCCCAGCCTTTTGCGCGAGCCGCGGTTTCCAGTGCTTCTGCTGCCATGTAAGTATGAGCAACGCCAGATGGGCAAGAAGTTACGCCGATAAGTTTCATCATCAATCTCTCTTTTACACTTTTATTGTTATTCGTTCAGTGTGGAGCGACAACGTTATTGGAGGTCGTCGCTCCGTTAATTCGTGGTTTTAGCTAAACATGTCTTAGTCGAAGGACAGTTCAAGTTCTTCAGTGTTTGCTTTTGTTTCTTCTTCACGGTCAGCAACGGGTTTTTTCAGTGCGTTCACAACGAGCGCGGTGGTTGCTGCACCTGCAATAACCGCGATGACATACATCATGCGACCTTCAACAACCGGTAGAACAATCAGGCCACCCCAAGGTGCGTGGTTAAGCACACCTGCCATGAAGGCCACAACGTTACCGACGATACCGCCTGCAACGATGGCTGGGATAACGCGTGCTGGGTCATTGGCTGCGAAGGGAATTGCACCTTCAGTGATACCGATACAACCCATGATTGCTGCCGCTTTACCGGCTTCTTTCTCTTCTGGAGAGTATTTCTTAGGCGCAAGGAAAGTGGCTAGAGCCATGCCAAGTGGTGGCACACAGATTGCCACACCGACGCCGCCCATCAACCAAGGTTGAGTGCCAACTTGAGTTTGTGCGAACAGGGTTGCGACTTTGTTGATCGGGCCGCCCATATCGAATGCTGTCATCCCACCTAGCACTGCACCCAGAACCGCTTTCGATGCGCCAGCCATGGATTGCAGGCCTTCGTTCATGAACGCCATGAAGCCAGCGATAGGTTGACCGATTACCCAAACAACCAGTGCTGATACGATGAACGTACCGCCGATTGGAATAATGAAGTAGGTAGAAAGCGCTTTAAGCTTGTTAGAAAGAGGAATGCGCTTCAGTTGTAGAACAACGTAACCTGCGATGAAACCGACGATGATTGCGCCTAGGAAACCCGCTTGTACTTGGTTAGCAAGGTAAGCACCAATCATACCTGGAGCTAGTGCTGGACGGTCTGCGATTGAGTAAGCGATGTAACCGCCAAGAACAGGAACAAACAGGGTGAAACCTGCGATACCCATGTCCCAAATACCTTCAAGGAACACACCTTCAGGTACAGCGCCTTTACCGCCAAGCATGACAGATAGAGCAAGTAGAACACCACCTGCAACAACGAATGGCAACATGTGGCTGGTGCCGGTGAGTAGGTGACGCTTTAACTCTGCTAAGTTAGTTTTCATGGTTCAGACCTTTGTTTAATGTTTTTAGATTTGTAGGGAGATGGCCTGATTATGCGCTCGGTCTGGTGCTTAAGATATTGGACAAATAAGCCCTTTACTGGAGAAATGTTGCATGTTGAACTGACTGAGAAGGCAATCACATATCCTTGATTTTAGTGATCTTATTAACACTATTTGCCGTGTGATTACGGTGATTCTTCTCTCTGTGACTGGAGGCTGGCGCGCTACGATCTACAATGAATGAACGACGCATCAAGGAAGAGTGAAATGGCATTTGATTTAGCGCGACTGATCAAGGAATGTGAATCGGCGTTTGGAAAGCCAAACCCGCAGAAACACATTGTGGACATACTTACAGAGAGCTTACGAGACCCTGCTTCTGTCGCCGCAGTGCTTCAACCAGCTCGCCGTGCTGGCTATGAAACGTTGTATGTGTCGGATGCATTCACGATTCTTCATTTTGTTTGGGCACCCAAAATGACCATGCCTGCGCATAACCACAACCTTTGGGCGGTGGTGGGGGTATATGAAGGAAGGGAAGATCATATTTTTTGGCGTCGGAACGACGAGCAAGCAGCATCAGAAATCTGCGCGGTAGGGGCGGCGACACTTGCGCCAGGTGAAGTACTGTCGATGGACACTAATGCTATTCATTCGGTGCTGAACCCGACGGATTTATTTACGGGCGGCATTCATATCTACAGTGGCAACTTCTTTGAAACGCCGCGCAGTGGATGGGATCCGATGTCGTTGCAAGAAAGCCCATTAGATGCGCAAAAGAACAATGCCATCTTTGAAGCTGAAAATGCCCTTCTTGATCTTCTGCCGGGGAGCCGCGCTTCTCGTTCCTAGTGATGGCTGTTAGACAACATGAGCGGGTGCTAAACGGCATCCGCTTTTTTGTGCGTAACGCTCTGCATTTGTCGACGGAAGCAGCATTAACGGTTAAGTGGGGCGATTGTTTTTATTTCTCAGTCTTATTGGAGTGAATAAATATGGGTGAATTGGGCTCATCTTAGTCAAAAACACCGTTCGATTTTTATACTGCAAACTATAAGGCCAGTAAATGTCTTATTTACAGAGTATTAAATAGATCGTTTCGTTATTTATTACAAAATTTCACTTAGGTTACATTGGCGACATCAAAAAAATGGAGTAATAAAAATGTCTTCAATGAAAAATCTTTTGCTTGCCACCCTTGCTTTGGCAACCAGCGTTACCGCTACTGCTTCACTGGCTCAAGACGATGTGAAAGTGGGTATGTCTGGCCGTTATTTCCCATTCACTTTTGTGAAAATGGATGAACTGCAGGGCTTTGAAATTGATGTTTGGAACGAGATTGGTAAGCGTGCTGACTATAACGTTGAATTCGTGACATCGAGTTTTTCTGGTTTGTTTGGCATGTTAGAAGCGGGCCATATCGACACCATCAGTAACCAAATTACCATCACCGAAGCGCGCACTGCTAAGTACGCATTCTCCGTCCCTTACGTTTTGGATGGTGCGCAAGTTGTGATTCGTAAAGGCCGTGATGACATCGCAGGTATTGATGACCTGAAAGGCAAGAAAGTCGCGGTGAACCTTGGCAGTAACTTTGAGCAACTACTGCGTAACTACGACAAGAAAAACGAAATCAACATCATCACGTATGATTCTGGATTTGAGCAAGATGTGGCGCTAGGCCGTACTGATGCTTTCATCATGGACCGCGTTTCTTCGGCACAGCTTATTCAAAAGTCTGGCTTGCCATTGCAACTGGCGGGCGAACCGTTCGAGACGATTCAGAACGCGATGCCATTTTTGAACACGCCTGAAAAATTAGCGATTAAAACCAAAGTTGACCAAGCACTGACCGAGATGAAAGCCGACGGCACCCTAAGCGAAATCTCTCAGAAATGGTTCGACTCTGACATTACTCAATAATGAACGGCTTCGATTTTGACTACATGCTAGCGCTGCTCCCGATACTGGTAAAGTATCTGGGAGTCACCCTAGAAATGTCGCTGATAGGCTTCGCGATTGCTCTGGTGTTATCGGTGTTTCTCGCACTGGTAAGGGTGTTCAGAGTCAACGTATTGAATGCGATTGTGGTGGTGTATATCTCTTTCTTTAGAGGGACACCGTTACTGGTTCAATTGTTTTTACTGTATTACGGTCTGCCACAAGTGTTCCCGATTTTCGTCGGTATGGATGCATTTACTGCGGCGGTCATTGGTATCTCGCTTCATTTCTCTGCGTACATGGCCGAGAGCATTCGCGCCGCCATAATGGGGATTGATAAGAACCAGCTGGAAGCGAGCCTCAGTGTTGGTATGACTGAACTTCAAGCCATGAGACGCATTATCTTGCCTCAGGCTGCACGTGTCGCGACGCCATCGCTAATGAACTATTTCATCGATATGATCAAAAGTACCTCGCTGGCCTTTACGCTGGGTGTGGCAGAAATCATGGCGAAAGCGCAGATGGAAGCATCATCGAGCTTTAAGTTCTTTGAAGCATTTTTGGCCGTCGCACTGATTTACTGGCTGGTGGTGATTTTCTTCACCCAGGTTCAGTCAATGTTGGAAGTCAGGTTGAATAAGGCGTATGCGCGATGATTAGTGTCAAACGGTTAAGCAAACGCTTTGGTGACGTAGAAGTGCTAAAGCACATCGACCTTGACATTCATCAAGGTGAGATTGTGGCGATTATTGGGCCATCGGGCACCGGAAAATCCACGCTGTTGCGTTGCCTGAACTTTCTCGAAACGCCAACAACCGGAGACATTCAAATTGGTGGGGTTAGCGTCACTGCAGAAAAAGCCACCAAGTCTGACATTCATCAGTTACGCAAACAGAGCAGTTTCGTGTTTCAAAGTTACGCGCTGTTTACTAATAAAACGGCGCTGGCGAATGTGGCGGAATCTCTGATTACCGTTTGGAAAGAGCCTAAAGCACAAGCAGAAGAATCAGCCAGAAAACTACTTGAGAGCGTGGGCATGATGGACCACCTTCATAAGTATCCGGCGCAGCTCTCTGGCGGTCAGCAGCAGCGTGTCGGCATTGCGCGCGCGATGGCGTGCAAAGGCGAGGTGATTTTGTTTGATGAGCCGACATCCGCGCTTGACCCTGAATGGGTCGACGAAGTGTTGTCTGTCATGAAGCAACTGGCTCAGCAAAAACAGACCATGATTGTTGTTACCCATGAGATGCAGTTTGCGCGTGATATTGCAGACACCGTGATTTTCATGGAAGGCGGCGTGATTGTGGAACAAGGGCCCCCTTCGCAAATCTTTGATAACCCGCAACATGATCGTACTCGTGCGTTTGTCGCAAGAGCCATGGGTTACTAACAAGACATCAGCTCACCCCAATTTCACGTGTGTTAACAAAGCTAGCTAATGCTGGCTTTGTTACGTATTGAGGTTGCGTATTGAAGTGGAGATACGCAAGTGAAAGGGGTTGCACTTCATCAATGAGCGAGATGATTCGTGAAGATGAGATTTTCTATTGGATGGTCACAAACTCGTCACGAAAAAGTCAAAAAACATTCAAATTAAACGTGCTGGTAATATTTTTGTCACATTACATTCATACGATGCCTGCGAACTGACAAATTACTTACATATCAGGAAACGAGTTATGAGCATCCAATCTGACGCACTGCAAGGACCTCAGTCCAAAGCTCCAACCAAACGCGCTCTGCAGTGGGCTGCCCTTATCGCCATGCTGTATCTGCTGCTGGTATCGGTTTCAATGATTGGCAGCGGCTTCAAATGGGCTGCTGGTGATCACGCGAAAGAATTGTTCGAATTTGCATCTAACCCTGTAGCGGGTTTGATGATAGGTATTATTGGTACAGCGCTTATTCAGTCATCCAGTACAGTGACGTCGATCATTGTTGGGTTGGTGGCGGGTGGCTTGCCAGTCGAGTTAGCTATCCCCATGGTTATGGGTGCCAACGTGGGCACAACAGTGACGAACACGCTGGTCAGCTTGGGTCATGCACGCTGTAAAGATGAGTTCCGTCGTGCCTTTACCTGCGCAACAGTACACGATTTCTTCAACCTTATTGCTGTTGCTATCTTCCTTCCTCTCGAAATGATGACTGGCTTCTTAGCGAAGATATCAGCTTGGCTCGTCTCTCCACTGATGCATGCTGACGACCTGAGCATGAAGAGCTTTAACTTCATTAAGCCGATCACCAAGCCTGTTGTGAATGGTGCCAAATCGGTATTTGAAGCGCTGCCAGGAAGCTTTGGCGGTATTGCTTTGGTTATCTTCGGCATTCTTTTGGTTATCGCTGCGATTACAGTGATGGGCAAACTGATGAAAAGACTGATGGTAGGCAGGGCGCGTGAAGTCCTTAATAGCGCGATTGGACGCGGTCCTATTCATGGCATCGCATCAGGCACGCTAGTGACGATTCTTGTTCAATCTTCATCAACCACTACGAGCTTGGTTGTGCCTTTGGTAGGCACCAACGTACTGACTGTTCGTAAAGTGTATCCGTTCATGCTGGGCGCAAACATTGGTACTTGTATTACCGCATTGCTTGCAGCAACCGCTGTGACGGGCGACAACGCGGTGTTTGCCCTGCAAATTGCACTTGTCCACCTCACATTTAATGTATTGGGCATCGTGGTGATTTATGGGCTGCCATTCCTACGTGATCTGCCTGTTAAGTGTGCGGAGACCCTTGCTGACTATGCGGTGAAATCGAAACTGACTGTTGTTGGCTACCTTGCCACCGTGTTTGTACTGTTACCTGGCCTGGTGCTCTTGGTGTCGTAAGTAAAAAGTGATTGTTCGAATGAATGAAAAGCCCTGACTGATTTAGTCAGGGCTTTTTTGATCGGGTTGTGTATATCGATTCGTTCAGAGCGGTGTGCGTGATGGGGGCTCACCGACACTGATTAGCGTTGATTGAAGCTCAAAGCTTCAGTTGCCCAAACCGATCAAACGCGCTGTGGCTGGCAAATTTGAGGGTGGTGGCAACCGAAAGAGTGACGGTGAAAAAAGTCGCTATCATGATCACCAGTTGGTATTGTTCACAGCAAGTAGCGGGCCTGTGCCGCCGAGGATTTGCCCTGTCATCATGCCTAGGAGACTGCGATACCTGAGGTGCAAATAGCTGCCAGTGGAGGACGAAGTGCTTCAATTGGCATTATCTACGCATGACCGTTTGGGTGACATCAAGAAGATTGTGGCAGAGATCCGGAATTCAGTGGTGCCAATCAGTAAGCGCTTAACCACGCAAAAAGGAGAGTTACTGGACATCATTTACTATGACGAGGGCTCAAATCGAACGGTGTGTTGAAGCAAGGTGTCTCACAGTTTGTGTTGAGATAGTCAAAGAAAGCCAAACAGCCTAAAGATACTTTGAATCCGCGATTTTTAGGTGTCTGGGAGGTAGCGCTAAACGAGCAAAGGTCTACCCATTGTGGGCAGACCTTTTCTATTTTTGACGCTCTATATTATGCTCGTGCTTTTTCTTCGTGAAGACATAAGCCTATTGCATTAAAGCGCGGGAATATTGAATCTCGGCGCGTTACGATCGAGCGACTGCCCATCCGAAAACGATGAGATCCAGTTATCATTCTTCCAATATTCCCAGCTACCATTTTTATAAAGGAAACTAAACCCAGCGCCCCATTTCGCCCAATTCTTGCTCGTAAAGGCCATTGCGGTAGGGCGTCCCTGGGCGTCGAAAAATGCATACCCCCAGTATCCGTTCCAATCGGTTCCTCCGTTAGCGCCTATTGTCCATGCTTCACCTGATTTTATGGTGCGTCCGTTTATACCCATTGCCATCGAACCATCGTTAAACTTGAGTACAGCGTTAACCCCATCACCGTAACTGTTAACTCCGCAGTTATGTTCGGTAATGTTCCCTCCATTCGATAGCCATTGGCCGTATTCAAGTACGCCATCTTTTGAGCAAAATACGGGGTTTTCCCAACTGCTGGCATTCCACCACGCCCGCCAGTCCGCGTAATTTCTTGTCAGCACTTTGGTGACGGTTTTAGCTTCTTTGGCAAGATGTGACAGTTGAAGCGTCTTTAATTGGCTCAACGTCTTGTTGGTGACACCCGTCGCTTTGGTATTATGTGGGCTGTTTTCCAATGCAAGATCTTGTTCCAGCCTCGTCACGTCAACTTTCTGAAAATTATTCAGATCCATAGGGGCTGCGGTGACTCTTTCCCATGCTGCAAGTGCCTCAGATTTAGATATTTGCAGTTCATGAAAAATCTTGCGCATTCTCGCTGTTCTCATGTCTATGGAGGTTGAGCGTTTTTTGCGAAGGTGAGTGGTGACGTCAGGTATGTCCCCGTAATCCGTATCGGCTGGGAGTGCGTCTGGATGGTATTCAACGGAGTAAGCGAGGTTGATGAGTCCAATGCCTGATTGGACAAAATTACGCCAAACCACATCTCTAAAACCTGCAACGCCCGCATTTATCCCGTATTGCATCGATTTAAATACGCCGTCAACGGCTATCCATGTCCCCATGTATGCGGCAGCAGCACCATAAGCGCTACTTGCATACTCAGAGGTGGTTGAATTTTTAGTGACGGGTTGCCATTTTGCATAGCCACCCCATGCTTGATTCCCCGCATACGCGGCAAGGCCACAGTTGATAGATGAGGTCAGAAGTTGCCATTTTTGTGAACCAAGGTATGGAACGAGAGACTCATGATACGATGCGGGCAGGGCAGTGTAGGTACCGCCATTTTTATATCTGACAAATTCGCCAACCATACCATTTAAGCCACCCCAAATAGCGGTATCGACGATTTTTAGTGGCCATGCTGCCGCTGTGGCATTGTCGCTATCTGCGACTTTTTGAATCATTGCATTTGTACCAATAGCACCCACAAACATCATGAGTCCAAGTTCTTCACGAAGCACACGCTCCGAAAACGCGCCTACTTGCAACGTATCGGCGATGATGCTGCCCACTCTCGGAATACTGCGTAACATATCATTGATTCGCTGACCATCACTGGCATGGCTTCCCGGAAAACCGTGAACCCATTGTGCATTGCCTAAGACATAGTCAAACATTGCCCAAGAGAGAGGAACGGCGAGCCCTTTGGCGGCATTAAAGCTTTCTTGGCTAACCGCTGTACCACCGATATAGCTATTATAGATATCTTCAACTAAACCTATTAAACCGAAAGCCCCAAACGCGCTTAATGCAGTACCTGTACCTGAACGGCACAAACCTCGTACGAGATTATTTTTGAAAATATTCGGCATACTAGGGCGGTAAGCATCACTTGAAATAGGATCATAAGAGTGTTGTGCAAGATAGTTTATGCCCATTTTTTCCGCATACAAGGCTGCTTCAATATCAACCTCTGATTCTGATAACTCCGGTTTGAGTGAATGAAATCCTTCATGAATAATAACGGATTGAAGATTTTCTTTATCACCAACGCTGTTGCCGTTTATTATTACGTTTCCTTCGTGATAGATGGCTATGGCATTTTCATACCCTTCTTGATTGATTTCTCCAAATGTAATTTCAGGCTGGGTGAGGCTAAATAATTTGTAGTCGGAATGTACCTCTTTTTTTTGTAAAGATTGAATTATCTCATCAATGTCATTGTCGTCATAATGCGCTTGATAGGCATAAAGCGCAGAGGAATGTCCGAGTATACTTAATCCAATGAAAAGGGAGAGTGTAGACAGCTTCCTGTGTGTCATAATTATATCCTCATGATATTTTATATAGGCAATTACATTAGCAATCACTTAATTTTCACTTTTAAATAATTACTGGAAATTAAGATAGGGCATGTGAGGTTAATTGCAAGCGAGGAAGTTTTGTGTGGTGTCATTGTTAGGTTTTATTTAGCGTTAACTTTATGAAAAAGTTATGCATATATATTTTTTTAAAAAAATTAAAGTGTGTAATAAATCGATAGCTTTTTGCTATCAATTGATAATATTAATTATATTTTTGTCTTATATGTTGTAAGTCGATCGGCTCTTTATAATTAATGCTTATCTATTGATGGTTATTGATTTTGTAATAAAGATTAATATTGTTGAATATTTCAATGCCTATCCATGCGTCGATGGCTCTTTTCATCAACCTCCGCTCCCGAGCAGAGTGCGCCACTTTTATGGTTAGATGAGAGATTTCAAGGGACGCTAAATCAAGGTAAAGGTTTAGACCGTGATTCTGAGGTTAGTTGTCCGTAGCGATTAAATAAGCGTCGGCTGACGAAATACAACGTGGTTGCTGCGGAAACAAACACTGAGATGAAAATCGCCACCATAATCACGAGTTGATATTTCACGGCAAGCAGGGGTTCTGTTCCTCCGAGTATTTGACCTGTCATCATACCCGGAAGGCTAACGATTCCGAGTGTGCTCATGGCGGCTATAGGCGGTCGCAATGCAGCGGTGAGAGCTTCACGCAAAAATGGACGGCTCGGATTAGGTGCTCCCAACGCGACATAGAATTGATATTCGGCGTGTCGCTTTTTTAAGCTGGTAAGTAACCGTTCCAGAGCAAGCACATTGGCTGACAATGCGTTTCCCAGCAACATGCCAGCAACGGGAATGAGGTATTGGGCTTTCCACCAAGGCTCGGCTTGAATCACCCCAATCATTAATACCGGCAATACCAGCGACATGGCGAGAAGTTGCCCTGCCAATATTGGTGGTATGAGCTGTTTTAAGCTGGCGCTGGCTTGTTTGCAGATGGTGCCACTCGCCACCAATATCATGATGAGCAACCACAAGGTATTGAGCCAGATATTGGCGAAAGCGAACAACGTTTGCAGGTACAAACCAACCACTGCCAATTGCAGCGTCATGCGCACCACGGCTGAAATTAGGTTTTTACTGAGTCCTAGTTGCCAGCGCTGAAAAAAAAACAACGGAATAATAAAGAGCAGGTATAACCCCGCAAGCGCCCAACTGTTGATGTTCAACGCTTCATTCATGATGATCTCCCAACACGAAGGTGTGGCTTGCAGCGTTCATCCATTCAGGATCGTGTGAAATAGACACCGTAATAATGGGAAGTGTTTTTAGTAACGTCATCAAGCTGTCTCTGTTTTTGGCGTCCAGCGCTGATGTGGGTTCATCCATCAACCACACGGGTCGATCCAGTAACAATGCACGGGCAATGGCGAGCCGTTGTTTTTGGCCTCCCGAAAGGGTGTCTACGTCTTGGTTCATGTCGTGTTGAAGGTTCAGGCACGCGAGTGTGGTTTGGCACTCTTCATCACTTGGCAAAAGGTTGTCGGTTGCTTGTAACGACCAAGGTAATCGGAGAACGTCCGCGATGGTGTTCGCACCCATCACGGGTTCTTGCGGAAGGTAGCAAAATTGACGACGCCACCAAGGTAAGTTTTGAACCGATACAGTTTGTTTTTGGTAAGCAATATGACCGTGTTGCGCGGGTTGCAGTGCGCACATCACGCGCAATAAACTGGTTTTCCCTGATCCCGATGCACCTTTAATAACAAGGTGCTGACCCTGCAAAAGCGCATCGGTCAACGCCGATGTTTTATCGGCCTCATACCCTGAACGAAGCTGGTGGAATGTGAGCGTTGCTCTGGGAGATGTCATTCGGCGTTTTCTGGTAAAAGATACTTCTGTAATGCGTTAGCGGTCTTTTCTGGAATGGCACAGCTCTTCCCGTCACTGAAATCACAATACACCACTAATGCTTCACCCACCGCGACACATCGCTGTTGGTTATGGCTGTGGATTTCATATTTCATGGTATAGCGCTTCTTTTGCACATCTTCGACCCATGAAACGGTCGTGATGGTATCGGGGTACACCAGTGGGGCGCGATAGTCACAGCGTGTTGACGCCACAACAGGGCCAATGTTGTGGCTTTTGACGTGATCAAATACGTTCAGTTCTTCGAGCATAACCACGCGAACATCTTCAAAATAGCGAAAATATACGGTGTTGTTGATGTGCTGGAGGGCATCCATATCATTCCAGACAATGGCTTGAGTCTGGGCGAGTGGGTAATCACTGAAGTGGGCTTGAGACACGTAAAACTCCTCTTATTGATTCTATTTGATTGGACACTAAGTGCTGAGGAGTGACAAGTAACGGTGTGAATACGATTTGCGTTGTGTGACATCAGACCAGTGAAGGCTTGTTTGTATTGAGGCCTTAGCGTGCCAATAAAACGTTGTGATGAGTGTCTTCGAAATGGAGGTGATGGAGACGGAACTTAAGACGAATACCGTTAACGTATTGCGAAGACGGTGTGAGAATGGCCAAGCGCAAGCTTGGCCTTTTTATAATGGTATTTTGCCACGCATTGATTTCGTTTTTCCACGTAGTGTTTTGCCATCAACACGTCTTTTTTGTGACCCTTTAGTCGGCTTGGTCGCTCTTCTCGCCTTTTGAACAATACCCACGCTTTTGATCATTTCCTGCAAGCGTGAAAGTGCGTCATCGCGGTTCTTTTCCTGCGTACGATATTGCTGGCCTTTTATCACAATCACACCCTCTTTGGTGATGCGACTGTCTTTCAGCGCAAGCAGTCTTTCTTTGTAAAAATCAGGCAAAGACGAGGCGTTGATATCAAAACGTAAGTGTACGGCAGAGGACACTTTATTGACGTTCTGACCACCTGCACCTTGTGCACGAATATACGAAATGTCGATTTCGTCATCTGGGATCGAGACGGTTTGAGAAATATGTAGCATGTTGATACGCCCTAGTAGCTATTGGGCGTCACTATAACGGAATGTCGCGGTGTGACTCAATCTTCATTTTCAGGTCAGTGTTTATCGTGGTGAAGAGAGTTGTTGCTTTCTGGAAGGGAGATGAGCAATAAATAACCCCAGTACAATAAAGGTAATGCCAACATAGTGATAGCCAGCCATTCGTTCCCCGAGTAACAGCATTGAAAAGATAATGCCAAACACCGGAATGAGGTGCATAAATTGCCCAGTTTGTGCCGCCCCCATCTTCATTACCGCACTGTTCCAACAGAAAAACGCAATGCCAGACGCGAAGATTCCGGTATAGAGGGAAATCGCCACGCTATTGAATGACACAGGCATGGTTTGAATAAACACAGACTCAGCAAGATAAACGGGGAAAATCATTGCCGTGCCGATGTACACGGTATAGCCAAGAATGGGTAAGCCTTTGAGCGCTTCCGGTAAACGTTGGACCAATACGCAGTAAGTCGCCCATACCAGAATGGCGAACAGGGCAATAAGCTCACTTTGACCAATGGAAAAATCCGAGATGAGCTGACCTTTGGTAATGATCAGCAGCACGCCGATAGCTGAGATAGCAATGGCGATCGTTTGTTTAAGCGTTGTTGTGTGGCCCAGCAACAAAAACTGCACCAGTAAAATCATCAATGGAGAAGTAGATTGCAAGATCACGACGTTGGTCGAGAGTGTATTTTCCAGTGCAATGTAAACAAGACTGTTGTATCCGGCGACACCAAGCAATGCGAGGACAAGTACCAAACCGAGATGTTGCTTAAGCAACGGCCACTGTGCGCGCATGGGGTTATAGACGAAGGGAAAGAGTACAACCGCAGCCACTGTCCAACGCCAGAAAGACAGCCCCATCGGCGGAATGGTTGCGTTCACTAGTTTGGCCAAGGTGATGTTACCTGCCCAACTCATTGTCGCAATAACGGCCAAAAAGACAGGCAGCCATGCCACTAAGCGAGACGGCTTTTCTTCTGCGTGCTGCTTCGTTTGTGGGCCTAGCTTTCTCATTCAGTGATACGTCCGTGGGTTTTTCTCGGTAGGTTAGTTACTCATGTTGTTCATGGTTTGGCAACATGGGAAATGTGCATTGAGCGAGAAAATTGGATATTCACGATTACATCGATTTTTCTTATCAAAATGAATCTGATGAGCGAGTCAAGATCCTGCATCGAGAGATGACTAGGGGGCCGTTTTCTTTGGTAAAGTAACGATATGGTACAAAGTGCCATTTGCATTGAGTGATGAGTGATGAGTGAAGTTGGAGAAAACAATGAACGAGTATATTGGGGTGCTTAAGAAATACGCATTATTTAAAGGGCGAGCGCGTAGAAAGGAATACTGGACGTTTATCTTGATCAATGTTTTGGTTTCCTTTGCACTGGGCTTTGTCGACCAATGGGTCGGGTCTTTTAATGCCGAAGCTGGTATTGGCACTCTGGGCATGGTGTATGCGGTGGCCGTGTTTATTCCGACTCTCGCGGTGACGGTGCGCAGATTGCACGACACTGATCGCGTTGGTTGGTGGGCACTACTCGGTATCGTTCCTTTTGGCGTAATTGCTTTGCTTATTATGCAGGCCTTTGAAGGTACCAAAGGAGAGAATCGCTTCGGTGTTGACCCTAAATGTCATCAAGCCAGCCACGGCAACAACGGTACGTTCGGCGGGTAATTTATTGTTTTTAATACGAAAAAAGCCAGTCCTCGCGACTGGCTTTTTGTTTTATGCTTGCTGTTAATTGAACGTTCACTGCGTTAAAAATGTCTCATTTTTTCCTATGTCCGAGAATGAGAATGCAACTGTATGAATTGCCACTTATAAGATCACGTATTAATACTGAGAGTTAATATGTAAGTGCAGAAGCCACTTGTGTTTATGAGGGATATATCCCCGTTTCTACCCTTATGCTTTGTTAGCGTGCTAGTCGATTTTGACCTAGATACCCCAGCAGTAAGGGAAAACAAATGAAGTGGTTATTTCTTGGTTATTTAAAGTATGCAACGTTTTATGGAAGGGCGAGAAGAAAGGAATATTTCGGCTACTTTTTCACTCAAAATTTGATTTTGGCCTTCTGTGTTTTGTTGGATGTTGCCTCAGTGGGCGTACACAATTTCAATATCACGGATCTTAACGCTTCATTGTTATGGTGGGGGATGACGCTATTACCATCACTCGGTGTAACGATCAGACGACTGCACGACATCAACAAGTCAGGATGGTGGATGTTGATAAACATGATTCCGTTGGTGGGTGGGTTGATTTTTGCTGTGCTTTTATTGCTTCGAGGAACAAAGGGCGGCAATCGATTTGGTTGTGATCCAAAAGCGATATTTAGCCGAAGTATCTGAAGGTTATTTCGCTCAAGATGAACCTATAATTTTTCAGTTCATCTTGAGTCGACTGGCTAAGAGATAGGTACGTTTTACTTGTCGTGTTTTTCCCGCGACCGCTGCAATACAGCATTTTGCGCAGCTTCGAGCGCGCCTTCTAAATATCCTCCGAACTCGCGAGCCGCTTCGGTACCGGCGTAAAACACATTGGGGTAGCTCTCGTCCCTTTGCGTAAATCCATAGACGCTGTGTGAGCCCATGGCTTGATCTTCATTTGTTGCTGTGTAGGGGTTTTGAAACCAATCAACATAATGCACGGTTATGGGATTTGAGGCCTCAGGGCCAAATATTCTCTCGAGTTGCTGTAAACAGAGCTTGCGCAAAACCTCATCACCGGCTGTTTTTCTTGCAGGGCCATTGACACCCATAAATCCCATTAAAGCGCCGTAGGAGGCGTTGCCGTTCATTTCTGGTGTCGCGTCGTGAATTTCTGCGAGCGGGCCTACGCGGCTAGATGCAGAGCCGGACAACCCTTTTCCACGCCAAAATGGTGTGTCATAAACAAAAACGGCTTTGGCATGAGAGGCCATCCACGTTTCGGTTTTATTAAAGGTTGACTGCAGCGTTGGCGACATAGGTGGCGAAAACGCGATGGTCTTGCTCACCAGCCTCAATGGCATAGCAAAAATGATGCAATTCGCTTCCAACGTTGTAGGAACGCCTTTGTGTTCTGTTGTTAGGCGATAGGTGTTGTCATTGATTCTGGCAAGGTCGGTTAAGGTGCACTCAAGTTGAAGTTTGTGGGCTGGAAGTTGAGACATAAGGGCCTCCACCAACGCCCCCATTCCGCCTTCAATTCGATGTGAATCCGGCATGATTTCATAACCAAGGTTAATCGATTGTGGTGGTGTCCCACGTTGGGACTCCATTTGGTACGCACCGGTAGAAAATTGTTTGTAGTGGCGAAGTTGAAATGTTTTAACCAGGTCGGCCAAGCGCGGATTAATGGTGGGCCAGAACCATGACGGACCTAGATCAACCTGACCTTCTATTCGTGCGTCGGGGTTTGTTTCTGCGTCTGTATCTTTGAGTGAAGTCGATAAGACTCTGCCACCAAAGCGGTTTCTCGCTTCAATTAACACATAGTCTTCTTGCTGTTGCTCTAAAAGATACGCAGCATAAAGGCCACTTAAGCCGCCACCAACGATAACAGTGTGGGTTTTCATCTCCATCTCCATCTTCTTTGAGATCGCTCGTTAAAAATTTTCAGAGTAAGGGCGAAGATCTAATTCATGGCTCCACGCAGATTTTGGCTGAGTCGCCAAAGTAAAGTAGAGGTTGGCAGCGCCGCTTGGGGAGATTGCATTTTCCTCTTGAAGCTCGGGAAACCGTTCTCGACTCTTTTCGGACCAAACAATGCCATCAATTAAAACATGCGCAACATGAACGCCTTGAGGCTGAAACTCTCTTGCCAGTGATTGTGTTAAGCCTCTCAGTGCAAATTTGGCGGATGAAAACGCGCTGAAATTCTTACCTCCTTTGATGCTTGCCGTCGCACCGGTGACGATCAAGGTACCGCGTTTTGCTCTCACCATCCTCGGTAAGACGGCGGAGGCGACATTGAATGTGCTCATTACCGCGGTTCTCCATGTTTGCTCAAAGACACCCGCAGGGGTTGAGAGGAAAGGACCCATGGTTAACATCGCTGTGTTGCAAATCACGGTGTCGGGTGTACCGAACTGTTCTTCTATTTTTGCGAAGGCTTTATTGACCTCCGCGGGTATGGTCGTATCTGCAGAAATCATTGGGCTTGTTCGGCTTATACCAACAGCGACGTAGCCCACTTTTTCAAATCGAGATGCAATAGCTTGCCCAAGGCCTTTGCCAAAGCCGACGATAACAACAACAGGCTTAGTGTTTCTATTCGCGGTATTTGTTTCCATAGTGCGCCTATCAACATCCTTGTTAATGGTGAGGGTTATTGAGCTAATTTCTTGCCCTTTATCAAGCAGACCAAAAGGCGTCTTCTTTTGTTTGGTTTTGAGAAAACAGCCACACTTCAACGATCTTATTATTTTTTATAAGGAATAAATCACTGCCTTGCATTGAAATAGAGGCACTGCCTTTAGATCCACTAAACGAAACGGGAGCAGACACTAAGTCACCATTTGCCATTAGGTCACCGTCTTGTGAGACAACAAATGTACCTGCCGTTTGACTCATCATGCCGCCGACCATTTGCCCTATTTCCTCAAAGCCATGCTTTTCGCCGGAAAAGGGATGATTGCCGGGTTGATGCCAAACAACGTCTTTGTCAAAAAGACTGGCAAAGGTCTCCATGTCGCCATTTTTGAGTGAAGCGAAGTACGTTTTGATAAGCGTCAGGTTGGCTTTTTCTGCTGAAGTATGATCCATCATTTACTGTCCTTATTTGATTTTTATGGCTTTTTTTTAAGGGCCTAATACGATTTGTTATTTCGATGTCTTTACACATCTAACATGCCGTTTCTATCAGCGATTAACGACGGATTTTTTGTTGCTAGCTTGCATAGATTTTCTTTTCGCTAATTGTCGCTGTTGGATGAGTAAAGGGCCTTCGGTACCGTTAGTCGAAGGTTTAGTTAGTTGTTGATGCTGATGCGTCCTGTGATTGTGGTGTGGTTTGTGATGACGTCAATTGCTGCTGGTGGAAATCATTCTTATAGATGTCAACCACTTTTTTAACACCCGGCTGACCGGATGTTTGAGCCAGCTCTTCGAGCTTTTTCAATGTGGTGTTATTTGGTCCCCCACCTTTGCCGCTGAGCAGAACAGATGTGAGTGCTTCTTGAATTTCAGGGTTGGTCTCGTTAACTAGTCTCTCGTAAAATTTTTCTTGCTCGGCAGCTGGCATTTCGTTGCTACTGTAATATTTAGCCGCAGCGATCATCACAATGGCGCTATCTTCTTTAACCAAACGATTGAGCGCCTCTTCTTTCCCTCCTTCACGGCGAAGTGCGCCTTCAACCGCAGCGTACCGTTCGTTGATGGCCTCTGATTCCAGTGATTTAACAAAGCTTGAGGTAAAGACGTCATTGTCGGAATTTGCAGCAGCTCTTAGTGCGACCACTTTTTCTCTGGAGCCATCTGCACTTCTATCAATAATATCCAGAATGATGCCATTGCTTTCGTTGGCTAGGGCAGGGTTACTGCGGGCAAGATTGCCAATATTGTAAAGCGCGGTTTCAACCAGAGAGGGGGCTTCTTTTTGCTGCATCACACCGTCAAGCGCATTGAGTGTGATCTGCGTTGAGCTTTCAACCAGTGCCAGATTAACCATGCCTGCATTTCTAAATCTATCTGGAACTTCAGCGTCCATAACAACGGAAGACAAATATACTTCTGATTCTGGTTTATTTGCATTTTGAATCGCCATTAGAATCGCTTGGCGCTCAAGCGCAGTTAGGGTGTCGTCTGACAGCATACCTTTCACTTCCGCTACCGTTTTATAGGAAAGCAGGTATTCACCAACGATAATCGAATCGCTGAAAGATAAAGAGGTAGAAAGTTTGTCTAGCTCTGTGTAGAAGGTTTCATCAGACTCGATAATCTTATTGTTCGTACTAGCGACGAGTGCCGTGTTGAATTTTTTATTGGCATTAAAGGCGAAAAGATCATCAGGAAACGAAACGTTAGAAGGTGTGAATTGGGTGGCGGTGATAAATATTTCTTGTGTCAATGTGACATCAGCATTGTTAGCCTGATCATTGCGGCTCTCTACAGGGAGCAACAATGTCGCAGAGAGTGTTCCGTGTGATGCTGCTGACGCGATGCGCTTGTTTGTATTTAACCTCGCGCTCCAAGTTTCCTGGTAATCACTGCTAAGGTTCGCTGTGTCATCCGTTTGAGATATTGGAATGATAGATTGCATAACACGAGAAGCTTTGTCGCCGTTAGCGCTTATTTGATAGGTGTACTCCACGGTTCTGCTAGGCTCTTGAAAAATAATAGGCGAGGGGGAATCACTGTAAGAAATGGATGATAGAACATAGGCAGTGATACCCAATGGGTGTGATAGATCTAAACCTAAAAGATCGACATCTCTGTATATTTGCGGTCCCTCATAAGAATACGTGAATCCAAGAGGGTTGTTGTCATTGATATCGCCAAAAGAGGCGCTATCAATTTTCAGATTCGTCACCAATCCTTTTAGATTAGACTCTGCGAACTGGCTTTTTTGCAAGACAATATCAAAGGTTGTTAGCGATTTAATCTCTTCAATCTTGTCCAGATCTGTGACGAGTTTGGTCCCTACTGTGATCTTGTAACCCAAGTATTGGCTATCATTATGAGTAACAGTATTTTTTATTGGGTTATTATTTATTGGAGTGGAAGGTATGTCTGAGTTGGATTGGGTCTTTTTATCAATAATCGCTGTGATTTTACCTTCATCTACTTTGCCAGTTTGAATATTTTCTTCACTGTATAAGGTGAATATCCAGAACGCTAAAATGGCAAAGAATGTACTTAACACATAAATGGATGACTTCTTCATGTTGTGTTAAACCTCATGTGATATCGAAAATAAGCATGTGTCATTATTCGACACATGCTTTATTTGGTGTGTTTAATTAGTAAGCGTTACGTACGTTATACAAGGTTGAATCACCGGTGTTTTTATTAACAATGATTTTTCCTTTAACGAATTTATCAAATAGCGTGATACTCGAAATTTTGATTCCTGGCCAGTCAATAAGTGTGGTTTTCCATAATGTTCCATTAAGAGGAGGAAGACTATACCAAATACTTGCGTTAATACTCCCACCAAACGCATTCAGAGCTTTGTTGGCATTAGATCTCACGTAAAATTTCCAGTTTTTTGGGTTATTATCTCGCGTGATACCGCCTTCAAGTCTCACGGGTATTTTCGCTTTCACCGTGTTCACGGATCCGCCAATACCAACACCTATACCGATGCCTACTTTTACATTCACACCAAAATTCTGGTGCGCCGATGTCTCAAGCTGGGTGTAGCCATATTCTGGCATTCTAAGACTGTAAAAGTAGTAGGGGTGTGGTACACCATTGAAATAGCCTGTGTAGCCTCCCCCCATTGAACCTTTTACAGTGGCGCCGGCGCCTATGTTAGCTGTGACCTTGATAGGCAGTGGCGCTGTTGCGAGGTTGATTGCATCAAAAAGCCCACTTGAGACGCTAGCGCCAGCAGCAACATTGACGCCATAGCCATTGTGAACGCCGTCACATTCAGTACCCACAGTAAGGCTGACGCCGAAATTGATATCGCCTGGAGTTCCTACACCGATAGACGCTGAGTGTCCTGCCCACAACCCATTCCAAACGCCCCCAATTGGAAGGTCAGGAAAGAATTTACAGCGGTTTTGACCATTTGAAACACCAGCAATTAATCCCCACAGATCCCCTGAGGCTTGTGTATCAGCAGGGGCAACGGTGGTTTCCAAATTAACATCAACGGCTCTCAATCTTTGACCGTTAAGCCAAGTGCCGTCTTGGGTAATATGATGAAGCCTAAGCGAACCGGACTTATCAGTTCGAGTGCGAACATCTGAAGCTGCCCAAGAACTTGTGCGCGGGCTGAGAGTACCTACGCCTTGCATGGGGGTGTTAACCCACCACAGAGGATCCCCCATGTTGTCCAAAGTTATATTGTGTACGGGTCCAGCTACAGACACAGCAGAAAAGGCAGTGGAAGCCACTAGCACGCCAAGTGCTGCTGTTTTCTTAATGTTTCGGTTTAACATTACTTTAACTCCAGTATCAACTTATTACTGTGAAAGTATTGAGCAAAAGTACACCTCATATTATTCAAACAGGAATGATATGAAAAGATGAGAATAAACTTATTGTGTTTTTTGCTCTGTGTTTAATTGTTTAATTAGTTAATTAGAACTTCCTTGTTTTTCACCTCCTTGTACTGTGTGTAATTATATGTGGGCAATAAAATGGCCCTGCATATAATGCAGGGCCATTTTATTAATTAGACGAATTGGAACATATCGTCACCATATTGTGATGAGGAGAAATTCTCTAGGGTGATTTGCCCAATCACATCTCCACTGGCTTTAAAATAGAGTTCTAAGTTAGCTCCATTTTGCCAAGTTGAGATTTGGCCAATGTTCGTTGCTAAAGAATCATCAATTTGAAGTTTGTCTCCCTCCCAACGGTGATTAAAGTCTTTGATCACATCGTGACCAGACGCGCCGTCGAAATAGAAGGTATCAGCGTGAGTCCCTCCCCAAAGTACATCATGGCCACTGCCACCAGCAATAAAGTCATTGCCTGTGCCGCCGACGATGGTGTCATTACCTGCGTCACCGTAAAGCTTATCAGCGTCATTGCCACCGTCGATGTAATCATTTTCATTACCGCCATAGATGATATCGCTGTGGCCTTGGCCAAAGAGCCTGTCGCCGCCGTTACCACCATAAATCACATCGTTATGGCCACCGCCTTCAATGGTGTCATCGCCGTCTTCACCCCACAACTCATCGTTACCGTCATTGCCGTGCAGTGTGTCAGCGCCGCGACCGCCGAAGAGTTTATCGTTACCGTAATGGCCTTTTAAGTAATCAACATTGTCTCCACCCCAAAGTGTGTCGTTTCCGTCGCCACCAAAAAGATGATCTTTGCCAAGGCCGCCGACAAGGGTGTCATCACCACCTTCGCCAAACAGTTTGTCGTCGTCATTGCCACCATCTAGGTAGTCATTTCCGTCACCACCATAAAGGTGATCTTTTTCGTTTTCGCCATACAGTGCATCGTTGCCTGCACCGCCTAGAAGGGTGTCTTCGTTGCCTTCACCGTGAAGAACATCATCACCGTCGCCACCGTCGAGGTAATCGTTACCAAACCCGCCATGCATTTGATCGTTGCCAGCGTCACCCCAAAGTTTATCGCCGCCGTCTTCACCGTATAGCTTGTCGTGGTCATTTCCACCGTGAAGTTCATCTGCTCCGCGGCCACCGAACAGCCAATCCCAGCCGTTACCACCGTAAAGTACGTCATTACCATCCTCACCGTACAGTGCATCGTGGTCGTCACCGCCATCGAGGTAGTCGTTGCCCGTGCCGCCGTTGAGGTGGTCGTTGCCATAGCCGCCAATCAAAACATCATCGCCGTCTTGGCCTTGGAGGTTATCGTCGCCGTTACCGCCTTCTAAGCGGTCGTTACCGATACCACCCCACAACATGTCATTGTCATCGCCGCCATCGAGGTGATCGTTACCGTGACCGCCGACCAAGGTATCTGCGCCCGCTTGGCCGTAGAGTTTGTCGTCGCCATCACCACCATCGAGGAGGTCGTCGCCAAGGCCGCCAACCAATATGTCGTTTCCATTGCCGCCATAGGCTTTGTCGTTTCCTCTTTCTCCATAGAGTTTATCGTTGCCGCCTTGGCCATAAAGGGTGTCATCACCGTCACCTGCATGAAGGGTGTCATTGCCGTCAGAATCGGCGTTTGTGTTTTCGCCTGGGATCGATACTTCTACTGCGCCTCCGGGGCCTGACGTGGTGCCATCACCAGAATCGCCAGTCAGAACATCATCGCCAGCACCGCCAGTCAGAACATCATCGCCCTCATTCCCGTAAAGTATGTCGTTGTGGTTGCCACCATCAAGTTGGTCGTTACCCAAACCGCCATAGAGTGTGTCGTCGCCATCCTCTCCTTTCAGGCTATCAACGCCGTTACCACCAAAAAGGGAATCATTGCCCGTTCCGCCTGAGAGGATGTCATCACCAGCATCGCCGTAGAGGCTGTCATTTCCGGCGCCACCGCTTAATGTATCATTGCCATTTTCGCCATGAAGGCTGTCGTCGCCGTTTTGGCCATATAGCAGGTCATTGCCGATACCACCCCAAAGTGCGTCGTTGTCGTCGCCACCTTCGAGGGTATCTGTGCCTTTGCCACCCCAAAGGATGTCGTCACCATCGTCACCGTTTAAAGTGTCATCGCCGTCATCACCAAAGAGAATGTCTTTGCCACGACCGCCGTGAACGATGTCGTTATCGTCGCCAGCACGTACTTTGTCATCACCGTCATCGCCATAAATGGTATCGATACCTTCGTTACCAAACAGGCGATCGTTTCCGTTGCCTCCGTGCAATGTGTCGTTTCCTAGTCCACCTTCGACAAGGTCGTCACCATCATCACCGAATAGATTGTCATCGGTGAAGCCGCCTCGTACCCAGTCATTGCCCGCGTCGCCATGAACTTCATCGGCACCGTCTCCACCTATCACTGTGTCGTCCCCGTCGCCACCGTAGATGTAGTCGGTATCGCCATTTCCTTGGATATAATCATCGCCGCCCATGCCATAAATAATGTCGACACCGGCTGTTCCAATGATTCTGTCTTTACCTTCAGTTCCCTTGATGATGTTTGCCATGGTTTAGTTTGCTCCAAAATCGATATCCGTGATGATCAGATCTGCGCTTCGTGTGAAGAAGGTGCACAGTTGTGGTTAATATTTGACCTGGAGGGGGTAAAAGAAAAGCGAATTAAGTCTTACTTGTAATACATTAATTTTTTCGATTATTCCTTTTTTAAATTTTAATTAAAAAAGAATTAGAAATATAAGGTTGTCATTTTTAGATTCGCATGTATTAGTTTTGTGTAATTGGTGTCTGTTTTTTATACTATTGGTTTAACTATCTGATTTGTTTAACTATTTTCCACAATTTGTTGTGTCGGAAGCTTTTTATGCGCTTAATATCTCCTTAATAAAAGAGAGGGATTAATGCGTTGTTAGTTACTTGGGATTAAATTAGTACCAAATTTATTTTGACGCGAAATTTATATTGATTTTTGCCATTCATCTTGTTTTGTTTTTATATCGGGTTAGTATTGGTGGTGTGTGAATTAAGTTTTTAATCTAAGTTATTGAATGGTAGTGTAAATAATTAATATACATAATCGTATTTTTTGGTTTTGATATGGTTGCTGCAATCTTTATTAAGATGCATTGATTTAAAATAAAGACGGATGTCATTTATTGCGCTCTATGGATTAACTATTCATAAATGGTACTTTAGCATTACCTTATGTAATTGGTTTAACATTCCAAAATTTGAGCCGGTTGGGTGTAACTAGAGTCGCTGAAATTCAGGAGGCATGCCATTCCAGATGTTATTTATCTCGTCTTTGATGGGGTAGGTGGAGATGTGTGCCTATCATTTCAATGCTCGTCAAGTTGTATATAAAGTCACTATTTTTAATGGTTCGCTACTGTTCATTGACCGAAAATCGGCGTGGAATAAAAACGTAAAGGCAGGCAGTAATGTGCGTTAATGCAAATTGTTGTCTATGTTAAAAAAAGATGCCTATAAAAGAGGTTTGTTGTCGAGTGATAGGTCATCGATATTAGATTTTTAGGGTTGATGGTAAATGGATGTTTCTAAAAGAAACTATATCAAGCAGAAGGTGCAAAGGGTTGCACACCTTAATGGCATTAAAGCATTTGAAGCTTCAGCGAGGCATTTGAGTTTTGCAGGGGCGGCACAGGAGCTCAACGTAACGCCTGCAGCCGTTGGACAACAGGTGCGGCAGCTTGAGGAATGGTTAGGGGTTAAACTATTTATACGTGCGACATCGGGGGCTTCTCGTCTGTCTTTGACGGAAGAAGCAATTCGGGCATTTCCAGAGATCCAACGTGGATTCAGCCATATTCTTAAAGGGTTAAGCCTGCTAAAAGAGGAAAGTGGGGAGACAGTCATTACCTTGTCGGCAAGTCCTTCAATCGCGTCCAAATGGTTGTTGCCAAAAATTGATGATTTCCAGAATGACTTTCCTGATATTGATATTCATGTTGAAACAGACGTGACGCTCGTCGACTACAGCACTCAAGGTATTGATATTGGGATTCGGTATGGAATGGGTCAATGGCCAAATTTGAGTGTTCAGCATTTGATGTTTGAGGATGTATTTCCCGTTTGTTCCCCTGACTTTATGGAAAAATACCAATTAGAGATTGGTCTCCCTGAAACGCTAGATCACATTCCTTTAATTCATGATCATTCGGTGACCTCTAGCCATTTATATCCTTCTTGGAGTGAATGGTGTGAAAAACTGGGTGTTCCTGCACCAGAAAGAATGCACGGTCTAAAAATTAACAATTTTTCGAGTGTGATGGAATCTGCCATTAGGGGAAAAGGGTTAGCATTAGCGAGAGGGGTGCTGGTAGTGGATGAATTAGAAAGAGGGCAATTGGTGTGCCCTTTCGATCGTAAAACGAGCAGTTACCCGTCCAGTTTTTGCTACTACTTAGTTTGGCGAAATGAGTTGGATACAGACCAGCGAATTATCGCTTTTCGGCGATGGCTCCTTTCACAAGTATCTCACTGAGTTAAGCGAGCGGGGTATTGCGACTTAAATAGTCGGCAATACCGTCGCTAAGTTTCTTCTTTTCAATATTGATTTTATGTTGGTAGTTTAAACGTCAGATTATAGGGCACTGCAATATTCAATAGTCGCGGTTCATTTAACACTTTGTCTCTTCCCGATCTCATCATCACATACTCATCTTTTGATACCTGATTGTTTAGCATGACATTTCGCTTTTTTTGCCACTCTAATGGTGTACAGCTTGTAGGGCTGATACCTATGGGTGGATAATCGTGGCAGAGGTAAACGTTTGTGTTATCGGGTAGCGCGTAGATCTTCATTATTGATTGATAGAGCGTTTCAGCGCTTCCTCCTGGGAAGTCTACTCTCGATGTGCCTCTGTCTGGTGCAAACAAAGTGTCACCGACAAATATGCAGTCGTCAATTCGATAGGTGACACAGGCAGGTGTATGCCCCGGTGTTTCCATCACTTCGATCACTTTTGTACCAAAATGCAGGCGAGAATTATCCCCCACAAGAAAATCGAACTTAGCCAGTTTCTCTAGTCCAAATTTGTCTTTCCAGTACGAAAAAACATGATGAATACCTTTACTCATCACTGTCTTCCCACCCATTTTCTTTTTGACGTAATCGGTAGCAGAGAGGTGATCTGCATGAATGTGTGTGTCAAGAATGTATCGCAATTTTAGGCTTTTTTTCTTGATGAAATCCAACACCTCATCAATATGGGTAGACAGGATTTCCCCGTCCTTGTAATCAAGAACGGGGTCTATGATCACCGCAAGCCCACTGTCTGACACAACATAGGTTAAAGAGCCTGTTTCTATGTGAAAGAATGGATGTACTTTCATGGTGATACATTTCCTTATTGATTGGAGAAACAAGGACGCTTGGCCATCTCTTCGCGCCAAGCAATAAGACTTGTCAATTCTGCAGGAATGTTTAGCCCGGAAAATTCTGCGAACGCGAGCCCATAAAACAGCGTGATATCTGCCATTGAAAAAGTATCTGCCGCGACGAACGAATGTTCATTTAAGTGCTCATTGAAATATGACAAGCCTGTTAATGCAGTCTGCTTTTGGTGGTTGCCCCATTCACTACATTGATATTTCTCAATGAGAGGGCCTAGTCCTTGAGTGGCGTGGTGAAAATAGGTAGCAACTGCATCAAGCACCATTGATTCGGCACGGCGTTGCATCATATGGATCAACCCACGCTCTAGAGGTGTTGTTCCTGTTAGCGACGGCCCTGCAAAGAATGCATCAATATATTCTGTGATCGCTGTGGACTCGGAAATGAACTCACCTTCGGCGGTGCGCAGAACAGGTACGGTACCCATTGGGTTCATGGCATAGAATTGATCAGTTCTATGTTCGAGATTCATAACATCAATTTCGACAAAATCGACATCATTTAGGGCAGATTTCTCCGCTATAGCTGCGCGAATACGGGCTGGGTTAGGGAACCCTGTCGTTTCAAAAAGGGTGATTCTATTTTCAGAAAGCATGACTTCTCCTTGGTCGGATCTATCCGACGATTCCTTGCTAATTAGCATTACGATTGTGATTTTATTGGGTTAGGTACGAACTTCGCCTTTGCCAATTTTTTGATAAATCCGCGCGCCATCGACAGAATAAATTTGTACGGGTGTATTGGCGGGGAAACGGATCCAAGAGTGGTCGGCATAGTGTTCGCCGTTGACAATAGCTTGCCCAGAGATGACGAAAATTTCGTTAACATCTGAGTGTGATTCAACATCGCTATTAAAGCCTGCTGGCAAATCTAGCAACGCGCTCGATTCAAGAGACGACTGCCATAACTGAAGTGTTCTTTTACCGTCAGCCATCGTTTCCCATGTCGCCGTATTTGTGTCGAGATAAAAGTAGTCAGGTTCACTTTCCGGCACTTGCGAGAGTTTCACGAAAATTTCGCAGCCTTCGTGAGTAAATGGTTGATGTGTTGAGCCAACAGGGTTGCGAACATACATTCCTTTCGAGAAGTCGCCATTTTGGTCAGAGAATGTGCCGTCTAAGACGAGGTACTCTTCACCGCCAGGATGGCTGTGCGGTTTGAAGAAGCTTTCTGGTTCGTAACGAACGCAAGAAGTAGCACGTCTTGCTATTTCGTCGCCACGTCGTTCGAACATCATTCTTTTAACACCAACCATGGGTGTATCAGAAAAAGGCAATTCACCACCTTTAATGATGACGGGAACGCTAAAGTCGACATTGCGTTCAATGTATCCCTGACTCGCTGTTTTGGTGTCCGACATCGCTTATCTCCAATTAAACGTTTTGATGGAGCCAGTCTAAGAGGTGATAGATGAGTGGACGAGGCATAAAAAATTTAAAGGTGGGAGAGATTTTCTATTTCAGAGTTTGCTAATGGTGAGGCGATATATTTAGGTTGTGTGCTGTAAGGTACGAATAAACTACCATTTGGTGGGTTTAAATTTGGTGTTTGATGAGGGCTGATTGAATGAGCAGTTCTTTGGCGGTTTTAAACACATTTTAACCGTGAAACCCTGCCATTATCGTGACCATAGGTACTTCCTATTGGTCTCCGCTTTGTTTTTAATTCTCAATTTTAACTCTGTTCATCTCTAAAGTGAGATATTCAATTGCGTTTACATTACGCTCTTGACCGATTGCTCATTAATCGGGATGAAACGGGGTTTTATCTGATTTTCAAAGGGCTATTGGTCATCATTATGCGGTGTATTTAATGAATGCTCTTTCTCACTCTACGAGGCGTGAGAAAGGGCGTTGCTATTACTGCTCAACCGGGTGGCGTTTGGGAGTGAAAAAATGAGGCAATGCTGTGAGTGATTCAACATCGGAAGTGAATAATGACGATCAATACAATACTGATTATAAAGTTGGTCAAGATAACGTTAACGCACTAGGGCTTGATTTCCACAACCCTGTTTTCCCAATTTCCGCCATCATGGTGGTGGTGTTTGTATTGGGTGTGCTGATATTTCAAGAGCAAGCCGCAGAGTTCTTTGGGTGGTTGCGCCCAGCAATCACCCAGTCTTTTGACTGGTTCTTTGTGATTTCAGCCAACATATTTTTAATTTTTTGTTTGGTGCTCGCATTTTTGCCAGTCGGTAAAATTCGACTGGGTGGGGATGAAGCGACACCTGATTACTCCTATCCAGCGTGGTTTGCCATGCTGTTTTCAGCAGGTGTCGGCATTGGCCTGATGTTCTATGGCGTGTTAGAGCCTATGAACCATACGCTTAACCCACCATTAGGCTTAGAAGTTGGCTCTGAGGCGGCACGAAGCATTGGTACGGCAGCATCGATTTTCCACTGGGGTTTTCACGCGTGGGCAGTTTATGCGGTGGTGGGGTTGGCGTTGGCCTTCTTTCATTACAACAAAGGTCTGCCGCTGACACTTCGTTCCGCCTTCTACCCGTTGCTGGGTGATCGCGTTTGGGGTGTTTGGGGACACGTCATCGATATCATGGCAGTACTGGCGACATTGTTTGGCTTGGCAACATCGCTTGGTATAGGTGCGAACCAGATTGCAGCAGGACTCAACTATCTGTTTGGTATTGATGCGGGTATTGAAACAAAATCTATCCTGATTCTGCTGATCACCTTAGCGGCATTGGTGTCGGTTTATCGTGGCATGGACGGCGGTGTTAAGCGCCTGAGTGAAATCAACATGGTGATGGCGGGCATGTTGATGGTGTTCGTGATTGCTGTAGGCCCAACCATGCTCATTTTTAAAGGTGTTGTGACAAACACCGTGGATTACCTCAGCTGGTTGCCAGCCTTGTCTAACTGGGTGGGTCGTGAAGATTCTGGTTTCTACCATGGTTGGACAACCTTCTACTGGGCGTGGTGGGTATCTTGGTCTCCATTCGTTGGTATGTTCATCGCTCGTGTTTCTCGCGGTCGTACCGTACGTGAATTTATTCTGGCAGTACTGATTGCACCAACCATCGTTTGTATCGTTTGGATGACGACGTTTGGTACGACGGCATTGGATCAAATGGATGGCGGCTACAACGGCGTGGTGAACTTGATCACCAATGGCAACTGGCAGCCAGAGCTCTCCATCTACAAGATGTTTGAAGCCTTGCCGTTTACTGGCGTGATCAGTTTCTTTGGTATGATTCTGACAATTATTTTCTTTGTGACATCATCAGATTCGGGTTCGCTGGTTATTGATACAATTACAGCAGGCGGCAAAATTGATGCGCCAGTTTCTCAGCGTATTTTCTGGTGCTCCATTGAAGGACTTGCGGCGATAGCACTTTTGATGGGGGGCGGCTTAGGGGCACTTCAAGCAGCAACCATTTCTACTGGGTTGCCGTTCGCGGTGTTCTTGTTGGTGATGTGTGTGAGTTTGTACCTCGGTCTTTCACGAGAGTTGCGTAGAAAGCAATTCGCGTAATTTCTGGTCGCGCAATTTCAAAGCGAGCAGATAAAAAGAAACCCGCCAATTGGCGGGTTTTTTATGTTTGAGCTGGAAGTTATGCGAGTAACTCTTTCGCTGTCTCAACGACGTTTTCAACCGTGAAACCAAACATTTTGAACAGCTGATCAGCCGGTGCCGACTCACCAAAGCTGTGCATACCGATAATGCGACCATCGAAGCCAACATACTTGTACCAGAAGTCTGCAATGCCTGCTTCAATCGCAACGCGTGCCGTTACGTCAGAAGGCAACACCGACTCGCGGTATGCCGCATCTTGCTTGTCAAAGGTGTCTGTTGAAGGCATAGAAACAACGCGCACGTTGAAGCCTTGTGCCGACAGATCTTTGCTTGCGTTGACTGCGAGCTCAACTTCAGAACCCGTGGCAATCAAAATCACCTCAGGTTGGCCAACGCTGTCCAGTAGGACATAACCACCTTTGGAGATGTCGGTTACTTGATCCGCGCTACGAGCTTGCTGTGCTAAGTTTTGACGCGAGAAGATAAGCGACGTTGGACCGTCTTTACGTTCAATCGCCAGTTTCCAAGCAACAGCAGATTCCACTTGGTCACACGGACGCCATGTGCTCATGTTTGGTGTTAGGCGAAGCGATGCGATTTGCTCAACAGGCTGGTGTGTTGGGCCATCTTCACCCAGACCGATTGAGTCATGGGTATACACTTGGATGTTCTGAATTTTCATCAGCGCGGCCATACGCATCGCGTTACGCGCGTATTCCATGAACATCAAGAAAGTTGCACCGTAAGGCACAAAGCCGCCATGCAGTGACATGCCATTGATGATCGCTGTCATACCGAACTCACGCACACCGTAGTGAATGTAGTTACCGGATGCGTCGTCTGCTGTGACAGCTTTCGAACCCGACCACATGGTGAGGTTTGAAGGCGCAAGGTCAGCCGAGCCGCCCATGAATTCAGGTAGCATGGCACCAAACGCTTCTAGCGCGTTTTGAGAGGCTTTACGTGATGCAATGTTGGCTGGGTTGGCTTGCAAGTCAGCGATGATTTGGCTCGCTTTCGCTTCCCATTCTGCTGGTAGTTCACCGTTTACGCGGCGTTTGAATTCAGCTGCAAGTCCAGGGTGAGCTGCTTCATAAGCTGCAAGTTTCTCATTCCACGCCGATTCCTTAGCTGCGCCTGCGTCTTTCGCAGACCACGCTGAATAGATGTCCTGCGGGATTTCAAACGGGCCATGTTCCCAACCTAGTTGTTTACGGGTCGCTTCAATTTCGTCAGCGCCTAGTGGTGCGCCGTGACAATCGTGTGTGCCTGCTTTGTTTGGTGAACCGAAACCAATCACGGTTTTCGTACAGATCAGGGTCGGACGGCCTGTTTCTGCTTTTGCTGCTTCAATCGCTGCATTGATTGCTGCGGCATCGTGACCGTCTACTGCTGGAATAACATGCCAACCGTATGCTTCAAAACGCTGAGGTGTATTGTCAGTGAACCAGCCATCAACGTGACCATCGATAGAAATACCGTTGTCATCCCAGAACGCAACCAGCTTGCCAAGACCTAGCGTACCCGCCAGTGAACATGCTTCATGAGAGATACCTTCCATCAAGCAACCGTCACCCAAGAACACGAAGGTGTTGTGGTCAACGATGTCATGGCCGTCGCGGTTAAATTGCGCTGCCAGTGATTTCTCTGCCATCGCCATACCAACAGCGTTGGTGATGCCTTGGCCTAGAGGACCAGTGGTGGTTTCAATGCCCGGTGCATAACCATATTCAGGGTGCCCTGGGGTTTTTGAATGCAGTTGGCGGAAGTTTTTCAGATCATCAATCGACAGATCGTAACCTGTCAGGTGAAGCAGAGAGTAAATCAGCATTGAGCCGTGGCCGTTCGACAGTACGAAACGGTCTCGGTCAGCCCATTCAGGGTTTTGCGGGTTATGGTTCATGTGGTCGCGCCACAGGACTTCAGCGATGTCCGCCATGCCCATTGGGGCGCCTGGGTGACCAGAATTGGCTTTTTGTACACCGTCCATGCTTAGAGCACGGATCGCATTGGCAAGGGTTTTACGTTCCATCTTAGGCTTACCTTATTAAATGATGTTCAGACCTGTAGGTCAGGATCATATAAGAAATAAGAGAGCGGCAATAGCCGCTCTTGAAAATGTGTTTTGCGAACTTACAACTTCTCGCGAATCATGACTTCAAGTTTGCCTTGGTCAACGGCGAAATTGCGAATGCCCTCAGCCAGTTTCTCAACAGCCATAGGGTCAGAATTATGTTCCCACAGGAACTCAGCGTGTGTCATCGAAGCTGGACGCTCTTTAATTTCAACATCATCAGAAAGCTTACGAACCACTTCACCTTGTTCATCTGACAGCGTTTGAAGCAGGTCAGGACTAATGGTTAGACGATCACAACCAGCCAGCTCAAGAATTTCACCAATGTTACGGAAGCTTGCGCCCATCACGACGGTATTGTAGCCGTGAGACTTGTAGTAATCGTAGATAGCAGAAACAGACAATACGCCTGGGTCTTCTGCTGGGGCAAAATCGCGGCCCTCTTTTGCTTTGTACCAGTCCATGATGCGACCAACAAACGGCGAAATCAGGAAAACACCCGCTTCAGCACAGGCGCGCGCTTGAGCAAACGAGAACAGCAGCGTCAGGTTACAGTTGATGCCTTCTTTTTCTAGCACTTCCGCTGCGCGAATACCTTCCCACGTTGATGCCAGCTTGATAAGAATACGGTCGTTGCTGATACCTGCTTCGTTGTACATGCTGATCAGCTTGCGTGCTTTAGCGACGCTATTTTCGAAATCATAAGAAAGGCGCGCATCGACTTCGGTTGAAATACGACCTGGAATAACGTTTAGGATTTCTTTGCCAATGTTTACCGCGAGACGGTCACCCGCATCTGCCAGTTGTTGTTCAGTGTCTTGGCTTTTTGTTTTTGCGTAGGCAATCGCTTCTTCGATCAGAGGCGCATACTCGGGGATTTGGGCTGCTTTTAGGATAAGAGACGGGTTAGTTGTCGCATCCTGAGGCTGGTACTTTGCGATAGCGTCGATATCACCAGTGTCCGCAACCACGGTTGTGAGCTTGCGTAATTGTTCGAGTTTCGTGCTCATCTTTTAGACCTTTAATGTAGAGTTTCACCATGAATGCTTTGCAGTCAGGAGCTGCTCGGTGACATTTCTATCAACCTGCTTGTGTCGATGTCAGCAACAGGTTGAACAAATGCAACGTACCTGAGCAAATGATAGGGTCATATTTCTTGTTTTATGCGATAAAGTCAACGATCTGATCGGATAAATCTCACGACGATCTCACTCATTTTACCCTTGATAACCAAATGTGTTGAAAGGATGTTGAAATATTGTCCAATCCGCATTTTAGAGAAATATGGGTCACTGTTCGTTATCAACCATATTAAGCAATGCCATGGCACAACTTGCACTGGTAGCTAACACGTCAATGGTTTGGGTTTTGAGTGCACCAAGAATAGACAGCGCTTTTCGACTTTCACTGGCCATGGCGATCACATTAGGAATGTTGATTAAATCCTGCATTTCCAATCCGACTACACGGTCACGCATCAGTGTATTGGCGCGACTGCCATCCAACTTGAAGAAGTCGAAGCCACCAATGTCCCCAACAATACCGTCGTTAACTCGGGCTTCAACGAACTCGCGTGCGGAGAAACACCCCAATTTCACCATGTGGCTGTTTTCGTCCATGTCACCGATACCAACCAGTGCAAATTCGGCCTTGCGGGCTTGGTTTAACGTCTCGTTGATATTGGGATGACCAAGGAAAACGTCGCGAATCTGCGGTGTGTCTACATAAGCAGGGGCGTAGAGCGTCTCGCTGCTGCCGCCGAACTTCTTAGCCAGGCGACGGCAGATGTGGTCTGCGTTAATGATGTCGCCACTTCTGTGTGTGCCGCCGATGGCACAAACGAAACGCGCATTTCGATGAGAAACAATGCCGGGTTGATCGGCAACCGCCGCAACGTTTTGGCCTTGTCCAACGGCGACAACCATACCGTCTTGCAAGTTGCCGTCGATAAATGAGGAAACCAGTGTGGCAACTTGGGTGCGTTGCTCCTGCACACTGGGTTGGTCGAGGGCGATCAATGCGCGTTTTAGATTAAATTTCTCCATCAACCGTTGTTCGAGTTGTGCGCTGTGAACCGGGTGGAATTTCACTGTGATTTCGACAATGCCTTCTTCACGAGCTCTTCGTAAAAGCCGACTCACTTTCGCGCGGCTGACACCAAATTTCTTAGAAATCTCTTCTTGGGTCGTGTTGTGTTGATAGTACAGAATCGCGATTTCAGTAAGAAGATTCGTGTCGTCTAGCAGGCTTTCAAAGTTGCTGCTCAATGTTCGCGTGGTGCTCATTGTCACGTCCTACTTTAAATTATTCGTCTTCAGTCTACTGATTTTCTTCAGAGTGAACAAATGTTCACGATCATTTCATTTGTTCGCGTCAGTAACGACAGAAAACAAGATGAAATTTATGCTTCATCCTGCATTCGTGTTTGAAAAAGTAGTCATCCGTATCTAAATTGAAACATACCGGTATCGCTATTTTGGTGGTTATACGAACGATGACATCGCCCCTCATGAACCGTGTTGTGAAAAGATTCCTTTATATTATTGATGTAGCAGCACTTTAGTTGGTTAGCCTATGAACGTTTTATCGAATCCATATGTTTCCGTGTTTTATCGGTTCATCGGTAGCCTGCGCTTGCAAAGCGAGGCAGGGGCATGAGATTCCGATCCCTGATACCTAACCGGATGCTTTGGATTTATGCGACATTGCTTGTTGTATCTTTGTTCGCCATCGTAGGGGTCCGTTTTGCAGGGCTTTTCCCTCCTTTGACGTCTTATGCAGAAAACATCAACGTCAATTATGGGTATTTTGTTGATAGCACCAATAGCCACATTCTTGGTTACGTCAAAGAATCTGCGATATTCCGAAGTGTTGATGACCCGAAAGACATTCCATGGCAACTTGGGAAAAAATCTTACTGGATCAAGATGAATGTCGAAAATATGGGCGCAGATCATCGTCATCTGAGCTTGTATTTTGATACGCCAATGATCGACAGGCTCAACATTTATCAGTTCGCGTCTGAGGGGCAAGAAGTTAAGCGTTGGCACTTGGGAGACAGTGTCCAAAAAGGTTATACGCAAGTCGATATGCCGCCAGCAGTACCATTAACGTTGGATGGGTTTGAAAGCTCAACGATTTATTTACAGGTGTATTCAACGGGTATACCTGTTATGCCTATTTGGCTGCTAAATGCGCATGAGTTCCATGTGCTAACACAACTTCTTCATGCGGTATGGGGTGGTTTCATCGCGATTATGTTACTGGTTGCGGTATATAATCTTGCTGTGTTTTTGTCGCTCAAAGAACGAGTTTACTTGGTTTACTCAGGGTATGTGCTGACGGCGTTAGTACAACTCGGTGCCGTTCATGGTTTTGGTATCTATTTGTTTCCACCCGCGGTACAGACGTTTTTTAGCAATAATATTGTCGCGTTAACGTTTGGATTATTCTTACAAGCGCTCCTATTTGCACACCTTTATCTGAGAGTGCACAAAGTCCAGTCTCTGCTTAGACAAGTTGTTCACTATGGCATCATGGTCTTAAGCGGTTTAATGCTGATTTCCTTTGTTTTACCAGAACACATTTCGGGTACTTTTTTAATTGCGATTCAACCAATGTTCTACGGCTTAATCGGCGTGCTTATTTGGCAGCGCTGGAACGTGGGCAGACGTTGGAGCGGGATGTTCCTGTTTTCTTGGCTTCCTTTGCTGGTTGCGGGTATTTTTCCGCCGTTGCTTGTGACGGGTGTGATCGAATACACGCTGCTGACACGTTATGCGCTGATGTTCGGTACGGTACTGGCTGTTCTTTGTATGGCGCTTGCGTTAGCTGAGCGTTTTCGACATCAACGAGAAGAATCGGTATATCAGCTCACCCACGATGCCATGTCGGCAACACCCAATGCGAATGTGTTGTCTCTGATGGTCGAAAGTCTGATCAATAGAAACGCCAACTTTACCCTGTGCTGCTTTGAAATTGGTCGATTCTCAAGCCTAGCACCCTATATGTCGGCGGAAGAAAAACGATATTTCGTTGGTCAGGTATGCGAAAAACTGGATGAAGCATTAGATAGCGATGTTGTCCACGTTGTGGAATCGGGCTATCAAAAATCGCGGTCGTACAGGATTGCCAGTATCAAGGAAGGTCACTTTGGTTTCATCGTCTTGTCGTCTGATGATGAGAAAGTGGCGTTGTTCTTGTCGAGTGTGATTGATGAACTCGATTGTTATGTAGAGCTCAACAGTTTTGCTATTCGTATTCAGGGTACGATTGGAACGAGTTCATATCCAAAAGACGGTAAGCTTACCGATGTACTGTTCAATAAATCGTTGCAGGCACTCACTGAAACGTCCATGACGGTCAATAAAGTTCATGCTTATGATTCACTGAATAACTTTAACCGTACCTTGAATATGTCGTTAGTCGCGGACCTCAAAAAGGCGATAGACAACGATGAATTGGAGCTTTATCACCAGCCACAGATTGACCTGCGTACGGGCTCAATTCATGGGTCAGAAGTCTTGTTACGTTGGGAGCATCCTAAGTTTGGGCAAGTGTCGCCAGAGGTGTTTGTTAAATTGGCCGAGGGAGTAGGCTTGATCAATGACCTGACGATATGGGTTATCAAGCGGGCGTTCTATCAACAAAGCAAGCTAATAGAGCTGGGTTATAGCCGTCGCTTATCCATCAATATCAGCGCGTCAGATATTGCGATCCCTAATCTTGTCGACAAAATCGCCGACATTGCACAAAACTACAATGTCCCAACCGGTCTTCTTTCGCTTGAGCTAACTGAATCCACCATGGTGTCTGATTACGTGAGGCTTAATGAAGTGATAGAGAAGCTTTCAAAGTTTGACATTGAAGTGTCGATAGACGACTACGGAACCGGATATTCCTCGCTGACTTATCTCTCGCAGTTGCCGTTTACGGAATTAAAAATTGATCGTAGCTTTATCACGGGGATTACGAGTAATCCTCGCCAGCAAAATATCGTGAGAACAACAACGGAGATGGCTAAATCACTGGGTTTGATGGTGGTGGCTGAAGGGGTTGAAGATCTCGAAACGGCAGTCATCCTGAAACGTTATGGTGTGGATATTGCCCAAGGTTACCACTATTCGCGTCCGCTGAGCTTTAGCCAATACTTGCTCTATCTCAAGCGAACGAGCCACCAAATACCGATCTCTGTTAAACACCCGCGTCGGCAGGGTTCTCAACTGGGCTAGCGCGAAAGATCAGTCCGAATAATAGATAGCGCCAAGTCGGCAAGGTCGGCTGGCGCCTGTCACTTCAGGCAAATTTCCCGGTTCCCCTTCTAATGCCTGACGTGCTAGCCACGCAAAAGCGAGTGCTTCCATCGAATCACCGTCTATCCCTTTATCGTCTGTTGTCATGACTTGCCAGCTTGGCAGTGCGTGTTGCAACGCATTCATTAGGGTCGAATTTCTTGCCCCACCGCCACAGACCAGCAACTCTCCCTTGTCATCATCGTTAAGTTCGTCGGCAATTGAGGTTGCTGTTAATGCCAGCAATGTGGCTTGAACGTCTTCCGGTGCGATCTCTTCTCCGAACTGTGCCAATTGTTGAGTTAGCCAACCCTGATTGAAAAGCTCGCGTCCTGTGCTTTTTGGGGCAGACTTTGCGAAATATCCATCAGATAGCATTTGGTTGAGTAATGCCGGATTCAGCTCGCCGCAAGCGGCCCAATTGCCGTCTTCGTCATAAGGTTTGTGTTGGTGTTCGAGTACCCAGCTGTCCATCAACATATTGCCAGGGCCGGTGTCATAACCCATCACGGGGTGATTGGGCGCCAATACGGAGATATTGGCAATACCCCCGATGTTGAGCACGACGCGCGTTTTATTGCTTTCTCCAAACAAGTAACGATGAAACGCAGGAACGAGTGGCGCGCCTTGGCCACCTAATGCCATATCTTTGCGACGAAAATCAGCGACGGTGGTGATACCGGTTAGTGCAGCAATGATGTTGGCATCGCCAAGCTGCATCGTGAAAGGCATAGGACCGTTAGGTTGATGGAATACGGTTTGGCCGTGGCAGCCAATAGCCGTGATGTCTTCGGCTTTTAATCCTGTTTGTGCTAAGAATTGATTGACGGCGCTTGCGTAGGTTTTGCCAAGGAAATGGTCGATGGCGCCAATTTCTTCCAGTGTGACAGGTGCGCCTTGGCTCAATGCAATCAGCTTTTCCTTAAGCGCTTCAGGAAAGGGATACATGGCTTGATGATGCGCGTTAGCGCTTTGATGATCAAAATCAGCAGCCACCAAGTCAATACCGTCCAAACTTGTGCCGGACATAATGCCAATATACATGCTCACGGATAGCCTCTTTATTCTTCTAAATCTGATGACTTAAGTCTCTCACAGTCCTAAGAATTTGGTGATCGAAATTGTGTTGAAGATGTGACTCATCGTACTATTCACCACAGAGCCTAATTTGAAACAGGAGAGCACCATGGGCCCATTGTGGCTTGATGTGGAAGGATGCGAGCTAGACGCTGAAGAGCGAGAGCTATTGGCACACCCAACCGTTGGCGGCGTAATTCTATTTGCGCGTAATTTTCATGACAGCCAGCAACTTGCGGCGCTGAATCAGGCAATCCGAAAAGCGGCAAAACGCCCTATATTAATCGGTGTTGATCAAGAGGGTGGTCGCGTACAGCGTTTTAGAGAGCAGTTCACCTTGATCCCGCCCGCACAATCTTATGCGCGAATGCCTAATGGTGAGGCGCTTGCAAGAGAGTCTGGATGGTTGATGGCTGCAGAGCTAATGGCGCACGATTTCGATCTTAGCTTTGCGCCAGTGCTCGATCGAGGTTTTGATTGCAAAGCCATTGGTAGCCGTGCTTTTGGCGATGACAATGCGACTGTAATTCGTTATTCAAGCGCGTTTATGTCAGGCATGAAAGAAGCGGGCATGGCAACCACGGGCAAACACTTTCCAGGACACGGTGCCGTGTTGGCGGATTCTCATGTTGAGAGCCCAATCGATGAGCGTAGCAACCTATTCGAACAAGACATGGCCATTTTCAAGGCCCAGATTGATGCGGGTACCTTGGATGCCATGATGCCCGCACACGTCATTTATCCACACTATGATGATTTACCTGCAAGCGGTTCATCTTACTGGTTGAAGAAGGTGCTGCGGGAGCAGTTGGGCTTCAAAGGTATTGTTTTCTCAGATGATCTGAACATGGAAGGGGCAACCGTGATGGGTGGCCCAGCAGAGAGAAGTCAGCAAGCATTGTCGGCAGGTTGTGACATGCTGTTGCTTTGCAACAATCGTCGATCATCGATTGAAGTGTTGGATCAACTGCCAATCACTGAGGTGTCACATGCTGGTAGCCTAGCGAAAAAGCACGAGTTTACAGTGAAAGAGTTACAAAGCTCTGTGCGTTGGCGCGAAACGACGAAACAGGTCGAAATCTTCAACGCACAATGGCAAGAGCAAAACGCTTAAGTCTATTCTGTTATAAATTCGCGGCGGGCTACTCTGAAAAAAGAGTGCTTTGCCGCTATGTCTTACCACGAACTTTGATACTCATTCCGCGCTAATTTGACAGCTCTTCGTCAGCACAACACTCTTCTTGCAAGAACGTCAGGACACCATTCAATTGTTCAAACTGAGGCACACAGTAAAGAACACGGCCTTCACGACGCTGAGTAATTAGACCTGCTGACATTAAGCTAGACAGATGATGTGACAATGTCGAGCCTGGGATGCCGAGATCTTCTTGAACTTCTCCGACGGAGATACCATTGTGTCCGGAACGTACCAAGCGTTTGAAAATCGACAAGCGGGTCGGGTGCCCTAACTCTTTCAGTGCTTTCGCAACGATCTCCAGTTCCATGTCATATCCTCTCATCTATTCTATTTAATATTTCGATATTACCAGAAATGTCTTATTCGTGTCTTCGAAGATCCTTACGTTTCTTGCGGTCGACATTTTCCCATTAGTTATTTGGCTGGTGTGCTGCGAAAGGTATGCTCGTTGGAGCAGTAATGGCTTCAGTGATTGGTCGTGCGGGAGCCACGCACCTTGAGGTTACTCGGGCATGGTTTGCTCATTTACAAAACTATAAAAGCCAGGAATGCAGAGCATTTCTGGCTTTTTTCTCATCAATCGAACGGGTATTCCTCGTGGGAAGTTCGACTAGGGCGCGGTTTACGTCGCTTCTTGTCGCGTTGAGGTTGCTCACCGAACTCTTCGTTGAACTTAGAATGTACTTTGTCTTTTCGATTAGTGTCGTTTTTCAGCCACTGTTCCCACTTGGCCATCTTATTTTACCTTGTTCGTATTCTTGTTACTTTGGATAACTAGGGATCTAGAACCTACTTGGTTTCTAGACGCTAAGTCGTTGTCTATTAAATATAGCCCAAATAACATGACATATTGATGAAGTTTCTTTGGCGTTTCCATTACGCCAATTCCAAGTAAGAATAAATCCAGATCATGAATTAAATACAACGAAAAAAATCACTGCGTTTGATTAAATATTTCGATTGTCATGAGTGCCGGTTGGCTATTTTGGGACGTATGTATCATTAACGGAAGATAGCGATAGTGAAAGTGGCAATAATCAGCTGCAAGCCAGTAAATTTGGGTTTTTATTTGTGATTCAGGGGTGTGATGTAAAACAAGTAAACGTCAAAAAGTGGCATATTTTTTGTAATAGGATGATGTTTTTCACATTGTTACAATAACTTACTTCATTCATGCTCGACCTGCGAATGCTTATTGGCTACCTTACTTATAAAATTCATCACTAAACAGGTGTTTGATACTCGACAGGGTTCTAAAACACCGCTATAACGCTAAGAGAATAAATTTTCTTTGTTGTCAGATAAATAATATTTTTCTTTACATCGAATGTAGTAATGAAGAATATTGCACAATGTATGTTGAGGAGTTAAATAATGTTTAGTGGTCAAAGGTTTTTTGATGACAGGCATTTCCCAAAAGGTTTCGCGCGTTCCGGCTATTTCACGATTAAGGAATCGCAGCTTTTGGAAACCAGTGGCCGTACCATGAAAGCACTGTTTGACGGTGTGATGGTGCCGCAAGACGAAGAACAGCAAAAGTTTGTCGACGAGATAAACGGACGTCGTGCAGCGGAGTCTCAATACGCGCTGTGTTGGTTGAAGTATTTAAGAGAAATCAATCATAAGCACGTGGTATACAACCTGTGCTCTACGTCTCGTAACGGTGCAACTGAAGATTATTCTGAAGCAGAAGCAGACGAATAAGAAATGTGACTGACAAATAAAAAGCGAGCATATCGAGCTCGCTTTTTTGTTTTGTTGACGAAAGATTACGCGAGTAATTGCGCCAATGTGTATGGTTGCCTCGTTAGCCCCAACGCTTGTGCTGGGGTTATCCCATCGCCATTTTGATGGCACAAGTTGTTCCAAGCGCGGAAAATATCCAGCAGAGGGAGCAAGCCTCCTGGTCGAAGTCGTCTTCTAGGCTCATCGATCAATGATCGGAAGTTCAGGTAGAAGCGGGCTTGATACTCTTCCAGCATGAAGGTGCTTGCACGCTGCAGCCATTCATCTTCTTTTCCCGTCTCTTTACCAAGGTGACATATTGCTTTGGCTGCATTGCCTCTTTGGGTGAACGCCCAGCGATCACGCCACCAACTCAGTAACATGATATCAATATTGTCTGCCGTGTCGTTTTCTTGCCATTCCGACGTCTGCGTGACGTAAACCGGTTGGCATTGGCGTTGTTGCAAGCGCTCTTTAAACACACTAATTACCGCCGAACGCAGCAAGGGTTCTTGTGGGAGATAGAGTGTTAAATCATCCCATTGCATGGTCAATTCTTGTAAACGCAGAAACTGGGCATACGCAGTGTACTGAGGGCGTATCAAGCAACCTTTTGATGGATAGTCCACATTGACGGGGCGCGTGTACAGGTCTTCTACATTGCTACGAGATAGGACTTCTTTGTATTTGTTATTAACTTGATTCAACAAATCATTGCTGTCTGGCTCGCCAATTTCTGCCAAATGAATAAAGCTATCGGGCATGCGACGTGAGTTTGGGGTGTAAACATCGGCTTCTTCGTCGGGCTTTTCTTCATCTTGGGAATAATTGATGTTTTGAAGCAGTACATAACCTTGCGCTGCATCGCCTGTGGTTAGCCACATAACCCCGTTATCACTCAGTGGTTGCAACGGTGCAAGCGTTGAAGCAAGAGGGTTATTGATGGCAAGTTGTAAAAAACGGGCGTCAACACTGGCCAGTTTGTTTCGACAGCGTGCCGCAACTTGGTCCAAGTGATCATAAAATGTCTTGGGGTTCATGCTTAACTTGCGGCAGATTTCTCTGACAGGGTGACCAGTGAACAATAAACCAAGCAGCTTTTGTTGTACGCCAGACTTTGGGTTCGCGTTCGACCACTTGTCCACGAAGGTTGATTGGCAATGTTTGCAGCGATAGCGCTGACGTTCACCACTGTATCCAAAAGCATGATAGAGCTCGCGGTTAGTGAGGACGGGCTTACCATGTGCAATGCAGCCCTCTGTGCTGCAGGCTGCCAAGTTACCTGAGTCTTGCGTTTTGAGTCGTGCAAACTCGGTTCGCACGGCTTGATTGTTAAGGAGAGGAGGAAAGGCGCCACACTCACGGCACACCAAACCGGGACGAGACGGATCAGTATCTTGAAGCAAATAGTACTTCGCATCACTCAATCCAAAGTTTCGACACGCCAATGTTTTACAAAAGTTGAGTTGTAATCCATCTGCCGCCGGCGGTAGCTTCCCTGTAGACACCAGTCCTCCTCGAGTTTTCTTACATCTTTAATAGAAAATAAAAACTGGCACACCTTGCGCTAGATATGAACAGAACGGGCTTGGGTTAAGAAAAAAAGCGGGTAATCATTGTTTGGTAGGCCATGCCACCCAAGTAGATACCAACAATGCCCATAATTCCGGAAATGACAGGAGGAGCAGGTAACGGTAGCTTGACCGCGCTGAAGAAGAAGCCCACAACGGCACCTGCAACAATGGCTAAAAGAACTTCACTCATCACGACACCTCTCTGTCTTTTTTAGACGAACAGCAGTTTGTTCCTGTAAATGTATATTCAGTGTTAACGTTTCTGTGCCCAGTCTAAGGAACCCGCAACATGCTTCAGCAGATCGTGATCACATTCATTGGCATTCTATTTGGCTTTTCTGTCTTAATTTACCTTTCCTGTTGATTTGGTGATATCGATCACTTTTTGGGGTTAGGGTTTTATCCGAACTATTGGTCAAGATAGAGAGCTAACTGAATAAATATCTTGGCTATTTTTTCTACATATTTTTTAAAATATAAAAAAATACTATTATTCATTGCTTTAGAGATGTAAGTCTTGACTGGCTTGAACCTCTTCTCCGGCTCGCATATTCCCACATTAAAACTAAGATTAATTTAATTCTCAATATTGAGATATCAAACGTTATTTAATGACTTTGGCTTGTGAGCAGGGGGATGTATGAAAGGTTTATCGAAAATGGCATGTATAGGGCTGCTATGCAGTGCGATATGGGCGTGTAGTGATAGCGGTTCTACAGCAGCAACGACCACGTCAACCAGCAGTTTACAGTTACCCCAGCAACTGGAGGTCGTGACAAATGAAAATGATTAACACTCTGTGTGTTGCGGGTTCTGCTGTGCTGTGGTCGGGTATCGCCACGGCGGCTTTTAACGATGCTGGAACGGAATATTCGACAGCTGAGACCAAAAACTATGTATGGAATGAGGCGTTAGAGCCCATTGAGCTGGTCAACAGTATCTTGTGCTTCACGGCTCAATTTAATGTGACGGAATTTGCCAATGAAGGACCATACCTCGTTTTGGCCGATGAAGGGGCATGTTTTGATGACAGTGATGATGGATCTACCGGTCAATCTTCTGGGGCTAGCAATACACCGTCCTATTTAAAGGCTGTCGCGAACGTAACGCGAGAATCAGATTCTTCGCCCTTGATCGCCAATGTTTGGATTCCGGAAATGGCGTCTGGATCAGGCGAACAGGCCATTCGATTTAAAGCTGTCATTTCTGAGGGGGCCTCGAGTACGGATCCTTTCGGCCAGTTCACCTTTAACTTTGAGTTCTTTGATAACTTCACCGATTTATCGCCACAAGGTGGCGGTGAAGTGCTGACTGTTGATTCCTTGGCGGGGTCGATTGGTTTTACCTTATATGAGTCCAGCCAACAGGGAGCGAGTACATATACACAAAGCGCCAGTGTTGTGATGTCGAGCGATCGATCTGATGGGATTGCCTTGACCTCTTCAGGCAATGGCGGTGCTTATGCGTTAACGTTTAGTGCTGATAATGTATTGCTTCAAAATGCCAGCGACTTTGATAGCTTGCCTTATAAGTCTGGCGATAACAGCGGTACGTGTCTCAGCCGAACGCTGTTTGACAGCGATGTTCATCGCTATGATTTATACAATGCGTCAACGGGTGCGCAAATCGGCGTCAATGCGGGTTTTCCTATTCGCTATGCCAGTGCAAACAACGCCAACTATGACAGTTATGGTTACATCGGTTACTGGGGGCTTTGGTCTGAGGTAGAGGGTGCGGTGACGAACGGTGAGACGATCGTTAAAGATGACGGTGGTACGCAAACGCCTTATACCGTGGTGACTGCGCCAGGTAGATTGATTAAAAACACGGTTAAAACATTGAATCTATCTGATGCGCGAGGCGTCAGCTTTAGTTATTGGGATAGCACGGTATTCAGTGACAGCACGTTTGATCAATGGGTGGTGAAATACCTCACTGCGGCACAAGACAGTGTGGGGTCTGACGGTTTTTATAAAACCGGTAAGCTTAGCTGGGGGCAAAATGGCCCAACGATTACTGCGTTTGGTCCGACTCAAATTGTGTTGTCGAGTAATGAATCGTTATATATGTATTCAGAGCAACTTGGCGGCGAAGTGAAGTATCTGCAGGGAAAAACGGCGCTGACTTATTATGAGCAGAGCTTTATTAACGGCAGTGAAACAGGGTCTGGCGAGTTACTTAATGGTGGGTCAGTGACGCTGTACTGTTACGACAATTGCCCTATTGGTACGCTCGATCTTAGTGATTTGACTAACTGGAGTGGAGCTAGTAGCCCATTTGAAACTGCCAGCGGCCCGCATAATTTCACGTTCAGTACCACTGGCGGTAATTTACTGACGCTTGTGAGTGCAAACAGCAGCGAACCTGTGCGCTATAACGCGTCGCTCACGCAATCTAACATTGATTCAACGCCACACAGTTGGGGTGTAAGAAGTGGGCCGATGGTGACATCAACGGTGTCGAATTCTTATGATATTTATGACCCTGCGATCGTGACGGAATACTATGTGTGGGAAACGGGTCTCCAGCCATGGAACCAGCTCACAGCCATCCAAGACGGTAGCGGGGATGTTGTTAGCTTCGACAAGCCACTTCAATTTACTTATTCACATAGTAATGCCAATGACAGATCGGGGTCGGCGGGAACGTTTGCGGGACAGACATTCTTGCTGAATTATGGTGGCAATGGCGATCTGTGGGGAATTCCTTATACGCAGAATGGAGAGCGTTATGTTCCTCAGTTCTCGGTTTCTGACGGAGTTCTGATGGGGTCAGCAAATCAATATGTGGTTAAAGCGAGAGAAATTGAGCAGACCATGCAGGCCGCTTCAGGACAATGTAGTGCGCTGACGTTGGCCGATCCAGCAGTGAGCGTGCCAACGTCTGTGTCTGGTTCAGCAGATATTGGCGATATGCCTGTGATTGAGGGTGAGCCGTCGGTTATCGCAGGTGTCACACAATAACGCGGCTGTTTAGAACGGAAAAAGCGCCAGATTTTACTCTGGCGCTTTTGTGTTATTGAGCTTCAGGAAGTGGCTAATTGTCGCAGGGAAGCACAGTGCTTACCGTTTGTCCCAAGCGTCAGCCCAGTAAAGGCTATCACCCGGTGCGTAAGATGCATTCGCACACCAGCTGGTGTAAGGCCAAGGCTTACATTCGTATATATGACCGTCTACACCTGTCACCAAATCGCCCGCCGCGTAAGCCGTACCTGATACATAGTCAGGATACTCGCCACCCGGAGGTGGAGGCGTAATTGCCTCATCTCTCACGGTAAACGCCGCGTTTTGCTTCACGGTGGTGCCGCTTTCGGTTTTACCAATAACAGATACCGAGTATTGACCGGCTTCAACGTTGCTCAACGTCAGAGAAACAGCCAACTTACCGTCAACGTTCACTTGAGTTTCGCCGCCAGACACCATTGAAGCGCCAGAAACGGTGATGTCTGTTGCCATCGCTTGGTTGCTCTCAAGCTCCAGCTCTAGCGTGACATTGCCATTGTCGGCAGTGTATGTGCTTTTCACGCCTGACAGTTTCAACGATGCCGCTGGCGTGCCAGTGTCACCGCAATCGCTGTCGCCTGTTTCGCGCCAAACACCCCATTCGCCCGTTGTGCCTGGTTCTTCACCACGTGTCCACCAACCCGCTTGCCAGGTGTTGCCGGCGTGGCTCACGATATCGTCCGTGTTATATACCGATGAGGCATCCCATGCGTTCGCACAGGTGCTGCCGTCGGTAACAGAAATCACACGGTCGACTGTCACGGTTTGAAGTGCACTATCAGTGACGCTGTAACTTATTCTGTATTTGCCAACAAGGGATGTATCAACGTTACCTTCAACCGATACGGTGCTGGTCAGATCGCCATCTTCTGCATCAGTGGCTTTTACGCCGGCCATTGCGTCGAATTCAGCGCCCAGTTTTAGGGTAAGTTTCTCCACACCGGAGAAAACAGGTTTTTGGCTGTAAACCTCAACAGTGCGCGTTGCTTTGGTTTCGTTGTCGTCTTCATCAGAAACACTGTAAACCAGCACGTATTGACCCAAACGTGAGGTATCAACGCTTCCATCAACCACAATGCTAAAGGTCAGGTCGCCATTTTCTTCGTCCATCGCAGAAACGCCTGCCATGGCATCGAATTCATCACCGTGGCGAACGCGAACGTCATTCACACCGCTGAACACAGGTTTGCCTTCCGCTGGTGGTGGTGGCGTTTGGCCGTGAATAAATGGACCGTAATCTTTAATGAACTGCTCGTTGTATTGGTTACCCGCTGCATCTGTTCCCATGTCCCAGTTTACTGACCACGTCATGACACCGCGAAGTGGCTGACCTTGGTTACTTAACTGACCAAAGGCCGCATACAATTTGGCAGGATCTTTTACAAAACCTGTTGCAGCCGCATCGTTGCTTGAAGGGATACCGAATACCAGTTTGTCATGTGGGATTTTGTGGAAGCCACGGGTACCGTTGATCAACGAATCCGAGATGTAATAGATAAACTCTTGTTTTAACGCATCGTTGTTTTGTGCAATCCAGCCCACACCATCAATCCAAATGCCGTCGCCGCCTTGGTTGTAAAACTGTGGGTTGATCCAATCGTAGTAACCTTCCAGAGCCGTAATGTAAGGCACGTATTTCCCGCCTTCTGTCAGGTAAGGAAACTCTGGTGCCATGGTGATGAGGAAGTTTTTACCTTGCGCCGCATAGTGGTCTTTGACCATACGCAGTGCAGCAGGAATCACGGTTTGGTTGTCTGCCGCGGTAACCGCCGCTTGTTCTAGGTCGATGTCTAAACCATCGAAACCGTACAGGTCGGTAAGGCGAATGATTTCATCGGCAAATGCTTGTTCATCGCCGGTCTTCAATTCTACGTGTGCATCCGCACCACCAAGAGCTAGCAGCACAGAACGACCTTGACGGTTTAGCTCTGCGATTTCGTTAATGAAATCTTGCTCAGACAAGCCAATCATAGGGTCAAGACGGAAAGTAGGAATGCGCCCTTCTGCGGTATCGAACACTTTCATGAAAGACACGTCGACCACGTTATACATTGGGTTCACTTCTTCCAATGTGACACACGGTGCGTTGCCGCCTTTGTAACCTGCACCATCACACCAGTTGTGCCAGTAACCCACAACAACGCCACCCTCAGGGTTCACCATATCGTCGCCGTTTACCGCTGACACAGAAGCGTGAGTAGAAAAGCTCGCTAAGCCTAAAAAGAGTGCCGCACAAATTGCATTTGGCTTGAACGTCATGGCCGTTTTATTCCTTAAAAAAGAAGAGACAGGTATTTTCGCCAGTAAGTTACGGGATGTTTTAAAAAGACATAAGCGAAATTTATGTCTGCTTTTTTCACATGGAAGTACGATCACGCCTTGTCCGCTTTTCTGACAAGGGTATACAAAATTCTTCTGTGTAACTCACTGAAAATCGGCGCGAATTGTAGGGGTGGGATGTAGGCGAAATATCAGGGCAATGATGAAAAAAAGTCAGAGGAATGTCAGGAGTTGCCGTGTTGAACAATAAAAAATCAGGCATATAGCGAGTTTCCAGACAGCCCTGACGATGCTTTTGTATATCGGTAAGAAGCGGCGGCGAGTCATGAATAAATGACACCCTAGAACGGCATGCTGGGAGTTGGGGTGAATATCACGAAATTTGGGGGTGGTTTTTTAACCGTTTTGGTTTTTCTAAAAGCGCCAGTCCTCTGATAGGCAAAGTCGATAATTATTGGCTTTAATTCATCGACTCGCCTCTAGCTCATGCTCACCATCACTCAATCGTTTCAAAGTGGAATTTATAATCGCGGACACCGTCTATTTGAACCCCTTTATCTCTTAGCTCAAGGTATTGCTTGAGCTTGACGGTGCTGAAATCCATCGCTTTCAGCGCAAGGATTATTCGGAGTTCATCCATTGAGCGTGATTTAGCGTCAGAGCCACAGGTACCGCAGACAACGTGTGTTTTTTGTTTAAACCCCACCTTATCCAGCCAGTGCAGTTCTTTGGGTTCTTTACGTGCGCCACAGAAGTAGCATTGATTATCTTGTTTTAATGCTGCCTCTTCCCTTAGCGCTTTAGGGCTTGGCGATTGGGTTGCTGGGGCTGTGTTGGTCTTCTTGCTACCACCAAACTTAGAGAACTGAACGACATTAGACATTGGGATTGCTCTTACTCATCAAGGTATAAGGCATGTCACGGAACATGATTATTACGTACCTTTATATCCTATTTTCTGAGTACTGAATGAGTCAAATTAATCTAAACATGCCTGTTCTTAGATAGACGCGAATGAGTTAGCTAGCAGGCAACTGCATCGGCGTTAAATTTGGTGATACCAGAAGCGTGGCTTCTGTCGCGGCCTGAACATCTTCGATGGTAAACTCAGGGGCAAGCTCAGTGAGTACCATGCCACGTTCGTTGATTTCAAATACCCCCATTTCTGTCACGATCAGGTTGACTTGATTCGCGGCGGTGAGTGGCAAAGAGCAATGCTTCAGCAGCTTAGGCTGGCCTTTCACGGAATGCTCCATCGCGACAATGACCTTTTTGGCACCGACGACCAGATCCATTGCGCCGCCCATGCCCGGCACCATTTTCCCTGGAATGATCCAGTTGGCGAGGTTGCCCTGTTCATCGACCTGCAGTGCGCCTAATACCGTGGCATCGACATGACCGCCACGGATGATGGCGAAAGAGTCGGCGCTGTTGAAGTAACACGCCCCGTTTACGGCAGTAATATGCTGTCCGCCTGCATTCACCAGATCGGCGTCCATGGTGTTTTCACATGCCAATTGATCAATGCCTAACAGGCCGTTTTCCCCTTGCAGTAACAACTCGACCTCTTTGTCGACATGATTGGCAACCAATGTTGGCAAACCAATGCCAAGGTTCACCACATCGCCGTCTTTCATCTCGCGGGCGACACGCCATGCAATGCGGTGGCGGATGGTGTCTTTATCTAATTGCGCTGTCATTGCGTGTCCTCCACCTGAATGTGATTGACGTTGATATGATCGACCAAGATATGATCGACAAAAATACTCGGGGTATGAACCGCTTCGGGTGCAATGTCGCCAAGCTCAACAAGTTGTTCAGGTTCGACAATGACGGTTTCTGCCGCGGTCGCCATTAACGGATTAAAATTCTGGGTGGTTTTGCTGTAAAAGACGTTGCCACGACGATCGACTTTTGAGCCTTTGATTAAAGCCAAGTCGGCTTTCAGGGGTGTTTCTAGCAAAAATTGTTGCCCATCGACGTCTATCAAGCGCTTGTTTTCCGCCACAATCGTGCCAAGCCCTGTTGGGGTAAGTACGCCGCCTAATCCTGCACCTGCAGAGCGAATACGCTCGGCGAGGGTGCCCTGTGGAACCAGTTCAACCTCCAACGTGCCTTCGTTCATTTGTTTGCCTGTTTCGGGGTTCGTCCCAATGTGAGAGGCATACAGCTTTTTGACCCGCTTATCAGCAATCAAACGGCTTGAACCACGACCGGGAGAACCTGTGTCAGTTGTGATCAGCGTAATGTCTCTGATGTCCTTTTGAATCAAGAGATCGATCAGGCGCTCTGGTGCGCCTGTCGCCATAAAGCCCCCGATCATGATGGTCATGCCGTCATGCAAAAGGTGTTCAATCTGTTGGGCGGTCGCTGCTTTTTTCATGGTAATTATTCCCCTAGCAGCGTTTCAGAATCAGTGCCGTGCCCATGCCGCCGCCAATGCACAGCGACGCCAGACCGTACTCTTGTTGCGTGCGTTGCAGTTGGTAAACCAGCGTGGTGACAATACGGTTGCCGGACGCGCCGATAGGGTGACCAAGGGCAATTGCGCCGCCGCTTAGGTTGCTGCACGCAAGCAGCCAATCCTGTTCTATCTGGTGCTCTTCGGCGACTTCTTTGATCACGCCAAGCGCCTGTGCCGCAAACGCTTCGTTCAGTTCAAAGACGTTGATGTCTTCGATGGCCATTTGGGCTTTTGTTAAGGTATTAGCGATGGCTGAAACAGGCCCAAGTCCCATCACTTCTGGTGCAATGGCGCCCTGTCCGTATTCCACCAATTCAGCCAATGGGGTGAGGTTGTGGCATTTCACTGCGCTTTCTGATGCCAGCAAAATGGCGGATGCGCCATCGTTAATGCCGGAAGCATTCCCTGCTGTCACGCTGCCTTGTTTGTCGAAGGCTGGACGCAGCGCTTGAAGTCCTTCAAAGGTGGCGTTTGCTTTTGGGTATTCATCGTCTTTAACGTCGAACTGACGTTTGCGCTCAGTCACCGTGATTGGTGCAATTTCCGCCTCGAAGTGACCGTTCTCAATCGCATTCACGGCTTTCTGTTGGCTTTGCAGGGCAAATTTGTCCTGCGCTTCGCGGCTGATATTGCATTGGGAGGCAATGTTCTCGGCTGTTACGCCCATATGGTAGTGATGGAAAGCATCGGTTAAACCGTCTTTGATGATGCTGTCTTCTTGCATTTGTTGGCCCATACGAACACCACGGCGGACTTGCCCAGACGTGATATACGGCGCGTTGGACATGCTCTCCATGCCGCAAGTAAGGACGATTTGCGCATCGCCAGCACGAATGTGGCTCGCACCGTCCATGATGACTTTCATGCCACTGCCGCAAATCATGTTCAGCGTGTAGGCGGGCACCGTATCTGGAACACCCGCATGGATGGCAGCTTGACGGCCTGGCCCCATACCCGCACCGCCAGTCAGCACATTGCCCACAATGACTTCATCGATAAGATCCGGGGTGATGTCTACCTGTTCAAGTGCGGCTTTCATCGCATGTGCACCAAGCTCAACGCCTGACAATGACGCGAGAGATCCGTTAAAGCTGCCGATTGGCGTGCGCTTTGCCGCCACAATAAAGATGCGTTCCATGTCACCAATACTCCCATGCTTGCTATTTGCTCACTGATTTTTAGCTTACGGAAGAGCTGCGAGTGGCGATATAGACAGAAATTCAAAGTGGCTTTGCAAAAATGCAAAGCAGGGGGATGAGGTGTGTGAAACCCTATTAGCAAGGCGTCAACAAGGCGTGGTCAGAAAGGGGTCAGCAAGGGTTTTCCAGTAAGAAATCCTTGAATTTACTGGCGACAGGTGAGGCCACCGAAGCGGGGTGGTAGTAAAGATTCAAACTCCAAGTACTGGTCGTAAAGTCTTGCAGCAAGGGAATAAGCGCACCGTTTTTAACCGCATCTTGGGTGACGAATTGAGGGAGGTAAGCAATTCCCGCACCTTGGGAGACGCCGCGCAATAAGAGGTCGCTGTCATTCACCTCAATGGTTTTCGGCACTTTCAGTACGATGTTTTCAACGCCTTTTTGGAAGATCCATTCGTTACTGCCCGTGAGTGTGGTCGCGACCAAACAGGCGTGATCCTGCAAATCTTCCGGTTGGGTGGGTAGCCCTTGTTGTTCTGTGTAGTGCGGTGCAGCCACCACCACAAATGGAGAGGCTAACAGTTCCCGTTTGACCAAGAGTAAGTCTTTTTCTCGGTAGCCCTGAAAGCGGGCGTTGGCACTGATCATTAAATCGCTGGTACTGGCATGGTCGAGCGCCCAAGGCGTCACGTTAATATTGAACGTCACTTTCGGGTTGAGTCGGGTGTACTCGGTGATTTTGTCCATCAAATAGTGGTTGGCATATACGGGCGTGCAGGCAATGTTGATGTGGCCTTTTTCGTTATCCTGAAACCCTGCTAGCTTCTGACTTACGCGTTCCGCTTTATCGACGATGGGTGAGAATTCCTCATAGAGAGTCTGACCCGCCTGTGTGGCTTCCAATAGGCGGTTAGAACGGTGGCAAAGTGTAGTGCCGAAATGTTGTTCCAGTTCTTGTAGCCAGCGGCTTCCCGCAGAAACGGAGACATTAAACTGACGCGCTGCCGAAGAGATTGACCCTGTGCGGATCACGTAGATAAAGAATGCCATTTTATCGAGCATGAAATCTCTCCGAGGCTGTTTAGGTATATGCGAAATCCCTTTGTAAAAGATTCGGTTAACTTTTGCACGTGCGCAACAAGCAGTTTTCAGATTTGGTCAGCTCTTATCCCACGAGTTGCCATTTTTATTTACGACGGAACCGAGCATCTGAGTGCTTGACGCGTTTTCCAAAGGCCAGACTTTTCTTGTGAATACTGCCTGTTTAGATGTGCAGTAGAGTGCATATGATGAAAATTCGCACATTTTTAGTACAGGACGCCCGATTTTTCTCATTTAGCCCACAGCTTATGATGGTTAATTATCTGATTTAATGGGATTATATGGTAAGTTTTCACAAGTTAAAGCGGACACGTCGGGCTGCCCGATTTTGGACTAAACAGGCAAGTTGCCGGCTAATAAGTTGTTAGCTTTTCAATTAACTTCGGAGATTAAATGAATCGACAGTTGTACTTAGATACATCCGGATTGAACTTCCTTGCAGATAAAATCAAGGATACAAACTTCATTGCTAGTGCGAAAGCTTATCTCGATATGGAGTTATACCTTTCCCCTGTGACACTTTGGGAAATATTGTTAAATTCAAATGAAAAGCGTCGGGATGAACTTATCTATTGGGCACAATTTAACTGTGGCTCAAAATTACTAAAATCACCGACAGAGATTTTGATTGACTACATTCAGGCAGGGTGCCCTCAATCAGATAAAGCACTGTTTCGTGATCAACCGTTTACCTCTCTTGGAATGGGGCAGACGTGGGAAAACATCCATCAGCGTCACGACTTAACGATTCCTATCGACTTTGAAGATCTGAAAGCTGCTACTGCAGCTCATAGGGAGTTGTCAAAACGGTTCAAACGAATAATTGAGAGCATGTGCGGTCGGAAAGATGAAACTTACGACTATGAAAAAGATATGTTCCACATTGCAATGCTTACTGTATCTGACAAGCTAGAACTTTCAGAAAGTATGCGTGTTAAACATGAAGTCGAGTTTAAAATTGCTCTTGTCTTTATTTTCTTCTTTGTTTGTATCGGTTTTGAATTACAAAACGAACCGTTAAATAAATTTTGGGAATCACAAAAAGAGTTAGATCCTATTGAACGTTTTGATTTTATTCTTGAAGAATATCCATCTTTAATGGTTGGTGGACCAATAGTTGAAATGGCATTAATGGCTAAAGCCCAAATTAAAATGGAAAATTGTAAAAGTCGTGGCTTAGTGCATGATTGTATGCATGCCTTATATAGTTATTATGCGGACTACTTACTAACGGGAGATGAACACTTTGCAAAACTTCGTGATGAAACAGGTAGTAAAGTGTTCTCCCAAATCATGCTCGTTTCAGAACTAGAAAAAGCATGGAACGAGTCACAAAAAAGCTAACAAATAAGAATAAGTGTCGCGCAGCCGACACTTTATTCGGGTGTTGAACAAG
>NZ_JBGONO010000013.1:0-159839 GCF_041439165.1 Enterovibrio sp. FF113 | reverse complement strand
AGATAGCCGAAAGGCAAACAGAATAAGGAGAATGGCCGTCACTGGCTCAGAGGAGAACGAACAGAGAAACACACGCACCACTAACGTAAATCATTGAAGTTAATGGTTATCTATTAAGTTCATGGCTACGTGCGTCCTGACAAAAGTGGCGGGCGTAGATCCATCCTATGCTCATCCGAGCAATTTACTCAATAAAGAGGCGTCGGGCTTGTTCAACACCCGAATAAAGTGTCGGCTGCGCGACACTTATTCTTATTTGTTATATGCGTTCTAAAATTGATTAAAAACAGCTTCGATTTTGTTGCCATCTAAATCCAGAACATAAGCTGCATAATAACCTTCACCATATTCAGGTCTTAGATTAGGCTTACCAGAACAAGTAGCTCCATTTTCAATTGCTACCTTATAGAAATTATCAACTGCTTCAGTATTTGGGGCATTAAAAGCGACATGAGAGCCATTACCATTAGTCGGACTATTTTCACAAGGACAACCAATCCAAAATTCAAAACTATCACCATAAGCTGCTGCAATTCCATCAATATAATGGGTGCGTTTTATTGATAGAGTTTCAAATACTGCATCATAAAATGCCACTGCCGCTACTACGTCTTTTGTACCAAAAGAAATATGATTAATGATCACGTCAATCTCCTTATTAATTTCTAATACTTTCAAGCATATAACGCCTGCATAACACGTTTGCTACGATACAGATTTACCTGAATTTTAACGCCTTAATCACTGAAACTAAAGGCAAACTGACAATGCCGAATGTAGCAAATCGTGTTGATGCATTTGTTATATTTATCTACCAGATACTAAAGTCCATTCAAAATCTTCATACCTAGAGACCAACTCTTCTTTTTTTAAATTAAGTCCTATACGACTCCCGAGAATTTCAACAATATCCCAGTAATCTATAGAGCTATCAAAGCACGGAGTAGTTTGCATAAATTTAGAGAGAGGGTGTACCATCTCACCGACTTCATGGTCTAGATTCATATTAATGCCATATCTAAAGTATTTGGAACATTCTCCTCTTACTCCTGCTGCTGGTAAATACTCATCGCCAAAGTTAATATTAAGTCCTTTAGTGATAGCAACATCATATATGTTTTCATCAATCTCAACCCATGCATGATCGTAACATGGTGAAACCCCCTCAATATTTGTTATTTCAGCTTTAAAAACACCAATACAAAGTTCTGACTGTATTTCTAACTCATTAAGCAATATATGATTGATTGCTGCAGTCGCATAGCAAGCACCACACCAATCATTTTCTTGAATATAAGATAAAGTGACATCTAATACTTTATCAACCGTACTCATAAACTTCCCCTTAAATATAACAGTGTATTAGACCCAAAAATGGTGTGTTTAAACACACCATTTAGTCCAACAACAACAAACTGCTATTCTACCATCAAGCGTAACGTTATGTTTTATAAAACTAAGATCCAAGTTCCAAAAGTTACCCTGTTAAAGAAAGACAAATCGGTGTAATTGAAGATTATGCACCGTCACCATCAGGGCTGCGTATCTAACCAGTACTTAAAACACGACAGATACGCTATCGGTCATTAGCTGAGAAGAGCCGCTGAGACATGGGAAATTCAGTGGCGCGGAATTTTGATGAGTTTCTACTCTCGCTCAAAAAGGGGCATAAACGAGCTAGATTCTAACCCTTTTCGACGGCAGCACGTTTCCAACCCTAGATTTCAGTGCATCAAGCGAAACCTGCATAGAACAGTATGAAGCAGATCTCGGTGTATCTTGAACCATAGTAAATGCAACAGCATTGCCTTTCACTTCATAAACAATCCGACAGAAGGAAGTGTCACTGGCTCACATGCTCTCAATCTGCAATTATATTAATCTAAGCCACATATTCTTGTTTCCAATTGCCTTAAAAAGCACTATCATCGCGCCGTTTTGGGGAGTAGTCATTCCGTCGCACTGTCGTCATCACGTAGCTTCCGCTACCGGCACGCGAGAACATAGCCATGCTGTGCTTTGACGAGACCAACGCCATTTATTCGCTTATTTTGCTTATAGCTGCGCGGTTGGTTAGGTATTCCCGTACCCCTATTTCCTCCGCGCACCGGAGGTGTCATGTTCCTAAGTGAACTTTTTTCAGGCTATGAAGGCCTATTAGTGCTTACCTTGTTGATGCTTGGCATCGACTTATTGATCACACGTGGAAAAATCAGTTTTCGCAGCGCAGCAATGTGGAGTGTGTTCTGGTTCTCTCTTGCGTTTGCTTTCGCGGGTGCTATTTATCTATTTTGGCCCCACATGGCACCAACCAGTGAACTGACAAACGGTGACGCCGCGACCTCGTTTATCACGGGTTATCTGCTGGAGAAATCTCTCAGCGTCGATAACTTGTTTGTATTTGCCCTGATCTTTGCGCAATTCAAAGTGCCAGAAAATCACGTCCCTCGCATCTTGATGCTAGGTATCGTCGGTGCATTAGTGCTGCGTGGCCTTATGATTTCACTGGGCGCTCCGCTTATCGCACAATTCCACGTCGTGCTTTACCTGTTCGGTTTCTTCTTGATCTGGACGGGCGTACAAATGTGGCGTCAGCATGGCGAAGAAAACGAATCGTTTTCTGACAGCTTTGCGGTAAGACTGGTGAAACGCTTCTTGCGCGTGAGCCCTGATTACGACGGCAACAAGCTGTTTACTCGCGATACGCTCGGCATTTTGGCAACCCCAATGCTGGTGGTTGTGATGGTGATTGCGATGACAGACGTGATGTTCGCGCTTGATTCTATCCCTGCTATCTTTGCGGTAACGCAAGAGCCGTACTTGGTGTTGGCAGCTAACGTGTTTGCTTTGCTTGGCTTGCGCTCGCTGTATTTCGTGCTTGGCGGCATGCTGAACAAGTTCGCGTATCTACACCATACGTTGGCGTTTATGCTGTGCTTTATTGGTACGAAGATGCTGTTGATTGAAACGCCATTTGCTATCGCGACGCCTGTGTCACTGGGTGTCATTTTGGCGTCGTTGACAATCGGTATCGGTGCGTCAATTTGGAAGCAACGTCAGCTCGAGAAAGTCGCTCTCTAACCATTCTTAACCCACGTTGCCTTGATGCTCTCACGGCAACGTCTGTTAAAAAGAAGTCGAAATACGATTAAAGAAAACGGGCTCATTACTGAGCCCGTTTCATTTCATTTTTTCAAAGCCTGAAGCTCCCCTCTTTCACTTATCTCGACAAGGCCTGCAAACGTTGGCTTCTAAAATCGTTCTTATTCAATGGTTCACCAAATTGGTAATTCGACCAAACCATGACGGTTCTTCTCCCGTTAAGTTCATTGGTCATATCCAAATTGAGCGGTCGCCAGCGACCCTTGTCGGGCAAGATATAGTCAGACAACAGTAACGTTTTTTCATGGACACCACGGCGATTATGGAAGATGACTTTTTGAGCTCGGTTGTGTTCCGTGTCCACCCAGATCACTCGCTTGCTGTATCCGGAATTTTTATTCATTGGATAGCTTTCGATGACTTCACAGGTCAGTTCGCTGTCAGGGCATGGCTCTGTTTTGAGCCATTTATAGGTATATTCATCCAATTCCTGTTTGGCGAGATCCTCATAGGAAAATTCTGACGAGACAAACTTGCCAGAGACATTCGAACTGGAAATACGTTTGGTACGCGACGCGGCGGGCAAATAAAGCCACTGGTGATCATCGTCAGGCTCAGTTCTGGCATGAGTGAGCAATGCAATGCCTCGCATGTCGCCAGGTGACTCAAACACCAGTACATTATATTCGCTCGGCGTGTTACCCAGATCTTCAAGCGTCAGACTACGAAACGACCGCTTAACTTCGCGATTACCGAGATATAAGATCATTTCGCCATCAGCACTTGAGGTGCCATAACCGCTATAGGACTGATCCATCTTTTCTGCTATTTCCCTTCCCTTCTCGGCATCATTGGCCAATAGATTGGGAGACATTAGAAGCAGCGTCACCGAAAGCATCAAGGGGGTAAACCTTCGCATATCAAACCTCCTGAACAGTGTGTTGTCGCAACATGCGGTCTGCTGTGATCAGCAGTGCGGGAACAAACAGAAAATCGTACAGCAGAGCGGTGATCACCACACCCAATGCTAACAAACCAAGATTGGCATTAATGGCAAAGCTAGACGTTGCCATTACCGCAAAGCCCAACGCAATGACAAGGGTGGTAACCATAAGTGCCAGTCCCACACCGGAATATACATCGACGATAGCTTGTTCGACGGAGTTTCCCTGCCGTCGCGAGTCCTGATATTTGGTAAGGATATAGACGGTATCATCCACAACGATACCCATGACCATTGCACCAACAACAGAGACAGCGAGATTAATCTCACCCACAAAGTAACCCCACATTCCAAGCACAATGAGGATCGGCAGCAAGTTCGGCACTAAGCTAAATAGCCCCATTGTCCAAGACCGCCAAGCGAGTGAAAGTAAGATTGAAATGGTGACAATGGTTGTGAGGTTACCCAAAAGCATCGACACACTGTTGCGCTCTGACACATACGCAAAGGCCAATGATAGGCCAGTGCCTGCCTGACCCGAGAGGAGTGGCGCATTTTGTTGCATCCAATCCTCTGCCGCCTGCTCAATAGCGATAGTGTCAGCAGATGAAAGGTTGTCTGTCATGATCGACAATCTAGACGAGGCATAATCCGGCGTAACGCGATCACTCAGGCTATGCCCATAAGGCGCTGATATTTCGTAGGTTGTTAGAAGTTGAGAACTAAGATACGGGTCGTCTGGCAGCTCGGCTGACGGTGTATTGTTAAACGCCTGATGCAACCGCGCTAGGTGGTCTGGCAAGGCTATCACGGCATTCACATGTGGCTGTTCTCGAAGCCAATCAGCAAACGCGGCCACTTGTCTTAAGTAATCCGGATCAGCCACTGTTTTGCCTTCAGGCGCATCGAAGGAATACTCGATTAGCCCCATTCCGCCCCAATGATCTTGAACCAAGTCAGTCTGAACACGGAAACTGTTTCTGTCATCAAAGTACTTTACAAAATTGTCATTGAACGTGATGAGCTGCAAGCCCAGTAGTGCGGTCACCGCTAAGGTTGAAAACACAAACAGAATCCAGCTGGCATTGTTGCACACACGCTTGGCCATCTTCCCAAAATGAATCTTAGGCAGTGCTGGCAATGGTTTGTTGCGGCGACGTAGCCATGCGAGTAGAACGAGTGGTGTCAACGTCAGGTTGACCACGAGGCTCGTTAACACCCCCAGCGCGGCAATGGTGCCGAGTTCGCCAAACGGTTCGACATCTGAAAAGTTAAGGCTCATAAACCCAACAAACGTCGTTAAGTTAGTCAACGACAGTGGAACCACGTTGTAAGCCATAGCCGCAAGCACCACTTTATGTGGATCAACTTTAGGCATCACGTGTCGTAGTTGGTAGGTTTTCGCAATAATGTGGACAGCGTTCGCGACCGCCAACACCAATATAATCAACGGTGCTGCGCCCGACGCGGTGTTTAACTGGAACCCCATCCATGCCACCGCACCCACCGCGCCAAGAATACTCAGCAGGATCACCATCAGCACAGTCAGCGAAGGAATCAACGCACGGAACAAGGCACCAATGAGTATCAACACCAGCAATATCATCGCGGGAACCAAAGAGCCAGAATCCGCATCGCTTGCTTCATTCAGGGCATAGTCGAGCATGACCAGTCCGGTGAGGTAAATCTGGTAGTCAGGGTATCGCTCTAGATACGCAGCCTGAAGCTCACGGGCATGAAGAGCCACGGTTTTCACAGCCTGTAAATCGTCACTCAACATGGCGACAGTCAAAAACACCGTTGCTGCATTGCCATCTTTGGCAATCAGATTTCCTACCACATCTGGGCGTTGTTCAAAAAAACGTGCCAGCGTTTGTTGCGTCTCGGGGCTTTGTTCTTCGCCAGATAAAATGAGGTCATCGACAATCATGCCGCCGCCATCCGCATCGGCGATGGGATCGATAAAGTTCACCAGTGATGTCACTTTGCGGGCGTAAGGCGACAACCAAAGTTCATCCGTCAGTTCACGTATCAATGTCAGTGTTTTTGGGCTGGTAGTTGACTCACCTTCCGGCGGAACCAACACAAACATGACATTTTCATCTTTGGAGTAATTCGCCTCAAGCTCATCCAGTGCAATTTTTTCTGGTGAACCGACAGCGAGAAAAACCCGAGCGGAATTATTAACCTCCAGTTTAGCGAGACCTCCCGCCAACAAAAATATCGCGCCCAACACGACAATCAAGGTGGTTTTGGTATGAGAAAGCACGTATGAAACCAAGCAAATCAGCCGTTTTTCAATGCCCAGTGGCTTATTTTTGTGCTCACTCATTAAACACCCGTCCTTTTTTCTCGTCATACAATGTCATGAATTGCTTTTGGCAGATTCGAATACTGGGTAGTAATGCATCAGAAAAAGACACACCATCTGCTTTCATGGCATTGATGGCGGAGCGGTCGAACGTCCAATTTCGACTCGCTATTTCAAGGTTGGTACGACAAAACGCATTGAAAGCACGAACACGCGGAGAAAGACCCTGATAATCGAGTGAATCATTATCTGGAGCCCATTCCAATGTGTTGGGTTGACCGATTTCGTCAAACAATAGTGACCACAAATCTTTCATGGTGGGCGCTTGTGATGAATCAGACACCACATTAATGATCTTGCCTTTGAACGGCTGGGACAATGCGTAACGCATGACGGAGATGAACGCGTCTTGATGGACAAAGTTCATCTGGGCATCAGGACAGGCAAGCCGCATCAAATCAATATTGTTTGGCAGTAAACGTTTTGCGCCATCCCAAAGCTGATAGATGCCGTAGCGCTTTCCTGCATAGCTCCCTGTTCGACTGTCGCCTATCACCACCGAAGGGCGGATGATGAGATAATCTAACCCAGACTCTGACACCAAGCGTTCGGCTTTGCGCTTTGTGCGGGTATACATGGTGGGGTCATCGCCCTCGTCACCATAAATCCGCTCTTCAATAAAGCCATCACTGACTGCGGGCGCAAAAGCGGTCGAAATGTATACATGCCTGTCTATTCCTTTCACTTTAGACTGCTCAAGTATCCAGCCCGTGAGCGCCACATTCACTGCATTGAGGTTTTCTTCGTTGAAGTATTCCACGGATCCGATGCAATTTATCACGGTATCAACACCTTCGATCTCTGGTGAGTCAAAGAGGTCATCGTTAAAGCAAACGGTGTCGAACAGGGCAGCAATCTCTTCATCACTCAAAGGCAGTATTGCCCCTGAGGCTTCAAGCGTTTCACGCGCAAGTTTTACAATGTCAGCTTGCAGTTCATCAAACGTCGCCGGATCTCGGGACGCAATCACAATTTGGTGTCTGGCATCCATCAATATGGCGGCCGCCACTAACCGTCCAATATAGCCATTCGCACCGAGCACGAGAATTCGCATTGGCATCCTTCCTTGTTAAGGCCGGGCAAAACATTATGTTTCACCCGGCTGCCACCTTAGTGACAACAGCGGTTTCCTGAAATATCTGCTTTGTCTTTGGGTTGCCATTTGGATGAATCATCATCCACCAGCGAGGAAAGTAGCGGCGCCACACGATTTGGATCAAAGCCAATACGATCGATTTTTTCCATGTAGGTATCGATGGCATCAATGCGCAATTGATCGAGGTCTTGCTCAATAACGCCCAACGAAACGGTGGAGCATTTAATACTGAGCTGATCGCACAAGCTAAAGCAGTTGTAATTCACCATGCTCATCATGGCTGGCATCACCGCCTTATGCGCCAATGCAAATGCGCGATGTACGTCTTCTTCATCGTTATCGAGCATGCGCTGTATCTCATCCACGCCATGTTGTAGGTGAGCCATTTCTTCGACGAGAATACTCGCCGCCAAGCTGCTGGTGTACTTATCCGTGTTGCGCTGCAGCGCGGTATAAGCCACCGTCGCGAAGGTTTCGACCATGATGTCCTGCGCAATGATGCAAGAGGTTAAATCTCCGACACTGGCACGCTCTTTCACAAAGCGACCGATCTCTTTCCACTGTGGCTCCACCATGGTTTTCATGGTTGGAAAATCAATGTGTTTGCCGAGCTTCGACAGTGCATTGATATGCCCCCCCTCGTCCCTCGCCTGCTTAACGACATGGATTTTTTCATCAACATCATCAATCAGCGGCACCATGGTGGTGTAGTTATTGACGGCCATAATTTCGCCGGAAATGGTGTTGGATATGACATAGGCCAGCAAGTCTTTGTACGCCTGACTTTCAAGGCGTTGCGTTTCATTCATAAGGTTTGACACGTCTTTTCTCCTTCATGTCCACTGGACGGTGACGTTGATAGGGAAAGCCGGCGATAAAGAAGCGGATACCGTGCAGTGCTTCTTAAAGTTCCGATCAATGGATGCTCGGTTCTGAGTGCTCAGACCACCGCCATCGTTTGCCTTTATCGTCACGTTGATTTCGCGGATGCGGGGATACCCTTCTTCGCCTTTGTGCACAGTCACTTGCGCGTCAGTGACGATACATCCTTCGTCGGTTTTTGCGCCGTGAAAGCGCATATGCTCTAAGAGCGACGCAGACAGACAATGTCCAACTGCACTGCCGAGCAGCGCCGGCGTTGATGGGCCGCTGTTCGTTCCCACGGGATCAGGTTCGTCGCTCATGTAAGGCTCCCCTGCAGGGTTGCCATGCTCGCTGGCGACGTTCTTGAATAAGTAATCTGTTTGGTAGGTCAGTTGCACATCGAACAACCGGGTATCTTTCGATTTCAATTCCATACACTTTGATTCCTTGTGATGACGAGGTGTTGAGCAACAGCATCTGCGCTCTTTATTGCTGAAGGCATGTGATTACACGGTTGAATTTCCGTGATAACGCCGCCGTTCATGTCGACTCTGGCGGTGCAGGCTTCCAAGCAGCCATCTAGACGATGAGACGCCATGAGTATCGTGGTGCCAGACTGCTGTCTTGCGAGGAGGAGTTGATTCACTTTCTGTGCATTGGCATCGTCTAGTGCTGAAAGCGGTTCATCCATCAACAACAAATCTGGGTCTCCGACCAACGCTCGTGCAATGGATACCCGCTGCTGCTGTCCGCCAGAAAGTTCTGTGGGGAATCGGTTTGCAAACTGCGCAACATCCAGTTCTTCCATCACAGATAGCGCTTTTTGTTGTTTATCGTGAAGCGTACTTTTCTCACGACATTCAAATCCCATGCACACGTTTTCAATGGCAGTAAGCTGATCAAATAACGCAGGTGTCTGAAAAACCGTTCCGGTTCGGGTACCCGGGCAACACTCCCATTTTTTACACCAGCAATCGACTGGCACACCAAACTTGAGAGCCCGCCCACCACTGAGCGGCGTTAAGTTGTTCAACACACTCAGCAGGGTCGACTTACCGCAACCACTGGGGCCAACCAGCATGTACCACGCGCCTGTCGGCACAGTCAGATTGACGCCATTAAGCACTGACACCGATTCTTGAATTGGCGAGTTTGAAAACCAATCACCAAAAAACCGCGGTGCAGCAGAAGACGTCACGCTAACCTTCGCTTCTTCAATGCATAGCGCTGGCTGAGAAAGATTTGGCACAGGTATCGACTGACGTGAAAACATTCATATTCTCCCGATCTAACCTTGCGGCCAGACCTCAATGCGATTTTCCAGCGGCATAGGGGTTTCACTGTCAGGTCCAAACCAACGGTTATATATTGTGAGGTACTCCCCGCTTGATTCGATTTCCTGTAGAGCCCGATTCACGGCGTCACGCATTTTGCTGTCGTTCTGAATCACGCCGAGACCATCTTGTTTCATGCCAATCGCTTCTCCGTTCAATACCGTGAGTGCCGGATTAGGATTGGCATAGCTGACAAGCACTTCTGCATCTTCTGCCCAACCATCAATTTTCCCAGCAAGTACCGCATTCATCGCAATTTGCTTGTTTCCGAATTCGATGATGTCTTCTTCATTGACCTGATGTCCGTTTTTCTCTAGCCAATGTTTCCAGTTACTAATTGAATGACTGCCTCGGTTCATACCTACTTTTTTACCCACCAAGTCATCAAGCGATTTCGCCCCATCTGTCCTCACTAAAAACGTCTGAGCTGACCAAAAGTAGGTTTGCGAGAAATCCACAGCGTCATCACGTTTCCATGTATGACTCATGGATGCCGCCGCGATATCGATCTTCCCATTTTGCAGATAGGTTATCCGCGTGATTTCATCAACGGGGATCCGTTTCATTTTGACGCCAAGCTTATCGGCTACGGCATTTGCAATATCGACGTCAAACCCCACCCAATCGCCTTTTTCGTTGATGAAAGAGTGTGGAGGATTATCCTGGCGGATACCTACAACGACCTCGCCTCGCTCTTTTACTTTATCGATAACTGAGCCAGTTTCCTCAGCGTGAACAGGAGTAAAAACAAGGGTTAGCAATGTGCAGATAGCGAAAACAATTCTGGGGAACATAAACTCTCCTTAGTTGATGCTTCGAGTCATTCGGTGTGATGTCCGAAAAACCGTGAGGCGCAGTCTTTCGCCGATAAGGTTTAAAAACTGCACGTTGATGAAATAAAGCGCAGAGCAAATGCCAAAGATGGTCATCCAATCTGACAATTGATAAGCACGACTCGCAAGCAGGTTGGTCAGCGCGCTCAGCTCAAGCAACCCGATCAAAATGACAATACTTGTGTCTTTGAAAAGTGAGACAAAATGCGTATGAATTGCAGGAAAGCTCTTTTTAAAAACCCAGTGAGCTCTCAGACGTGCATACCGTGCGAGCAGCCCCAGTTTGAGCACGTTTTCGACCCGCTCTAAATTTTCGGGGTACATATGAATGTACTTAGAAAAAATCGGCACAAGGTGTGACATGGAATAGAGTGTTAACGCTAGAATGCCCTTCACGAACGTCTCTAGTGGCAAGAAGAAGTCGATGGTAAAGATAATCACCAGCGGCGGTATGGCTCTCAGCAAGGCAAAACTTGTATCGGACGTAACCACGAATCGATGACGCTTATTGCAAGCACAAACCAGCAAATATGACAGCGGAACAGACATGCTTATCGTGGTAATAAATAGACACCATGTCAGAACGAGGCCGCCAGGTTGCGCATGAGGCAGACCAAATAACATCTTCTGAGCTATGTCAAAGCCACCTTCCATACACCGAAGCCCCTACTCACTGTTTAGTTCATTAAGTACCATGTTTAGATACTTGTATATTCATTATATCTAGATATACAGATATATTGATATCAATTATAAGAACAATGAGAATGCCCCGTTGGTTCAATGGTTTGTGAAACTGTGTGTTTTTAGCATGAGCATGCTAGTATTCACTTAGCCACACGTCCGATGTGTTGATAAAGCTAAGGTTTACAGCTTTCGTGAAAGTGGATGTAACTTGTGACGCCTGCTCACGGTCTGTTTATTTTTTACAGCAATATCTATAACTATGAATTCTGAAGAATCCGCAAAAATATTCGCCGCATTGGCTCAAGAGACAAGACTGGATGTATTCAGGCTGTTAATTAAAGCTGGGGAAAAAGGCCTATCATCGGGAGAGGTGGCTGATAGTCTGAACATTCGACAAAATACCATGTCCACCAACCTTTCTATTCTGCACAATGCCAAGTTGGTTCGCCGAAAACGTGAAGGCCGAATGATCCGCTATTTCGTCAATATGGAGACGATCGGTGTACTTCTCACCTTTTTACTCGAACATTGCTGTGGCGGAGAAAGCGATATGGTGAGTGAATTGGTCACCAGCCTGCAAAAAGGTTTTAACCAGTCAAACTGAGGGTGGGATCGACGTCAGATCGACGCCGTAGCCGCTTAGCGAGCAAATTCCCTGTGATGTGTACGCCGGAACCAAGCAGTACAAAAAGTATCGTCGCAAACACTAAGTAGGGGATCACCAGCGCCGTTTCTACCACGCCCGTTCTCATCGCTGCAAAAATACCGGTAATGGGAAACATCGAAATAAACGCTGTGTTGTGCAGATGATGGACGAGTCTAGCCGACACCGTGGGTACAAGTGCTGGCGCGCACTCAAGAAAAACCAGTTTTATTTTCACCCATGTGCCGAGTTGAAGCGTCGCCATATACTCGAGGGTATCTTGCTTAATGGTTGAAATCGCGGCTTCGATGATTTTTGCTAAATGCCCTGAGCTTGAAAAAGCAAGACCCACAATAATAAAGGTCGCAGCCACACTAAATCCCCATGCAACCCCAGGGATCACCCCTTCAATATCCAGTCCAGAAAAATAGGGGGACAGCCCTACGTTCCCCATCAAAAGGACGAATACCACCGTCGGGACACCGCGGGATACCTCAATCAAAACGTTGGACGTCATACGAAGTAAGAGAGAATGGCTTCTCCCACACAGAACATATATCACGGCGAACAGCAGGCTCAGTGCCGCTGAAAGCACAAAGAAAACCAATGTCGTCAGTGTGGGAACCACAAATGATGCCAGAAACGTGGCCAAGTCAATATTCATTGCTTAAGCGCTACCTAAACCCATAATTGGTAAATGAGCCCCCAAGCAAACGAGCCAATAAGTGCGAAGCTAACATAAAATATCACCACTTGAATACGCGCCACGGCGACGACGGCAATCATGGCTGGAATGGATGTTATGCCACCCGCTATCAAGAACGCCATGCCAGCTCCCGGTTGCATGCCTTTGTTAATCAGCTCTGCGATAAGCGGGACAGCGACATACCCATTGATGTAAGCGGGAACCCCGATGATCGCCGCCCATAAGATAGGCGTTTGTGTATCTCCACCAAATGAAGACGTCACCCACTCTGTAGGCACATAGACCACCAGCAAACTTTCGAGCAAAAAGGCCAGTGCTAGCCATTTCAATAGAAGCGTCATGATATTGGTGGTCTTTTCAATAAATACCGCTTTACGCGGCGCTTCTTCCCAGAATCGCCAAACAGGTTTATCCACGTGGCTTAGGGTTGTCGTATCCCCCGTCACGGAAGGTTTTAAAGGATTAACGAGATAGCCTGCCTTTTGCGCCAGATACACGGACCAGCCTGCAACCAATCCCAATACGATTGCGCCCAACGCCTTCATCGTCGCGAATTCCCAACTGACAATCCCAGCAGTCAAAAGATACATAACGGGATCAATAATGGGGCTGGCAATCCAAAAGGCCATTACTGGCGCGAGTGGCACACCCATCGCAAGCATTGCTGCAATCAGAGGAATGACACCACAAGAACAGAACGGCGACAATGCACCAAACATCGCCGCGGTGAGGATCACGACGCTTGGTCGTCCCTGAAGCGCATCTGCGATCAGGCTGTCTGCTTGTGTTGCCGTTACATAGGCATATATCAATGATGAAGCCAAAATGAAGGGAACAATCAACACAAACGTGTCGCCCATAAACAGCAGCGAGGCCGACAACTGCTGTGGATCAATCACAGCAATCGAAAGAAGTACAAGTAGAAAGACGGTCCAAACTGGCTCTAAAAAGGTGCGGTTATAACCAAAATTAATCAGCCCTGAGACAATACTGGACATACATTTCTCCTCCTGTGGGTTTCACTTTTGATGTCATACAGCTTATTATTCAATATATCAGGAATTATAGATATGTCAGGTGGGCTAGGATGGTTTTCACGCAATCGCTCAATATTGAGAAGCAACAATTAGCGCGAGTCAGCCACCTTATCTCGTTCTGTTTCATCCTTATTTCGGCGTTAAACATCAGTGTGAGTTGGGCGCAGTCACCAACAGGAGAGATCTTGTTGGGTTATCGGCATTTTTGGGAGTCCCGTGATGGTTTACCTTCCAACCAAACCGGCATTGACGTTGTTCCTCGCTTTGATTTCGATGTATTGCAAGACACAACGCTGATACTAGAGCCGGCGTTACGCGCACGAAACCATGACAATCAAAGCGTATTTATTGACCCTTTCAAAAGCCGTTTCAATACATACGTTGACCAAGTAGAAATTACCGCGGGATATGACATTGTCTTTTGGGGGGCAAGTGAAGGCGCGCAGATCCTTAACATACTCAATCAAAAAGATCTCGGCACCGACTTTAGCGGAGACCAATCACTCGGCCAATCAATGGTGAACATTTCCGGCTATGTCGGCGAAGGATTAGCAACATTTTACTATCTGCCTTATACGCCCAAACGACGTTTTCGTGAGTATTCTGAACGCCTTTCTGCTGGTTTTGATATTGATGGCGAGAACGTTCAATGGCGCGATAGTCAACACGCCTATTACCCAGGATTCGCTGCACGGTACGCGTATTCTTTTAACGACATGGATATCGCGTTATTGGGCTTCCATGGGATTAACCGAGAGCCCGCGTTTGTGGTGGAGGCCGGGGAATTTGCACCCATTTATACGGTAGGAACACAAATCGGAATGGAAGTGCAGCGGGTCATGGGCAATTTGCTGACTAAATTTGAAGTGCTGAATGTGTCTGATGCCCCTACTCTTCGCGGCGACTTTGATGAAACCACTCAGTATGTCATCGCTGGCGAATATAGCGTGTTTAGTGTCTTTGATAGCGGTGCAGATCTCAGGTGGGTCGCAGAGTACAGTGATAACACATTGGGCGAAGATCTGCTTTCACTCTACCAACATGATGTATTGCTGGCAGTGCACACCTCGCTGAATGACGTTGATTCCACTGAAATCAGCCTTTCCGTTCTTCACGACCTCGATCATGGCAGCAATATTATCGAAATCACGTTGACCCGCCGCCTCACTCAAAACATTGACCTAGCAGCGTCGTTTTTTGATCTATCCGCCATGTCAGCCAACGATTTTTTTTATGGGCTAGAACCTGACAGCTACGGCGAAATCACGCTAACGTATTACTTCTGAAGAGCAGAAAGAGAAAGAAAACAATAACGCAATCTGCATTCAATTCGTCATGTCGTTAGAACTTGCTTAAGTACCCGCCGAGTAACCCACAACCTATACCAAACAGTGCACTGGCGAATGTTCCCAACATGACATATTCGGTAAACATTCGGCTTCCGTGATCTTTTAGATCGCCAAAACGAAATACCGATTTTGCTGCTAACACCAATGCCACACCTGGTAACTGCCCCCATAAAACAAAGGTCACGATAAGAATGCGCTCAAAATAGCCAATGTACGCACCCGCATCTTTAAGTGGCTTATTGGTTCCACTCGACTCCGTGCTTGTTACTTCCTCGGTCCAGTTTTGCAAGAGCAACGCAATCGCCGCGGAGGATGGTTTCATTGCCAATAAATACGCCGTTCCCCAGCAAAACAACATCCACCAATCGGTTTGATCAAGCACGATTTTTGCCGCCACCCTTTCTTCAGATTCGACAACAAACAGCACAACAATAAGCAGAACAAGAAGATGTAACAGCTGTTTAACCACCAAATAGCGAAGTCCGGTTGGGCTCGCGCGGAACCAAACTGAAATGGCGACACTAGATAGCCCAATGAACAGCGCACCCAATAAAGACCAAAGCAAGGGAATGTTAAGTAGGTACAAGACGACAAGCGAAAGGACGCTTTCAATGAGCACGGAAAGGTAAACGTGGCGCGCACGCCGAGCGATGACGGGAAAGAGATAGAACTCAACACATACGTGAACAACAACTAACACCAGTAGCAGTGTTAATACCATACCTACCCCTCCGTAGCACACTGATAACGTGAAAGTCTATCAGCATACCACTTACTGGTTTCTTCAATACGCGCGTAGTGGGCTCGGTTTATGATTCTTGTGAATGCGCTTCGAGTTATACCGAGCTTTTGTGCAAGAACCGTGTGCTGGGCTGTTGGATTTTTCATCCAAACAGACAATGCTACTGCCATCTTAGTGGTCAGTTGCGTGATGTGATCGTCAAGAAGGGAAACCACCAAGTTCACGTCACTGGCAAAATCAATCTCATCCGCCGTGAATGCCAAGCGTTGGCTTTTCATGGTATCCAAGCGTCGGCCTGACAATATAAACGCATCGGAATTATTGGCCATTCTGACCGGAAGTTCTCTTTGCGTTGCTGGCGCCACAGACAGTGACAACCTCGCGTCAGCAGAACCATCAATGCTTTTGAGCGCAATGCGAATGGTCATCGCCATGTCGAACACGCGTTCTGGGGTATTGGTGTAGAGCTGGAATGCATCGCCACGATATATCTCGCCAACCGTTTCGCCGCTAACATCGCGCTCGCCAAAATCTTCAAAGCAGCGTTTTAAGGCGGCCAAACAAGCCTGACGGGTGGACTCGCTCATGTCTGTCGAGCCCACAATGTCTCCAGTGATCACCCCTGCATAGTGCTTTTTCATCTCACCCTCGAGTTACACCATTAAGTAACATAATCAAATGTTACGCCATAATGTAACTTTGTCAAAGGTTACGTCAATCCATCACTTGAGATACCCGTTTGCTTATCCACTTCGTAAAACAGATAACATACTTCTACGGGTTATGACTCAAATGGCCGTTTCTTCAGTTGTCGTTTCTTCAATGGGCGCTTCTAGCTTGGCGTATAACTCCGCGAAACTTTTTGACAACTTATGCTGAGGTGCAAAATGAACCAGCGGTTTTTGATGATAATGGGATTCTTTCATTTTCACCGATTGCGGAATAAACGGTTCAAGTAATGGCAAACCCAGTTCACGCACGTTCTCGATGATTAAAGCCGGAAACTTAGCCTGTGCGTTGAACATATTGACCACGACCCCTTCAAGCGCCAGTTTACGATTGTGATCGTTACGAAGCTCTGCGAGGTTATCCATCAAGGTCAGTAATGCCTGATGTGAAAAGGTGTCGCAATCAAAAGGGATCAGCAAGTTGTGGGCGGCAATCAAGCCCGCTTTGCTATAGAAGTTGAGATTCGGCGGTGTATCAATGTAAATGCGTTCGTATTCGCTTTCTAGTTCGTCCAAGGCTTCGCGCAGTTTGTATATTTTATAGCGACGTTCAAGCTCAGGCTCAAGTGCCGCAAGGCGTGGACTAGACGGAATAATATCGAGGTTTTCATACGCTGTAGGTTGAGGGAATTGTTTGATAGGCGTTGAAACCGAAAACCATGAAACGGTTTGATCAAACAGATCAGCCACGCTTCTGTCATTTTTGCCGTTGATATCAATGCCCAAATAGTGACTGCTGTTTCCCTGAATATCTAAATCAATCAGCAGGGTTTTCTTACCACTTGCAGCACTGAGGGCTGCTAAATTGACCGTAATACTTGATTTACCCACGCCACCTTTTTGGTTAAAAATAATTCGTCGCATCTTACTGCCTTCCATTGGTTTTGAAAAAGCACGACCGCGAACTGTGCATGGTGATGAAACATGGCTGATATAACAATCATGTTTCATAAGGCTATCAGGCTATTGCGAACAAAAAATGAAGATGGCTCTCGATTAGACGCTTTGATTTTTGATCCCAGCGCCCTTGCGACGTTATCAAATCAAGATCACGCTCCAAATATCCAAACTAATCAAATATGAGAGGGAGATTCAATGCCAGTCGGCATACAAAATGCCATACTTCTCACCTAATCGCCTTGAATCGATGGAGCCGTTTCAATGAACTTACGCGTCCCCCTTTCTGTTGCTGCAACGCTGTTCGTGATTCTTTTTGCATTCACTCAACCTGCCTTAGCAAGCACTGAAGCACCAGCAACTGCGAGCGAAACCCGCGCTGCAAACGCCCAAGACCAAATCAACACCCTGCATAAAGAACTCACCACGCTGGTTACCCTACAAAAACAAGTGAGCGGTGATGATAAGCTCGCGCTGCAACTACAGATGTTTCAAAAAAACGAGCAGTTGAGAGACTTGATCGCCAATGGCGTCAAAAGTGGGTCAATCGATACGCCTTTTCTTATTGAACAAATCAGACAGCAGCAGACCTACGCCAACGATGGGGTTAAATACCTGACACAACGTGCTGCTGAGTTATCTGAAAAGCTTAATAACGCCAAAAATGAAGACAAGTTTGCCTTACTTGCAGAGTATGAGGAATCTCGTAAATACCTCGACAGCATGTACGAAGAAACATCACAGAATATTCAATGGCTCAAGAAGCTCGATGCCCTCAAGCCCCAAGAAGAGCAAAACCTCACCAAGGTCATTACACAAAGAGCCGAACAACTCGCCGCGAATGTCGAATACCTCAGACAGCAACTGAGTGCAGACGACGCTCAACTTAAAGTGGCGCCTGAAGCTGAGAAAGCCAGCATTCAACTTTCTAAGCTCATGTCCCAGCGAAGAATGGACATCACCACCAGCAGCCTAAAAGTCATGATTGAGTTGGCGGACAATGTTGGGATACCCACTGCAGAATACAAACGCCTATTTTTTGAAGTGACGGGTAACGTGACCCAAGACCTGCTCAGCAGCGACGTGCTGCTGTCCATAGTCAAAACGTGGTCGAGCAAGTTATGGGACTGGTTTGTAGAAAATGCACCGCAGCACATCTTCCAACTCATCGTATTTTTGATCATCTTATTGATTGCGCGGCAGATAGCGAAACTCACCCGAAAAGTCGTTAAGCGCGCCGTCGTTTCAAAGAACCTCAAATTCTCGCAGCTCATGCAGGAATTTTTCATTTCCATGTCCGGTAAAGCGGTTTGGTTTATTGGTATCCTGATCGCTCTGTCTCAAATCGGCCTGAACTTAACACCCATACTCACTGGTTTCGGTATTGCGGGTGTGATTGTTGGTTTCGCATTGCAAGACACCTTATCCAACTTCGCGGCGGGCATGATGCTACTTATTTACCGCCCGTTCGATGTGGGTGACTTTGTCGCTGCTGGCGGTGTGGAAGGCAAGGTCAGCCACATGAGTTTAGTGAATACCACGATCAAAACATTTGATAACCAAATTATCATTGTGCCGAATAGTAAAATTTGGGGCGATGTGATTAAGAACGTGACGCATGAACGGGTGCGTCGGGTAGACATGGTATTTGGTGTGAGTTATAGCGACAGTATTCCACACGTTGAAGAAGTGCTAAACGACATTGTGAACAACCACCCTTCTGTGCTTCGTGCACCAGAGCCTATGATCAAGCTTCATGTTTTGAATAGCTCATCGGTCGATTTCATCGTTCGCCCTTGGGTCAAAACCGATGATTACTGGGACGTTTACTGGGATATAACCCGAGAAGTAAAAGTGCGATTTGATAAAGAAGGTATTTCCATTCCTTTTCCACAACAAGATGTACATCTTCATATGCAATCAGGTCAGAGCCTCCCGCCAGCCAAAGACGTATAATACGATCGAACGAACGAAGCGCGAGTAATACATGATTGAAAGGTGAATGAGAAGTGAGTGAGCAAAAAGGGTGCGATGTATTCGCACCCTTTTTGATCTGAAAAATATTTAGCCTGGTTTGTCCGCCGGGTGATTTACACCGTCATTCGTCACTACGTCGCCCAAATCAAATGGATTAACCCCTTCAAGGCATCCCACATTGAAACCATATTCAGTTGGATCAGAACGACGCTGGTGGTGCGTATAAATCCCGCATTCTGAGCAGAAGTAGTGCTTTGCGGTTTGGGTGTTGAATTGATAAAGCTTGAGCAAGGCTTCACCTTTCACGATACGAATACCATCAAGTTTAACCGATGCAACAATCGCCCCTTTGCGTCGGCATATTGAACAATCACAACGTCGCGGCTTATCAATGCCGTTAGGAAGAGAAAGCGCCAACTCTACGCCACCGCAATGACACGTTGCTCGGTGAACGTCTTGAATCACAGTGTTACCAACACGCTTAATCATAATGTCTCCATACCTATGAATGCGGAAAATCTGATGAATTTTTAGGCGTAAACAACCTTAAATCGCTCCAATACCAACATCATGTCTTCGCTGGGTTTAATGTCCAACTCTTGGCACTCAAGCGAGAAAAACTGCCAGTGAGCTTCACGCCACCATGCTAACGTTTTGTCGCCCTCTCCCTCTGCGGCAGCGAACTCAGCCGTCACGTCAGAGTATTTACACGTAGAGACCGAGGTAATCTCTACAATGCATATTGGTGTGCCATCCCATCGCGTCACTACTTGAAGGTGACCAACTTCTGGCATCGGTTCACCTTTGTTGCTATGCCAATATTCCATTCCGCAGGAGGCTTGCTTTTCTCCCCGCAAAATCAAGTCAGCACAAACATTCGCGTTGTACTCATCAGCACAGAAATAGTCTGCACTAAATGACGCGTATTTATCTGCCACTCCGGATGGTAGCGCGCTGAGATATTTCAATAGATATGCTTTACTTCTTTCTTCCATAAGATTCTCTACATTCATCGAAAACAACCACACCATCACGTCATGAGAACAATTTCTCAATTCTATCATCCAATATAACGCTATGTTTTATTGCAACTTTGAATTCAATCACAAGACAAGAAACGATGAGAATGCTAACGCGATCTGTCAGGGAATGTGTAAGAGCAGACAGATCACGTTGAATGCGAGGCTGTTAGATTCAGAGGACGTTACGCGGACTGGTTAAGATCTGGTGCATTGTCAGGGTCGAGCGGTTTCACTGGTGCGGGGGCTGGGATTGGAGCGGGCTCTTTGTCTTCAGGGGTGAGAACTTCATCCGCTTTTTTCTTGGCTTCTTCTGCAAGTTCACCGCTTTTTTCTTTGGTTTTATCCCAAACATCTGCACTTTTTTCTTTGGTACTGTCCCAAAGACTGCTGCTGCCTTCTTCGGCTTTATCAAGTAACTCACCACTTTTTTCTTTGGTGGCATCCCATGCGCTTCCGCCGGCTTCTTTTGCAGAATCCCACGCTTCTGCGGCAGATTCTTTCGCTTTGTCCCAACTACTTTCTTCGGCATTTACGGCCAAAGGAAGGCTCAAAAGTGCTGATAAGACAAACCACTGGATTCGCTTCATCTAGATATCCTCTTTCATGTTTCGTCAACAGCAACCTTGCTGCCCTGAGTGTGTTCTTTCGGCTTAGTGCAATCAGGTCAAATCACACGGCAATGTCAAAAATTGTCACACATCCACGATGCTTAGACAATGACCGCTTCTTCTTTGTCACGCAACACCCATAACAATAAAACACTGTACATAATCGATCAAATAAAAATGCCATCTAAGAGATGGCATTGTAGAGAAACGTATCGCCTACTCTCCGAAATTAACCATCGTTACGATCGACTTGAACCTTAGTTTCCGAAGCCTTTGCGCCGAAGCCCATTTTTTCAAGCACCACTCGAATCAATGGCAATATCAGCACAAAGATTGAAATACTGATAATGCTCAATGTCATTGGACGTTCCCACAGGAAGCTCAGGCTACCATCAGAAATGGTCATTGACCGACTGAGGTTGTTTTCCATGATCCCGCCCAGAATGAAACCGAGCAGCATGGGTGCCATGGGGAAATCCAACAGCCTGAGGAATATCGCGACAACAGTAATCAGTACCATCATATTGATATCAAAGGTGTTAAAACTCACCAGATACACGCCTGTGATTGAGAAAAACAAAATCAGAGGTATCAAGATAGGACGCGGAATAACAAGCAAACGCGAAATATACGGAATCAACGGCAAGTTCAATATCAACAAAACCAAGTTACCGAAATACATCGAAATGATCACCGACCAAAACACGTCTGGATTATCAATGAAAAGACGTGGCCCTGGCTGTATGCCATAGGCGATCAACGCACCCAGCATGATGGCTGTTGTACCTGAACCCGGAATACCCAGCGTGAGCAATGGCACAAAAGACCCTGTAGAAGCGGCATTGTTGGCCGACTCCGGCGCTGCTAATCCGCGCAATGCCCCTTTACCAAACTGCTCTTTCAAACGCTTTGGTGCAAGGTTACGTTCAAGGCCATAGGCAAGAAATGACGCAATGGTCGCCCCCGCGCCCGGTAACACACCGACAATAAAGCCGAAGATAGAAGAGCGCGCGACAGTTGGTGCGACTTCTTTAATTTCTTCCTTGCTGAGTTTCATGCTACCCAGCGACGCCATGTCCATGTCTGGCTCTTCTTCTTTGTGTTGACCTTTAAGTACCGTCATCACCACTTCTGCAAGTGCAAATGTCGCCATGGCCAGCAAGAGGAAGCTCACACCGTCAACCAAATCGAGGTTGCCAAACGTAAAACGCGGCGCACCAGAGATAACATCCGTACCTACGGTCGCAATCATCAAACCGAACACGGTCATGGCCATCGCTTTCAGTACCTGCCCTTTTCCAGCAAAGGCTGACACAGCGGTCAAACCCAGTACCATCAACGCGAAGTAATCGGCAGACTGGAAACTGAGTGACACCGTTGCTAACGCAGGCGCTGCAAACAGCAGAATGATGGCGCCGATCGTACCGCCAGTGAATGAAGAGTACGCTGCCAGCGCCAATGCTTTACCCGCTTGGCGTTTTTGCGCCATTGGGTAGCCATCAAATGCGGTAACAACGGTGCTTGAACAACCCGGTGCATTGATCAGAATCGACGATGTCGAACCGCCAAAAACCGCACCGTAGTACACACCAGCCATCAAAATGATGCCAGACGCTGGGTCCAAGCTATAAGTAATAGGGATCATCAGCGCCACCGCTGAGATTGGGCCTAAGCCCGGCAGCATGCCAATGAACGTACCGGCAAAACAGCCCACCACCACCATCATGATGTTGAAGGGCATGATCGCGGTGCTTAACCCTGTTGTGATTCCGTCCCACATAATTATTGGCCCCCAAAGATCATCATGAACAAGCGACCCGGCGCGAGATAGATATCCAGCAGCTTGGCGAGAATAAACCAGATGCCAACGGCAAACGGCACGGAAGCAATGAAGAGTGTTTTAGGTCGTCGTTCACCTAAGATCCAGTAACCGACCACCAAAAAGAAAACGGTAGAAAGTGCGAAACCAATCCATTCCAGTGCGAATGCAAACGCAACGATGAGCAGAAGCAATTTAGATACAAGCAGGAAATCGAGGCCTGCAAAAGACAGCTTACTTGCCGTATCACGACGTGCCGTGCCTAGCATAAGCACACCTAGCAGGCCGCCCATATAAGAAAGAACAATAGGCAGCGTTTGTGCGTTAAACGGTTCGTATTCATCGCCCGGCAACATTGGGATGTGGCGAGCGTAATAACCATAGGCCACTGAAAGACTGAGAAAAATGAGACCACCGATATGGTCTTTAGTGACAACCATGAAAAACTCCTTGGATGTAACAACAGACGGGCGAGCCCGTCTTAAACGTCTAAGTACGGGTCGATATTCTCGACCCGTTAATATTCATATTATTGAAGGAAGCCCAGCTCACGCATTAGGTCGCCAACTTGTTGCTCTTGGCCTTCTAGGAAAGTCGTGAACTCTGCACGAGGCTTGAACACTTCAGTCCAACCATTGCGGTCACGAACCACTGTCCATTCATCGGTGCTGTACATTTTTTCCAGTACCGCTGCGTACTCGTCTGCTTTTGCATCAGACAAACCTGGCGAACCAAAGAATCCACGCCAGTTAATAAAGCTCGCGTCATAACCCAGCTCTTTCAACGTTGGTACATCTGCTGCCGCGGCAGAACGCTCATCGCCTGTCATTGCCAGAATGCGAACTTCACCTGCGTTTTTGAGCGCCAGTGCTTCACTGAAACCGGTGGACAGCACGTGAGCTTCACCGGACAAGATGCCCGCCATCGCTTTGCCACCTGCATCGTAAGCCACATATTTCACACGTTTCGGATCACCGCCAGCGGCTTTAAATGCCATGGCTGCGACTAAGTGGTCCATACTGCCGCGCGCTGAGCCGCCAGCAACCGCCACTGAACGAGGGTTAGCTTTGTAGTCATCCATTAACTGTTGGAATGTTTGATACTTTGAGCTGGTGGGCACGACAAATGCTGCATAGTCACCCACTGTTGCAGCAATCGGCTTAAGATCGCGGAAAGACTGAGGGAACACTTTCGACAAAGAGCGGATAACAATAGGGGTCGAGTTCACCATCAGTGTGTTGTCGGCTTGGCCGTCAACTTCGATAAGATGCGCAATGGCTTTACCACCGCCGCCACCTGACATGTTTTCGAATGAAACGGTTTCAACCAAACCCGATTTTGACAAAGCTTCGCCAGTACCACGCGCTGTACCATCCCAACCACCGCCTGCTCCACCTGGGATCAGAAAGTGAATCTCTTCAACTGCCGCATTGGCCATACCCGCACTCAGTGCAGATGTCAGCGCAAGGGCTGCGATGAAGGAGCGCTTTTTACCGAACATTTGTGAAATCATAGGTATTTCCTCGTGTCGTTCCGTCCTTTGGACGAGATAATTATTGTTGTCCTACCCCTTCAACGTATTGGCTGGAGCCGATATTGGAAACCTTGTGGATTTAATGTTTTTTTAAACTATTAAAAACATTTTGTTCATATTGTTCACTTGCGTGACAGACCACAAAGAATCACTATTTCAATAGGATAGATAATAGCGATTCGCGCCAAGCTAAAAACAACACGCTAAAGCGACGCACCATCGTTGTACTAAGGACACCTTCAAGCCGATGCTTTCACTACGTTCGCTAAAACTCAAAACCCGCATGATGCTCATTCTCGGCATGATGGCCATTCTACAAACGGGCTTTATTGGCTTTTTTGCCCTTGTCTATTTAAGCCAATCGCTCGATGAACAAATTGGCCTACGCGCGCTGCACGTGGCAAAAACCATTGCCTCCATGCCCGATGTGGTTGAAGCCGTAGAAAGTCGTGATAGTGAATGGTTGCAACCGATATCTATCGATTTGGCATCAGTGAACGATGCGAGGTTTGTGGTCATTGGTGACAGAAACGGCATTCGCCTCGCGCACCCCTCATGGAAGCGTGTCGGCAAACCGATGTACGATGATGAAGGCGATTACAACGAACCCGCTCTGGTGTACGGTAAGCCCTATATTCAAAAAGCCACAGGCAGCCTTGGGGCTTCGGTGCGCGGGAAAGCGCCGATCTTTGATAGCAGCAACGAAAACGTGGTAGGCATTATCTCCGTCGGCTTTATGCTCTCGTCAGTGGAAGATACGATCAACCGCTATCGCGACACGTTATACCTTGTCATTTTGCTCAGTTTTGGGCTCAGCGTGCTCACCGGGCTTTGGTTCGCCTCTCATTTCAAAAAAGCCATATTCGGATTAGAACCTGAGCAGATTGGGCGCCTTTTCCAAGAGCAAAACGCGACGCTGGAATCAATTCGCGAAGGCATTATTGCCGTGAATGGACAAGGAAACATTACCACCTTCAACCGTGCCGCTGTTGATACACTCGGGCTGGACGCCAACACCAAACTGACAGGACGTCCAATCGAAGAAGTATTACCAGACAGCCGCTTGATGGACGTGTTACGAACCGGCGAACCGCAAATAGATAAAGACGTGTGGCTACAAGACAGAAACTTGATTGTGAACCGGCTACCGTTGTTACAAAACGGGCAAATTACGGGAGTGGTATCGAGCTTCCGTCGTAAAGATGAACTAGATGCTATCAGTAAAAAGCTCAGCCAACTCGAGCAATATGCCGATACGCTACGCAGCCAATCTCACGAGTATTCCAACAAGCTCCACACCATTGCCGGACTCATTCAACTTGGCGCCACAGATGAAGCGTTAGCGCTGATCGGACAAGAAAGTCAAAGCCATCAAGCCCTCATTCAATTGTTGGTGGAGGCCGTACCCGACCCTATCCTCGCAGGCTGTATGCTGGGCAAATACAATCGCGCCAAGGAACTGGGTTTGAACCTCGATATTGACGCAGAAAGCAGTATGAAGGAGATCCCCGATCACATACCGCGTGAAGAATTGGTGAGTATCATTGGTAATCTAATAGACAATGCCCTTGAAGCCACACTCAGAAACCGTAAATTCGACGTCCGACTATCAATGACTGACTTAGGTAACGACCTGATTTTTGAAATTGAAGACGAAGGCGCTGGCATTGCGGAAAAAGACCAAGAGAACATTTTCCGTAAGGGCGTCACCAGCAAAGAAGGTGAGGGCCACGGCTTTGGGCTTCATCTCGTCGAAAAACTGTTACAGAAATTGGGTGGCACGATATTGCTTGAGCCCGCAGATACTGTCGGCAGTCGATTCACGGTGTACATTCCCAAAGCAAGACCCGAGTAACATCAAGATCCAGGATTCGTTTGAGTATGTAACACCCAACGCCAGCTAGACTTAAGTACACAGGAATAAGAAAGACCAACAAGGAATGAGTTGTACCTATGGCCCAAAACATCCGCGTCGTTATCGCTGAAGACGATATTCAGATTGCAGAAATACAAAAACGCTTTTTAGACCGCATAGACGGTGTAGAACTGGTTGGCATCGCCCACACATTGGAAGATGCGGCAGACCTTGTGGACGTTTTTAAACCCGAATTACTGCTGCTCGATAACCATTTCCCTAACGGTACTGGGCTAGATTTGCTGAGAAAGCTGCGTGCGAACAACAGCGCCACGGATGTCATTTTGATCACTGCCGCCAAAGAGGTCGATACATTGCGAGACGCGCTGCGCAGTGGCGTTTTCTACTACATTCTCAAGCCTTTGGTATTTGAGCGCCTGCAAGAAGTGATAGCACAATACGCGGCGCACTTAGAGAAGCTTCGTGCCATGGAGTCATTGGCACAAACGGATGTCGACACCCTTCTGCCGCAGCGCATGACATCTGCACCGACAACAGATAGCACAACCCATACCCACTCCTTCCGACTCCCCAAAGGTATTGATGTCATCACGCTGGATAAAATTCGAGCAGTATTTGCGGATTCTGAAGAACCACTCAACGCCGAAGAAGTTGGCACCTTGATTGGCGCAAGCCGCACTACTGCCCGTCGTTATCTTGAATATATGGTTAGCACTTTAGAACTGGAAGCTCAGGTGAATTACGGCAGTGTTGGCCGACCAGAAAGGCGTTATATTGGCATGAAATAATTGAAGAGATGAGCCCACATGATCTGTTGGAGTTAATCGTTGACCCAGATAATGTTTGATTCTTCGATGCCTAAGCCTTGCTTAAACCTCACCGATAATTCTAGTTCAGGCTCTGACATCCAGCCTTTAGTAACAAATAAGTTATACCCAGTTTTTGTTTTTTTGTAATCAACAGATGAAAGCCAAATAGCATCCCAATCTCCGAGAAACTCCAGGTCATCAAGACGTTGTGGATAGCTACCGTTACGCACTTTATGCAACTCAATCAAAGATATCGCAGAATTAAAATTTTGCTCACCGAACTTCTTATCCATGGATTCCGTCGGAAAATCACAACCCGAGATATACACTGCCATCAAACCAATCAGTAATATTTTCCACATATCACAAACACCTGTTAGACAAATCCATTTGATACAAAAAACACTGCCAAAGCCATATGAAAAGCAACGACAGTGTTTGTAATTGTCAGGAATAGATCGGCTTGTTAAGCAGTAATGCCTGCTTCATAAGCAGTAATGCCTGCTTCAGTACTACCTTTTGGGTTTACACCGTGTTCATTGTCCTCTTTGCTGTCCTGCACGAGAAAAACAATCATGACAATGGCGCCAACTAAAGGAATCAATGCAATCAACTGCCACCAACCACTTCGACCCGTATCATGAAGCCTTCTGGCTGTAAGACTGATACTTGGGATAAGCAAAGCCAACGAGAATATTAAAGAGAGGAACGCACTCCCCAGTATTTGATCAACAATGGTAAGAACAATAGAGAAAATCAGATAGAACAGGATAAACATCCAGTACTCTTTCCTTCTTGCTCTACCAGAAAATACCGCAAAGTTTTTTAATGCCAGTAAGAAATAATTCATCGTCAACCTCCGTGTCGTAACATACCCAAGCAACCTCTAGATGCTTGTTAAGAATTCGGAAATAATAACAGTCAAAAAAATTATTTTATCATCAATAATAAGAAGTTAGCCGTGATTATTACGTTAACTCAATGAAACTGATAGATCTAACGATGACGGGAAAGCCCCTCAATCCTGACTCAGTGCCTGGCAACTCGTCTTTGCCGCTTTCTGTGATCGAGCTTGTAGAGATCAAATAAATTACATTCAGTTATAGTGCGTTAGGTTGAATTATCTCGCCTTGTATCATTGCCCGGTTTAGGCTGTTTTCACCCTGCTCTAGGAGTTAAGCTCATGACCACCACCCTAAGCGTGACAACGTCACTACCAAGTAACTTTAGACACAGTGATTTTCTTGCATTTCACAAGCGAGATAAAACCGAGCTTGCAGAAAAAGTGGAAGGTAACCTGATCCGGAAAGGTATGCTGATTAATGGAATTCCTTGTTGTCTTAGCCTCTCTTTGAACAACGATACTGCAACCCTCCAAATAGACGCGGATAGCTACGCGTCCTCACTAGATCATGACGGACTAGCCGCTCTGCTTACTCACATGCTAGGCCTGAATCAAGACATCGACGCGTTTGAAGCGCACTATCAAACCCACCCTGAAATTTCGCGTTTGCTGAAACACCATCGTGGTTTGCGAATTCCACAAACAACAACACCCTTTGAAGCCATTACATGGGCAATCACCGGACAGTTAATCAGCGTGGAAGCTGCCGTTTCCATTCGTCGACGACTTATTGAAGCAACCGGACGAGGACACAGCAGCGGTATTTGGTGTTCACCCGATGCGGCGACACTTGCTAACACGGAAATTGACACCTATCGCCGTTGCGGATTTTCCAACAGCAAAGCAACCACTATCCAGCGCGTTGCCCAAATGCTAGAGAACAACGAACTAGATTTGTCGTTGACCGCAGATCCTGAGGTTGTCGCGCGTGAACTACTGGCAATAAAAGGCGTGGGGCCATGGACAGTCAGCTATACCTTGTTGCGGGGATTCGGCTGGCTGGATGGTTCATTGCATGGCGATGTGGCGGTACGCCGAAACCTACAACGCTTGCTCAACAGCGAAGAAAAACCGTCGGAAAAGGAAACACAGGTATGGCTTAACGCGTTTTCGCCCTGGCGTGCCTTAGTTGCCGCACACCTTTGGGCGATCCAATCTGAGCAAGGTTACTAGCCCAGACGCAGTGTCACATCTACCATTGCGCGCCACAAATCGTATAAAACACTAACGATTTGGTGGTGAAACAAGCAGTCAAACTGTTAGTTAGGTCACAGTTGCGGAAGGTGCAGCGTCAATGCGGTATCCTCCCCGCCCTTCATACCGTGACTTGAAAGATAACTATGCACTACAAAACTATGCTCGGGTATCGCTACCCTAAAGGCCCTTTCGCCATGATCAGCGTCTACAGCTTTACTGGCGCAGCCGTGGTCACTTCAACGGTATTTTCACTACTGCTTTTCCTTTCGATTGATGACAGCCCGATGATGAAAGCATTGTTCGGTACGTTGGCGATCATTTTTGAGGCTGGAAAATTCTACGCTTGGTACGAATTTGGCGAACGTCGTGCCCATCGTAACTACATGGGGTCTTTCACCGCGTTGGTGTTTTACCTCGTATTGGCCGCCATTTCGATCGGCGGCAGTATTGGTGGCATTAATAGTGCTACCAACAAAGCGCAAAGCGTTATCGCGATTGAGCAAGCCAAAGTCGACGCATATAACCGCCAGATCGACGCCATTGAAAAGCAAATTGACTTGAATAACTTGGCGGCAGAAAAGTACATACAAATGGAGCGTATCGCGACGGGCGTTAGCCGCATTCAGGCACAAAACAACACCCTGCGTGAAGAACAGATCCTCTTGGCGGAAGAGCGTGATTCGCTGCCTCCTGTCGCGCAAGGGTCCGCAATTGGTTTGATTGATAGCCTTGCGAATGCGTTTCAAGTTTCGCAGCAAACCGCTCAGTTTGGCTTAGTGGTGTTCTTGTCTATTTTGCTTGATTTGTTCGCCGCATTTTTCGTTGGTGTGATTGGTGAAGAAACACGTTTCCGTCGTTTTTATCAGCACCACGCTGAAATTGACATTACACCAGAAACCATCAGTAAACCTTTGGGTTATCTAGAGCACAAGCCAGCTATCGACAGCGTAGTCAACGCAGACAGTGATAATGATAAGCAGCAAGATGACGCTGACTTAACCTTGGCACAACGAGTAGAATTGGCCGTTAAAAACGGCGTGATAACTTGCTCGAAAAAAGCGGTGTGTAGACACTTCTTACTGCCAACGGACGATGTGGATACTTTGTTTGAAGATATGATGAACGACGGTGTTTTGGCGAAGAAAGCGAATCATCACTATTATCTTGTTGCTTGAGGCCGATGGTTTAAATATCTGACCATAACCTCCGCGCATGACCTGCTCCTAAGAAGCGAGAAAGCGCCGCAATGGGCGCTTTCTTGTTTTTTGCTTCGTGCTTTATACTTTTACTTTTACTTTTACTTTTACTTTTACTTTTACTTTTTAGGTTTGCTTGTTTGTTTTACTTCTACCATCGAGCTGACACTCACACTTTAGGTTTCTCTGTACGCGATGTGTCAGTACCGTTGCTCGGCGCAGAAACGGGATCATTCGCAGCGGCTGCGTTAGCATCTTTAGGCTTGATAGTGTCGATCACCATGCGTAAGTCATCAATCAAGCTTTCATCTGACGCCTTCTTTGCTTCAAGGGTGGTGACTTGTGCAGACAAGGTTTCCTTGTCTTGCTCCGCTAAAGACAGATTTGTATTGACCGACTCAAGCTTCGCCATCAACTGCTTCAATTCAGGGTCGACGTCAGCTGTATTGTTCAATGTCTGCGCTAACGCTTCTGCCTTACTCGCCAGCGCATCAGTTTGTTGTTTGATCGGCTTATCACGAAGATCAATTTTTTCAAACGCTTGAGCAATACGATGAAGCTGATTTTCGAGATCCAAAATCAACGGTTCAAATTTTCCGTCATCGATATTCCTAAACCGCTTCACTTCCAAGCCAATATGCTTGAGATGACCAATCTCAAACTTCACCGCCAACACCGCTTTTTCAATTGCCGATATGTCTCGCGGATCGGCCGTTACCACGGCTTCAGCTTGCTCTAACGTCGCTCCGGCTTTGGTATAGCTAATGGGCGCAACAGATTTGAAGCCCTCTCTACGCAGCAGAACGAGTTCATTATTCAAGGGGACCACATTGATTTGTAGTGCCACGGCCACTTCTAACGCTTTCGCCTTATCTAAAAACTGCACTTGTTTGACTTGAGCATCATCGAGATCGTTATCAGCCACATACTCAAACAACGCACGATAATCTCTGGCAATTCGGCTGTAACGCGACGCAAACACGGCCTCTGCGTTAATCATGTCAAGATAGGCCATTTCTGCGATGGCTTCCGCCAGTAAACTGTCTGCGGTTTCTTTTAAGGTCAATAACTCCGCATGGAGCGTCGCGACTTTAACCATACGTTTATCAAAAGTTTGCGCATAAGTACCCGAAGAAAATACGGAGTAGCTTTCTGTCGCTTTGGCTGGGTTTGAATCAAAATCTTCGTAGACATCAACCGCGTCTTCCCACGCGTCAAACAAATCCTCAACGGCATCCTTACTGTATAACCGAAGTTCCTTGCTCTCTTCCATTTTGGCTAGCCAACGGGCGTAATCCGATTTCGCTTTTTCGTAGATTTGAAGCGTATTTTGGCTTTGTTGTGAAACCCCATTGGTTTCACTGGCTATCTGAGCAGGTTCTGATGTGGATTGGCATGCTGTGATGGAACTTACTAGCACAACGGCTAACGCCGATAAACGCAAATTTTTCATAGATGTACCCTCTAACTGTCACCGCCACTCACGAAATTATTTTTATTATTTACCAATAGATTCGCCGTCAGCCTATCGATAGCTGCCGTCTGATCACCCGACTTTATGCAAGGTGTAAGTAACAATTTAGCTCAAAACCCACCCCCAACATTGCAAGTTTAGGTGATCTTGATCACATTGGATTTTGTAAGTGATACACCACGCAATTCGGTAATCTTTCTTCGTACACATAGGGTTAAAACCAAAACCCTCAACAAGCATTAACCAAATGATTTAATTGATATTTAATGTGAGACTGAAAGTGAGAGCGGTGAAAAAACAAACGATAATCATTGAAAGAAGAGAGGCAAATAAATGCACGCACATATCGGATGGAAAATTGTCGATAGTCGTCACGCAAAACAATCGAAAACCGTCGTATATTCTTTCTTAAATAATGAGGAAACAAAATTATCACTAAAAGAAAAAACAACGTTAACCGTTAGGGGGATTTAATTAATCGGACAAACAACAATGTTACTTTTATTATTAATTATTTAAACAACCCAATAACAATATCGCTCATAATAAAATTACATCTGAGTTATAAACAGTCAAATCCTGTTCACTTTATAACATATATCTTTTAGTTATATAGTTTTGTTTTATATGCATGAATGACTGCCCTATCATCGCGGCCTTAGCCAGCGTAAGGGCTATTCAGACTGGCACACCGTCAGAGGATAGACGGAAGAGCAGCAAGATATTCACTCACTGAGTATTCCATCTTCTTTCGAGAATAAAGAATATGAAGAAAAGGCGAATTTATTTTACATTTAGCCCGCTATTGAAATTAAGGATTTAAGAATGGCCTTAAGCGTTATATTGAACCTCACGATATTCACCGCACTTATCTATTTTTTGTACACACTACAAGCTAAGCATGTACCTTTTACCAAACGTGTTTTTGCTGGTTTGGGTTTAGGTGTCGTATTTGGTGGCTTATTACAGCTTTACTACGGTGCTGGCTCCGACATTATTAAAACTAGCATCGACTACTTCGACATTGTCGGTAAAGGCTACGTGAAACTGCTTCAAATGATCATCATCCCACTCGTGATGGTGTCGATCATTTCTGCCATCCTCAAGCTCAAAGGCGGTTCGTCTGTCGGCAAGATTAGTGGCATGAGCATTGGCGTATTGGTGGTGACCACCATGATTGCCGCGCTTGTGGGTATTGCTTGGTCGTTGATGTTTGGTCTGACTGCAGAAGGCCTAACGGCTGGCGCGGCGGAAGTCGCACGCGGTCAATCGCTAGAAACCAATCTGGGTCGCGTAGAAAGCCTGTCTTTCGCTAACATGATCCTAGAATTCCTTCCTGCGAACCCGTTCCTAGATATGACAGGTTCGCGTAAAACGTCCACTATCGCAGTCGTTATCTTCTCTATCTTTATTGGCATAGCCGCAACAGGTATCGCGAAGAAGCAACCAGACGTCTTTGCGTCGTTCGAGAGCTTCGTTGGCGTGGCAAAAGCTATCGTTATGCGCATCGTGACACTGGTACTGCGTTTGACGCCTTACGGTGTTCTGGCGCTAATGACCAAAGTGATTTCAGGCTCTAACTACGCGGATATCGTTAACCTAGCAAGCTTTGTTATGGCTTCATACGGTGCGCTGTTTACCATGTTCGCGATTCACTTAGCGATCATCGCGATGCTAGGCCTAAACCCGATTCGTCACTTGAAGAAAATCATGCCTCTTCTGACGTTCGCTTTCACATCACGCAGCAGCGCAGCGTCAATTCCGATGAACGTTCAAACGCAAGAAAAAGCATTGGGTATTCCAAATGGTATCGCCAACTTTGCCGCTTCTTTCGGTTCAACCATTGGTCAAAATGGCTGTGCGGGTATCTACCCCGCCATGCTTGCTGTAATGATTGCGCCAACCATGGGCATCAACCCGTTAGATATTGGCTTTCTCGTCACGCTGATTGCCATCATCACCATTAGCTCGTTCGGTGTCGCTGGCATTGGTGGCGGCGCAACGTTTGCCGCATTGATTGTTCTCTCCGCGTTGGATTTCCCTGTCGCGCTTGCAGGTCTGTTGATCTCTATCGAGCCGCTGATCGATATGGGTCGTACCGCGCTTAACGTATCAGGTTCTGTCACCGCAGGATCTGTGACCAGCAAACTAATGGGTCAAACAGATATGGCGGTATTCAACGATGACAAGCCACTGAACCTAGATGGTGAAGACGCTACCGCGTAATAAACTCGATAGGCTCATTAGTCGTCACATAATATTTTGGGAGCGTTGGCTCCCAATTCCTGTTTTCAGGGCAATATGCCCATGAGGAATGCAACATGAAAATCATCATCATTGGCGGTGAAGCCGCGGGAATGAGCGCTGCAGCCAAAGCTCGTCGAGTGAATCCAAGCGCTGAAATCATTGTTTATGAAGCGTCAGAAATCATCTCATTTGGTGCTTGTGGCCTGCCCTATTACGTGGCGGATGAATTTAGTGACAGCGGTTACATGTCGGAATTCACCCCAGCACAGTTCGCAGAGCGTGGCATCACGGTGAACACGGGACATCGCGTCACAAAGGTCGACGCTGACGTCAAAAAACTCGAAATCTCGCATAACGGCGACGTGTTCGTGACGCACTACGACAGATTAATGATAGCTACTGGCGCTCGCGAAGTGCTGCCTCCCGTTGAAGGCCTACAAAAAAACGGCGTACACACGCTACGCGTGATGAACGATGGCATAGCGCTAAAAGCAACAATTCAAGACGCTAACTGCCAACACGTCACCATCATTGGTTCTGGCTTTATCGGTTTGGAAGTGGCGGAAGCCATGCTCCACCAAGGTAAACAGGTTCGCTTGATTGAACGCGCAGAGCGCTTAATCCCTGATGCCTTTGATGCAGAAATCAGTGTGCATATTCAAACGGAGCTGGAAAAAGCGGGCGTCGAAATTCTTACGTCAGAATCACTGATGGCAATCAAAGGTGATACCGCAGTATCTGGCGTGATAACAGACAAAGGCGAATACGCCACGGATCTGGTGGTGGTGTGTACTGGTGTGAAACCGAACACTGCATTCTTGCAAGAAACAGGCATTGAAACCCTGCCAAACGGCGCCATCGTGGTTGATCGTGAAGGAAAAACCTCCTTGCCAGATGTGTGGTCAGCAGGCGATTGCGCCGCTATCTGGAATTCGATTTCGCAACGTAACCAATACATCCCGCTCGCAACTGGCGCAAACAAGCTAGGCCGCTTGGTGGGCGACAACATTGCGCAAATCGATGGCGAACCATTGCAATTCCCAGGCTCACTCGGCACCAGTTGTGTGCGTGTATTGGGGCTAGAAGCAGGCCGTACTGGACTATCCGAGCGCGAAGCGACGGATGCTGGCTTCATGGTGAAGACCCTCACTATCAAAGACAAATGCCACACCAATTATTGTGCGGGTCAGTCGGATATGCACATGAAGCTGATTTACGAAGCGGAAACCAAGCGCATTCTTGGCGCACAGTTGATTGGTTACAAAGGCGCGGTACACCGTATCGATGCAATGGCTGTGGCTATCACTATGGGCGTCACCACCAGCCAGCTTGGTATGATGGATTTTGCCTATGCACCACCGTTTGCCAGAACGTGGGACATCATGAATGTGGCAGGCAACGTCGCCAAATAAACCATAAGTGAACAATTTAATCAGGCCAGCGACATCGCTGGCCTTGTTTTGATGATCTCCCGCACCATACTCGTCAGCCACGGATGTTCTCAATCGCACCATCACGTTCACATGCAATTCGTTCGATATATTGCACACTTCACATTATCTACACCTTCCTCGTATGTTTTAGTTTTAGGCTCGCGTTGGTTATTGCACCGATACTGCGACGCAGTTAGGCTAGAATTTATAACCTCGGTTTAACAATGGAAGCCAATGATGGAACAGATAAAAAATCTCTCCCTACTCTCTTCTCTGTGCGAAAACGTGAACAGTGCGATAGCTGTCCATAACCCCGCGACAGGTGATGTGTTGGGCTACGTCCCTTCTCACAACCGTGAAGCCATCGAAAAGGTCATTGAAAAAGCCGAAACTGCACAGAAATCGTGGGCGAAAACCACGGCGAAACTGCGCGCTGAAATTCTCTCCCGCTGGTATCAGCTCATCATGGATAACCAAGAAGACCTGGCGCGTATTATGACGCTTGAGCAAGGTAAGCCGCTGGCTGAATCGCGCGGTGAAGTAGCCTATGGCGCGTCTTTTGTTCAATGGTTTGCCGAAGAAGGTAAGCGTGCGTATGGCGAAACGATTCCAACACCATTGACTGACCGCCGCATTATGACCATTCGCCAACCGGTCGGTGTCGCAGCTGCTATCACGCCCTGGAACTTCCCCATCGCAATGATCACGCGAAAAGCAGCACCAGCATTAGCGGCAGGATGCAGCTTTATTGGCAAGCCCGCCGCACAAACGCCATTAAGCGCCTATGCTGTGGCTGAATTAGCACGACAAGCCGGACTCCCCGAGGGTCTGTTAGCCATTGTCACCAGCAGCGATGCCGTGATGGTAGGTGAGCTATTTTGTAGCAGCCCAAAAATTCAAAAAATATCCTTTACCGGCTCTACCCACGTTGGTCGAATTCTGATGCGCCAAAGCGCCGAAAGCGTAAAACGCGTTTCAATGGAATTGGGCGGAAATGCGCCGTTCATTGTGTTTGATGACGCAGACATTGATGCTGCTGTGAAAGGTGCACTCGCATCGAAGTTTCGCAACGCGGGTCAAACGTGTGTGTGCGCCAACCGCTTCTATGTTCACGATTCTGTGTATGACGAGTTTGTCGCCAAGTTTGCCGCTGAAGTCTCCAAGCTGAGTGTCGGCAACGGCCTTGATGATGGCATCACCATTGGCCCACTGATTGATGACAACGCCAAGAAGAAAGTACAAGCGTTAGTGAACGATGCCGTGGCACAAGGGGCGAATATCACCGCAGGTGGCGACGATCTCGGTGGGCAATTTTTCGCACCAACCGTATTAACCCACGTCGAACACAACATGAGCATTGTTAAAGAAGAGATCTTTGGCCCTATTGCTCCCGTGATCCGTTTCCATGATGACGCGTCTTTGATCGACATGGCGAATGACACCGAATACGGATTGGCAAGCTACTTCTTCAGCAAAGACATCAACCGTATCTTCGCCGTGGCAGAAGCGCTCGATTACGGCATGGTGGGAGTCAATGAAGGGATTATTTCCACGGAAGTTGCACCTTTTGGTGGCGTGAAACAATCGGGCATTGGCCGTGAAGGGGCTCACCAAGGGTTGGATGAGTACCTCAACACCAAATACATCTGTATTGGCGGAATGTAGCTCTTTAAACATTATCGCATCAAACCCAAAGCAGAGTCGTTTGACTCTGCTTTTTGATCACTCACTGAACACCAAAAGCAACCTTTGTGAAACCTTATCCATGCATTTTTTACCGCACGTTATTCACTCAAAATTAACGCAAACCGCGTCTTATCAGTATGTTAATATCCAGATCGCATAAAAATTCTACAAACGGACTTCCAAAACAGGGCATGTTTCCTTTAATGTGAAGCACGACAGTGTATTTTCGTACCACAGTGCGACACTACGCCCAATCAATATGAACCCTAAGGTAAAAAGATGTCTGATGTACCTTCTACTGCCGTTGAGGTAGTTACTACAGCCCAAACTGTTGCTGAATCTTCCGGTCCTATCTGGCCCTACGTGGTCGGTGGTATCGCTCTCGTTATCGCAGCAGGCTTCTGGGGCTACAAAATGATTAGCCGCCCATCTTTCATCATTAAGCAGATCCGTCGCCGTAATCTGAAAGCAATGAAGAAAGAAGGCGTTGAAAGCTCAGAAGCAACCGTCGATTTAGATAAACTGCTTTCTTCTATTGAAACGCACGCCATCGACAACAAAATGTCTGGCGCAGAGATGGTGAAGCTGCTGGCACCGCTGAACGATTCAAACCGTATGAAATCAGCGAAAGACATGTATTTGACGATGCAACATATCGCACGTGAAATTGGCGATACGCGTCTGGCAGGTGAATTCAAGTCTAAATCTACGGGTGTGAAATCTAACTCGAAGCTAATGGCTGGCCTGTTTAAACGTGCTGGTATCTAAACGCTTTTTGTTGGCACTGCCCTTGCGCAGTGCCAACGACCTCTATCTTGCCCTACGCTCTATTTCCTTCTGCCCTTTTGCTTAACTACTTCAACACTGCTTTGCTGCCGATGATCTTGTAGGCTGGCGTTCCGCGCACCAATGCTTCTCGCGCAAACACCATATCGCAGCTTGGACATGTACATGGACGGGTTGTGTAATCGACCACAATTCTTTCTTTAAAACACTTCACTAACGCGCCTTTGCCGCCTTTCTTGTATTTAAACAGTAACGCTTTGCACTTGCCGCACACAATGTCCACCGAACGCGTGGGTAGCTTTTTATTCGGCTTTGCCATTCTCAACTCCCTCTTTGCTAGGTCGCTATCATAAGCCAAAGCACAGGTACGACTAAAGTCTTAAGCAGCAGCCACCTAGAACGAAAAACTGAGAGGACGCCAATATTTACCGAATGCGATTAACAAATATTTTACAAGTTCGGCTATCCTTTCGGTGTTTATTTCCCACTCTCAGATGCGATGTTACGCCGTCTTCGTACCTGATAACCAGACTGACCAAGGAACCTTCTTACATTGGAGAGTTGTATGAAAATCAACGCATTGATTAAAACGCTTTCGCTATCTACTGCCATCATGTTGACCGGAATGAACGGTGCAGCAGCAGAAGACCGCGACTACATTCTGGCAACGGCATCAACAGGTGGCACGTATTACCCTGTTGGCGTGGCATTGGCGACACTGAGCAAAGTGAAACTTGCCCCTAAATATGACTTTTCTCTTTCTGCTATTAGTTCTGCGGGTTCAGGCGAGAACATTAAGCTACTGCGAGAAAACGAAGCTCAGTTTGCGATTCTTCAAGGCTTATATGGTGCTTGGGCATGGGGTGGTGAAGGTAAATTGAAGCAATCGGGTCCACAGAAAGAACTGCGCTCTGTCTCTATGCTGTGGCAAAACGTCGAGCATTTCGTGGTCCTGAGCGACTTGGCAAAAACAGGCACCATGGCTGACATGAAAGCAATGGATGGCAACAAGTTCTCTATCGGTAAGAAAAACTCTGGTACAGAAGGTTCAGGCTTACAGATCCTGAGCGGCCTAGATATCAATACCGACAAAATGGATTTCGCTTACCTTGGCTACGGCGCAAGTGCGGATGCGATGCAAAATGGTACGGTGGATGGAATGAACACGCCAGCGGGTGTGCCAGTAAGCGCAGTCACTCGCGCGTATGCGTCAATAGGTGACAAAATCACTATCTTGAATTTCACCGATGAAGAAATGAAAGAAGCTAATGGTGATTATAACCTTTGGACACGCTTCGTGATTGAGCCGAACACCTATCCGGGTCAAACCAAAGCAGTAGAAACCATTGCACAACCTAACTTCCTTGCTGTTCGCAGTGACATCAGTGATGAAGACGTTTACTTGCTGACGAAAACCATTTACGAAAACCTCGCGTTTTTGAACGGTATTCATAAAGCAACCAAAGCCATGTCTTTGCAAAAATCCATTGATGGCCTGCCTGTGCCGCTCCACCCTGGTGCAGCGCGTTACTACAAAGAACAAGGGCTGACTATTCCTGCGCAATTGATCGCAAACTAAGTCTTGCGCGCTGGCCTCTCGGTCAGCGCGCCTTTACCGCCTTGATTTATCGCCGTTAACGCTCTGTACCTAGGTTTATATCGCTTTGCTCCTAAGTTTGTATCGCTATTCTCTTGGGGTTAACACAGCATTGCTCAACACACTTCCACTCCAAAGGACGTCGTGCAGATCATCAGCACGTTTGAGGGAACATGACTAACCATTCTTCCGACTCCAGCACTTCATCAGAACTCGAGAGTTCTCTATCGCAATTTGAGCTCACTCAGCGCACCGATTTTCCGCTTCTGACACGATGTGTCACCGTGCTGGGCATTTTACTTTCATTGGTTCATATTTGGTTTAACACACTTGCCACTTTGCCGGAACTTTGGGTTTCAGCTGCACACTTTGCGGGCTTTTCTGCCATGTGTGCCCTTACCTACCCAGCCGCAGCGAAATGGCGCAAAAGTAAGTTCGCATTGGCTATCGACATTGGGGTTGCTATCGCCGCAATTGCTTGCCTGATTTATATCATTTTTAGCGAAGACGCCTTATACGAACGCGGCGTTACCTTTGTGACTTCTGATTGGGTGTTTTCAATCATTGCGATTTTGATCGCGCTAGAACTTATCCGGCGCACCATGGGTTGGTTTATCCCCTGCCTGATTTTGGTGGCACTGACTTACGTGGTTTGGTGGGGAAGCTGGATTGACGGCATTTTTGCCTTCCCCGGCTTGTCGGCTGAGACCGTTCTGTACCGGGCTTTCTATAGTTCAGAGGGCATGTTTGGCCCCATATCCCGAATATCATGGAGTTATGTCTTCATGTTCATTCTATTTGGCGCGTTTTTAGTAAAATCAGGTGCAGGCGACTACATCATCAATATTTCCCGTGCAGCGGCAGGGAAAATCATTGGGGGTCCCGGTTTCGTCGCTGTACTCGGCTCAGGATTAATGGGTTCTGTATCAGGGTCGAGTGTGGCAAACACAGTATCAACAGGTGTCATCACCATACCTCTCATGAAGAAAGCGGGGTTTCCGCCAAAGTTCGCCGCTGGGGTTGAAGCAGCAGCTTCCACGGGTGGGCAATTGATGCCTCCGGTGATGGGTGCAGGCGCTTTTATTATGGCGTCTTACACACAAATACCGTACGTGGAAATCATTGCTGTGTCGTTTGCACCTGCGCTGATTTACTTTCTCTCGGTCGCTTTCTTTGTGCGCGTTGAAGCCAAGCGTTCAGGCGTACATCATGTCGAAACGGAAACCCAATCTATGTTGTCAGTGCTGGCCTCAGGCTGGCATTATCTGATCCCCTTGGTGGTGTTGGTCGCGCTCTTAGTTCAAGATTTCACGCCAACTTATGCGGCAGGTATTTCGATCATTTCAGTGGTGGTTGCTTCTTGGCTTTCTCCGAATCGTATGGGTCTTGCAGATATTTTTGATGCGTTAGCGCAAGGCGCACGAAACATGGCCACCACAGCGGTATTACTGACGGGCATTGGCTTGGTGGTGAACGTCATCAGCACCACAGGGATCGGCAATACCTTCTCAATCATGATTAACGACTGGGCCAACGGTAGCTTGTTTATGATGCTGGTATTGGTGGCACTTGCATCGCTGATACTCGGCATGGGTTTACCTGTGACGGCCTCGTATATTGTTCTTGGCACCCTTTCTGCACCTGCCATTTATGGTTTGATTGCGGAACAACAATTAATGGCGCTTCTGACCACCGGTCAGTTACCCGAAGAAGCGAAAACCATTTTCATGCTGATTGCACCAGAGCAGCTTGCCGCGTTGGGCGCTCCCATGTCTTTTGAGGCCGCTATTGAGTTACTTGGCAAAGTACCGGATGACTTCAAAGACACTTTGCTCGAACAAGGCTTAGGTGCAGCAACGGTAGGTATGTCATTGTTGGCAGCGCACTTGATCATTTTCTGGTTATCTCAAGACAGTAACGTTACACCGCCAGTGTGTTTGACTGCGTTTGCCGCGGCAACCATCGCCAAAACCCCACCCATGGCGACAGGCTTCAAAGCGTGGAAAATCGCCAAAGGGCTTTACTTGGTGCCACTCTTAATGGCCTACACACCGCTCGTTTCTGGCGATCTTCAACAAGTATTTGAAGTCACCTTGTTTGCGGTAATTGGAACATGGGCGTTGGTAGCAGGGCTAGAAGGCTATTTGGAAGGGCCGATTAATTGGCCTTTGCGTGCCGTTGCTTTTGCTTTAGGCGGTTTAATGATGTGGCCAGGGCTTGATGTCGTTATTCGTCTTGCTAGCGCATTCGTGTTCTTCGCCATGGTGTTTTACACCTACCGAAAATATCCTTTCAATCCGCTAGCTAACCCCTAATTCATCGCGAAGCATAGCGCGACTGACACCATGTAATCAGTCAAACAGAAATAAAAAAAGCGCCTGGAAAGGCGCTTTTCTCTTTGTTTATTATCGATTTTTCTCGTCATTCGCCATTTCAGTACGTACTTATTGTCTTATCGCGCGTGTTTGACAGAGCGAAGATTCATTCTTTCAAAACAAAACTGTCCATCAAACCAACCATACGTCCGATTTCAGGTTTGGTAATGGTGTCGTTCGCGCCAAGGTCCATCGCTTTCTTGCGGTTATCATCACTCATCAGTGAAGAGAACATGACAATCGGCATGGCCTTGTATTCTTCGATTTCCCGCAATTTTTTGACGAGATACATGCCATCCATTTTTGGCATTTCAACATCACTGACCACGCCATCAACAAACTCGGTGATTGGCAAGTTTTCTTCAGTACACAAGCGGACGAATTCGATCATCGAGTCCAGCGCTTCTTGCCCGTCTTTTGCGGTGATCACGTTGTAACCCGCTGAACGAAGAGTATTTTCGATCAAGCGACGGATAAATGCGGAATCATCAACCACCATGATGGTCTTAGCTTCGCGTTTGGCAACCATGGCGTCATCGATAACCACGCGCTTGTCTTGCGTGACATCGTATTTTTCCATGCTGAGCTCTGGGTTGATATCAGCAATGATTTTCTCGAAATCCAAAATCATGATGAGGTTGCTGTCCTGTCGAACCACGGCAACCACACAATCTTGGTCTGACGCTTCTAAGAAAGAACTAGGCGATTCCACCTCTTCCCAAGATATTCGATGAATACGGCTGACACTGTCGACGAGAAAACCATTCGACATGCGATTGAAATCCGTCACGATCACGACTTTGGTGTCGATTTCGTCTTTCGTCGGTACACCTAGCCATCCAGCTAAATCAACCAAAGGGATTAACTTTCCGCGCAGCGAAAATACGCCAAGGACATTAGGTTGTGCGTTTGGATAATCCGTCGTATCGGGAACACGAATGACTTCGCGAACCTTGGCGACATTTATCCCGTAGTAACACACTTTCTTTGTGCCATCAGGCAAGGTTTTCTCGAGTCGAAATTCGATAATTTCAAGCTCATTGGTACCGCTTTCAGTCAAGATTGATGTTTTGTGTTCTGTGCTCATGCCAAATCTCGATGCATTTAGAGGCCAAATAGACAAGGTTCTCTATCAGCATAGTCTCAATATAAAAACAATCGACTCAATAGGTGAAATTATTTGCAGCAATTTTAACCAATTGCCACCAATGCTATTCCAATTTGAACACTTGCTGCGCGTAAAGTGCAGACACTATCTCACTGGTTTGCGCTCCTGATACGAGGTCTAATCCAGAGCTAGAAATGTCCATGTTCTGTAAAACAATATTCTGTGTGTCACTACCAGAAATCACAGAAAGATTGATCGTGCCATCGCTTTCAACTGATGCTTGATCAAAGTAAGGAAGCAGGTCATTACTGGTCGGTGACGATCCAAAATCAGGCAGTAATTGGCTTAAATCGAGCTTGTCTTGACCTAAGGTCAAATCTGTCACTGTGTCGGTATTGGCAGGCGAACTGAGTGAAGCTTCAAGCCACACAAAAAGGTCATTCCCTTCACCACCAGTAAGAATATCGTTGCCCTGACCCGCTTGCAGCGTGTCATTGCCGTCCATTCCAAACAGGCTTTCACCCGAAGATTGTGTGACAAGGTTATCATCAGCGCTAGTGCCGACGTTGTCCCCTAGATACAGCGCCCCGCTATTAATCACTGCTGTGAGCATATCTGACTGTGACATACCTGAAGATGACCCATTAACCAATGCGTCCAAATTTACGCCGGTTAACACAATTTCCTGAAGCACGTCGCCACTATTTAACACATTAAGTTGTGCGTTTCCGTTGGTTTCTGTCAGCGATAGCTGTTGTGTGAGATCGTCAACATTCGCAAGATGATTGACGCTCAATGCCGCACTGAGATCGATCACATCCGTTGAAGGGTTAAAGTCTCCAATGGTATCGACAGCAGGATTACCAACCGAACCCAAATCAGCGCTCGACCACGTAAACCTGTCGAGGTTACTGTCGCTGCCACCTTGTGTTCCTCCCCAAAGGGTATCGTTGCCCGCCCCTCCGGTGAGAATGTCTTCGCCTAAACCGCCAATCAAGGTGTCATCGTTTGCACCACCTTGCAGCGTTGCACCCTCTTCGCCTGAAATCACGATGTTTTCTTCACTGGTATCTTGCGCCGATATCGGCCCATCAGCTGGATTGGTCACGTTTATTGCCAACGTGACGGGTGAAGATTGCGCGATTTCACCCAAGGTGGTAGTTGAAATTGCAACCACTTCGACAGACGCTGTAACGGCGGCGTTGCCTGTCACATAGAGCTGTGCCAACTCGGCAGGCGTGATCGTCAGTACACCGCCCGTAGGCCCTGTACCGACAGAATTGCCTTCTGCATCCACAAACGCGAGCGAAGCGGGAATATTTCGGATTTCCACTGACAATGTTTCTGATGGATCAGTCAACGCTGCAGCCAAGCCCAGCAAAGGAATAACCGCTGATATGCTCCCTCCAACGGAAGCGGTTTGAGCCGTATTCAACACTAACGTTGGCACATCGGGTTTGGGCGCGACATTAACCGTGATCGATTCACTATCTGTCAACGCGCCACCCGAGCCTGTGTTGCCATTGTCATTTACCGTCACAGTGATGGTGTCTTGTCCAGAAAAATTGGTGATCCCCGTATAGGTCACGCCCGATGCCAACAGCGTATTGATCTTGTCTAAATCACCTTCAAGCATCATGGTGTTTGTCCCAGTACCAGAGACAGTAATGCCAGAAGGCAATGGAGATGCACTGGAGATATTGATCGTGCCATCTACTGCACTCAAACGCACAGTGATAACACCACCACTGGCGTCTTTCGCGTCGACATCTTTTACTTGAATGGATTCAATCAGAAGCACGGCTTCTTCTTCTGTATTCAGTGCTGTGGCAGGCACCGTCAGATCTGGGGCATCGTTGACAGGCGACACGGTCACATCAATGATTTGATTTACCCACAACGAACTTTCTGCTTCAACGCCATTATCCACTGCACGAACAGACACATTGAGCTTGCCGTCCCAATTGAGCTCATTGGCATCACCGGGCGTGAAAATTAGCGATGAAAGCGTGGTTTGCTCTGCAATCACAATCCAACTACCGTCAGACTGTTTCTCGACAGAACTGTCAGACGTCACACCAGTAGGGAAACTAATGGTTGAGCTATCAGGCACATTGGTTAACACCACCTTGATATTCTCAGGGGCATTTTCCGTCACCGACAAACCTGACCCGTCGTCAGTGAGTTTGTTGTCTATCACACGGATGTCGAGGGGTAACGAGATGTTTTCATCCTCAGTGCCGGATACTGAGGTGACAATGTCAGTGTCCACACCGTCGCCGATGGGATCCACCACCACAGTGACACTTGTTGTGTATTGCACTGGCGTTGTCAGTGCTTTTTCTTTGGCGTAAACCACCAGTTCGACCGTCATGGTACCGCTGAAATTTTCAGGTGGTATAAAAGAGATATCATCAAGATTAAGCGATTCACTGCCTGCTGGAACACTGATGCTCCAATTTCCGTTACCACTGCTTTGCACGAGTTGGCTACCCGTCGAAACCAGTTGGAAATCATCCGGCACACCGGAGATTTTTGCGGAGACGATTTCTTCCGAGCCATCAATGTCTTTTAAGGTCGCCGTCACTCCCGTCAAGGCAATATGTTCGTCTTCCGTACCTGTAATAGGCTGTGTATTGCCACTAAACATGATGGGATCATTGACAGGTAATACATCAAATGACACGTCAGTTGATAGTGTATTGGTGGTCGTTGAATTGGGCTTGCCTGTATCATCGTTGACGGCAGTATCAACCACCGTAGTTTTCACGTCTAGCGTGACGGGGCCGCTGTAATTTTCCACGGGTTTGAAGTGAATACTGCCAAGTTCGGCGGCACTTATTGTGATGCTGCTTTGCGGGTTTTCTCCATTGGCATCCACAAAAAAGCCCACGGCGCTATCAACGATGAGTGTTACTGAGGTAATGCTTTCGACACCGGAAGTTGCCGCATTGTCGGTATCTTCCAATTTCGCGCTAAGATTCAGCTCAATGATACCGTCTTCCAACGCTTTATTGGCGACTGGCACCCACTCTGCCTCATCATCAACAGGTTGTTCATCGCTGTTTAAACCATTGGTTTCAACTACCGTGACGGTGGTAGAAATACCATCCACCACGGGGGCTATCAAAACAGACAGTGTGGTATCTGTTTCCTTGGTGTCGCCACTCACTTGATCGGTTGTTACCAGTTTCACAGGTAACAAGAAATCACCCGCAAAGTGTTTGGGCATCGTTAAGGTGATACCGGATAGATCGACCGAGCCGTCTGCAGACACATTGACTTTAGCGACGTATTCACTGGTCTCGTAATTGAACTCCATACCCGATACGCTAGCGCCAATTGCTGACAACGATGCGCTGCTGATTACTACGGTCAATTCATCCGAACTGGCGTTCGCAGGGTCGACTTTGATTAAACCGTCCAACTGGGTGCCTAAATTCAGTGCGGTATCTTCTACGCCGTTGATATCTTGGGTTTCGACGGTGACAGCCCCTGCTTCTTGAGTGCTACTAACACTTCCTGCGAAATCTAATTCGAGGATCAGTGGCGCTTGTTCCACCTGACCACTGGCATCCCCTTCACCCGCATCACCTTGATCTTGCACTAAGGCAGATATTTTAATGAATACAGGCTCGGTGATGGGCTTAGTCGTGGATATTGTCAATGAATCTAATGCACTTTGAGGAACTGTCCAGCTACCATCACCATTGTTGATCCCTCCCTCGATGTAGAACTGATCAAAATAGGATTGATCGGCTCCCGTCAGCGGCGTGCCATTAGCATCCGCTACAAAGCTAATCACCACCTGCGTAATGATTTCAGCACTGCTGCCGTCGGTATTTATTCCCTCTGGGGTCACAAACGCCAAACGATGATCCGCCGACGCTAAGGAGATACTGCCGCTACCATCGCCATCCACAGTGCTAACGGGCTGATTCGAACTATTCAGTAGCTCGACTTTTCCGTCCCCCTCCACCGCCGCGATAATACGAACATCGAGGGTACCTGTGATGACTGCCGTGTCTGTGGCGCTCGAATCCGTATCAGTTTGTACGACGGTAAGCCTCACAGAGAGATTGATGTTTTCGTCCCGATCAACGTTCTCTGGCGCACGAAGCAAAAGATTGGCACCATTGAGCAACGCGGTCACTTGAGGCGCCGTCAATACGACACTGCCATTCGAGAACGTCAGCGGTGACGATTCCCCTGAAATGGTCAGGGTATATCCTGCTGAAATTGCATCTGTCGCCATGTTAAATGTGATGGCGGTGATCGTCTCATTGTTGTCCGTGTAACCTTGATCCGTGCCGGGGCGCCAATTAACCACCACGCTCTGATCTTCAGTGCCACGGCTGTCCAAGGTGTAATCGACCGCATCAATTTTGGGTTCAATGTGAACCACCACGTCTTTGTTGACGGTCAGCGAATCGCCGTCATCTTCGGTGACAATCACAGTCACAGTTAACGTAATGTCGTCTGTGCTACCTAATGGAGGCACAAGTTTGATGTCCGACAAGCCATCCACTTTGGCTTGATATTGCGCCTCACCGTTTGCGCCAATACCTGCATAGACAAGATTAATCGCATTGTCGTTGGTATCAAGCAGCGTCACACCTTTCGGGATATTGGTTACCAACGTCGTTAACGTCTCAGAATTGTCATCAGGCAATGCCTTGCCTTCTTCACCTGATTTCAATTGAAAAGACAAAGCCACGGAGCTGTCTTCATCAATGGTGGTTTCGATACCCGTATCAACGCCGTTATCGATAATCGGCTGCCAAATACCGCCTAGGTCTGCACTGATAACAGGTACATCAGCCACCCCTTTCAATGCGATTGGCAATGTTTTGGGATTGGTTTCGAATTCTTGGGTAACGGTACTGCTGACCCCTTGCGCATTAGAGACAACGGCAGAGTCTTTAACCACGCCAGTCACTGTCAGCGAGAAATCAACGTTACTCTGCGGTGGCGGCTGCAAGCGTAAACCGCCAATGTCGCTGTAAGCCACTTCATAGACGCCTCCCACTGCAGGCACTTCGCTGTTGTCAGCAAGGAGCAGCTTAGCCCCAATAGGCACATTACTGATCCGCACAAACAAGGCTTCAGAGCCGTCCAGGTCTGCGGTGTCGGTCAAGCTGATATGAGATGACAAATTGATCAATTCGTCTTCTTTACCGCTGACTCGCGTGACTTTCAAGGTGGTGGTATCAGCAACAGGATTGACCGCAACAGTAATCGTGCGGGTAACGGAATCTGCGGTTTGCTCACCCGAGACGAAATTGCCAGTTTCTTTGCTTTGTGCCGTGACGGTTAACGTCAGATCACCGGAGAAATTCGCATCCGGTTTAACAACCACATCATTAATGTCAGATGACGCTACCACGTACTGGCCGTTAGTTGACGTTAAGGTTTCGCCATTTAACACTAAGGTGCCGCTGCCGCTTTGAAGGGTAAGAATATAACTTAACGTTTCCGATCCATCGTTATCTTGCAGTTCCGCGGCAAGATCTAACGCTGCGCCATCGCTATCCTCGTCAATGTTGTAGTAAAGCACGGTTCTGTCATCCCACTGCGGCACATCGGCAATACCTTCCACGGTGATAGTGAATGTTTGCGTGCCCAACTGCCGTTCTGAGCCATCAGTGTTAGTGACATAACCTGTCGCAGAAAACGTCGGCACACCTGAAGATGCTGAGTAATCTTGGTCAGGTACGAAAGTGACGCCTTGCAACGTCCAAAGTTGATTCTGTGCATTTGGAGAAAACAAATTGGCGGGTAACACCACTTGATTGTCGGTAATTGCTAGCACGGCACCGTTAGCGTAGAACGTGCCGTGTGCATTGGCAGGTAGGGTAACAACAACACGAAAAACGGATTCACCTTGATCGCTATCTCCCGAATTGATGGTCATGGCGATAGGAATACCATCGGCAGGGTTCGAGACAACATCATCATTTGGGTCGCCCTCGCGACCCTGATCTTCAATGCCCGCCGCGTTGTTGACGATCAGTACCGGTGAGCTATCAACGATCACAATTTCAGTTGAACCCACAACGATATCGCCATCACCATCTAAGATTTCATAGCTAAAAGTTTCAGTGATTCTATTGTTCGTCGAACCGCTATGGTCGACGTTTTCAGCGGCAGTAAATTGAATGTTGCCACTGCTTTGTATTAACAACATACCAAGCACCTGGCCTCCAGGACCTTGGGTGACGGTAAAGTGATTATTGAGCCCCTGTGTCAGCTCATGCTGTTCGCCATTGATGGTGACCGATTTGATCGCCGCATCATCGGCGCCCCGATTACGTGACGGCATAATTGTCACTCGAGAAGACGACTCTCCTTCCACCGCAGTGACGCTTCCCCCGCCAACACCAACACCGTCTGTTTCGAGCGAGAACGGCACATCGTCGAGCACATTCACAGTAATATTGCTTGTTGCGGTGTCACCATCACTATCAGTAACGACAATGGGAAAGTTAATGCCCAAGCTGTTTTTATCATCCCCTCGCGGGTGATCAAGCGCACCAAGTAAGGCGAATGTATACGTACCATTGGCAAGAACGGTGAGCGTGAAAACGGGGCGACTTTCTCCCGCCAAGCCGGTATAGACCTTAGTGCCCTCAGTGTTGCTGGTGAGTTTGAGTGTGACAGCTTCGCCATGAGAGCTTAAGGGAATGCTATTGCCGGATGCATTTTGACTGTTGTTGCTGTTCACCGAAGCAAACGCTGAAAGGTCGAGCGAAACATCTTTGATGGCGTCACTACCGGAATCGATCACCAGTTTACCTGTTGCGGTATCTTGGTCATCACCGACTCCTCCAGGTGTTGTGCCGGGTCGGTTGCTGGTTTGTCCACTGCCGCTGGCGTTAATGTCGCTTTCTTCCACGCTCAATGACGGTGCTTGAGTGATCGCAGGCGGTTGACCGTCTTTAATGAGAAGGTCAAACGTAGCAACAGACGGAAGAACGTCGCCGTCAGAGTCTTGTGCTTGGAGCTGAACATTGATGGCAATCGCATCACCATCAAACGTCACAAAAGTATTATTTGACGCACTGGTCAGGTGATCAAGCGGTTGGTGCAACGTCAGTGACGGTGTGATATCTAGACCAAATCCATCCGCATTTTGCACGGCAGACAGTGACAGTGTCATAACCAATTCGTTACTCACCTTACCCGTCAATGTTCCCGTTGTGTCGTCATAGGTGAACACAACAGGCTCACCGCCGCTGGTCAGTACTGCATTGAGTTCAGCCAAGAGTGCCGTCACTAACGTGCTATCAATACGTACCTCTGATGGTAGCAGCCTGTCGGTTATCGCTCGTATAAACGCTGTACCTGATGACGATTCGGGATAGCCTGTTTGGCTTCCCGTCGGCGTTAGATCCGGCTCTGTCAGAGATATCGTTTCACCAACACCGACAATCAAAGGCGTGTCATCATCGTCGTTAAGCGTGATAGTAAATTGACCGGTAGCTTCATCCCCATCGGTATCCACCACTTTCACCCCAATTGGCAAGACCAATGGCGCGGAACTTTCATCAACCGCAGCATACTGCGTCACTGTGTAGCTGCCAGTTGGATGACCCTCTGTATCCACGTCGAGCTTAATCGTCAATACTTGTGCGCCATTGGCTGGTTTAGATGTGTCAGACAATGCAGGGTCGTCCAACACGATGTTAATCGTGTCAGTCACGGATGACAGCGGATCGGGCTGGTAACTTGTTTTGTATCCGCTGCTGGTGATATTGGCGAGAGCAGTGTCGAGTGCGGGTGATGTCGTTAACACGATGGATTTCACTGCATCAGAGCCTTGAGTTAACCCCAAGCTGAGGTTTGTCTGCTCACTCAGTTGGCCAATGACGGGATCCGTCAAGCTAGCATCAACCGGATCAACACTTGGGGCTGCTCCATCTTTGATGGTGACATTGAAAGCACTAGAGGTGCTGTCGTCATCAGAGTCCGTTACCTTTGCGCCCAGCGCGAGCGTGATGGCCTCACTGTCTGGTTGGTCAATGGCATGTGACAGTGTCACTACATATTCACTTGAGGCGGGTGTCAGTGCAATCGAAAGCACCGTAATGGTATTGCCGCTTGCGTCGACATACCCCACTGCGATCGGATTCGACGTACCGTTAATTTCACCTACATTGGATAGAAGTTTGAGGGCATTCCCATCACTTTTCAGCGCCTCAATACTGGCAAAAAATGCGTCCGTTAGATCCCAAACCACAGATGTAATATTGTCACTACCTGTTTCCAAGCCCAAGCTGCCAATGGCTTCATTCGCAGGTGCGCCAAAGCCGGGATCGTCGATGGTCACATTATTTACCCGAATAACAGGCCCGTCGCCATCTTGCACCGCATACGTCACCGAAATTGGCGCATCAAGTAAGTCATTATCAGAATCACGTATCTGTAACTCGACTTGGATTTGGAATGATTCTACCTCTTTGTCATCATCTCGATTGCTGACGAGCCTCACCCAGCGGTTGCGGCTGAACAGCGCCTGATTTTTTTCATCCAACGGCTCGTATAATTCAAAGCTTGAGGCGATATTTACGCCCGTTGCGCCCGCCCCTGACGCTTTTGTTGCTGTCAACGTCAGGCGAATGACCTCTGTGCCATCGGCCTTGGTGCCCAGCAGCTCCACCACATTTGAACCCGTGCCACTTTGAATCGAAAAGCTGATCGATTCGCCATTTGACGTGAGCTGATTCAATTCGGCGATCAAGCCCGGAATGCCATTGTTATCATCCAAGTTTGAAATAAATAAAGTGTCCGATAACAGCTTGTCAGAAGCGGCATTTAACGTGATTTCCCCGTTGGCGACTTGGTCAGCACCTCCAGACACTGCTTCAATGACCTTATAGTCACCCGTAATTTCAGCAGCGTCACCGCTGGCGTTGTCGCCATCAACCAAATTCACGCTGAACTGGCCATTCACCGAATCACCATCTTGGTCAACGGCTACGACGGTCACTGGAACAACTTCAGTGTCTGTCGACGATTTTTGATCAATAGACGCATTTTGAGTCAGCACATAGCCATACGATCCCACAACGCCTTCCTCTGCTTCATTCGCTGAACCGCCTGAAGAAGGTACTTCCACCAAATTGATGGCAAACACGATGACTGTCGGGTCAGACGCGAGTGACACTAATATTTCATCACCGCTGATGGAATACACAGTTGCCGCCCCATTACTAGTGATACTCTCAAGTTGAGTCACCAACGCAGGCGTGGAGACAAAACGCACCGATTCTAGTAAATCGCTGTTCACGCCGACATTCAGCGGGATAGGCTCTGACACGTAATCAAGAATATTTTCGTTATGCGTAATATTCTGCGGGTTAATGGTCGGGGCGGCGCCGTCGAGAATGGCGATATTGATATCAATAGGTCTATCTAGTGGGTTACCACTGGTATCTTGCCCTTGCACGGCAAGCGCAATGTCAATCGCTTCACGGCTGACCGTGACCAACCCACTGGTGTCACCTGAACGATGATCTAATGGCCCATTAAGTGTGACCGTGACCGTCAACTCAACGCCGCGGCCAGCGGCTTCGCCATCCACAGAAATCGTAAGAATGGTTTCATTTCCGAGCTTACCTGTGATGACTTTGCCATCGTCTGACACGTTATAAATCAGCGCTTGCCCACCGCTTTTAGTGTCCGCGGTGAGTTCTGCTAGCAGTGCCGTAAGCAACGTTGGTTCAATCACAAAACTATCTGCATCTAACGCCAGTGAGCTAGCAGTAATAAGCACCGAAGAAATGGTTGTTACCGGATAAGCTTGATCACCCGTTTTCGGTGCCAAATCACCTTCCACCAGCGTAAGATCGAGGGTTTCTCCGCCCAGAGCAGGAATAATGGAAAAATCGTCCTCCTGCTCAAGTATTGGCGTTGAACTGGTGTAACTGGTCGTAAAGCCCGCTTCGGGCAAGACACTTGCATAGTCGTATTGAATGACAGCAAATCCAGATATTGACGAACTTAACCCCGCTAAGCCAGTGGCGGGCTCCTCAAAATCTTCAGTTGGGTCAGTCCCTGCAACAATAGCCTGTTGTAGCGCGGCAATTTCATCTCCTAGCAATGTAATGGCTTGTGCGTTTTGTTGAACGTCTACATTTCCGATTAAACCTACGACTTCAATGCCTTCATCTCGGATCTGAACACAGGTTGCGCAAGGTTCATGAACCAGCACGGGTTCACCATTTACCATCACGACATACGAGGCACCCGCTCCTGCAATAATGATGTCGTCTGGCTTTACTGATTGAGCGAATGGAACCGGAGTGGCAACGTCTTCTCTAATGACATAAACCTGACCACCGGTTACAGAAAGTTGGGCATTTGACGCGTTTGAGCCAAGAACCGTATTGTCTTCTACTTTTTCAGCCATGCCTTATCACTCACGCATTGAAACCCTTGCATCTCAGCTTCTCAAAATGCGCAATTTAGCCTCATGAAAAATAGGTAATACGCAAAGACATCACTGAAACGACAACAAGAAGCCAGCGATCAACCCTAGGACGCATTGCCCGTTGATTTTGGCTGATTTCACGAAATTTCTTTTCTTACGTCAGTTTGGTCGCTAATTACTTACCTCTACCTGTCTCATTTGCAATAGAAACGCGATAAAGCGTCTGCTTGGGGGTCAAATCTTTCTCAACTTGCCCTACTTTTGACTTTGCGGGTAAACCAAGGGTTTCTCGTTGTTTGTGATGCTGAAGACAACCAATCGATTCGAGCAACCGTGGTGCTCATTCAATGTAGGAATTGGATACCTGTCTTCTTGGTAAATGCATTCGCCGCGACATTTGCCCATCGCCGTTTATTTTGGCCCTTTCATTATGAGTTACAAACGGTCTACATCGCTTTGAGGGAGTATTCATGAAGCAACGTATCACCCGCAATAGACTGCGAATTTTCAACACACCTTTTCCACTGGGAGAAGCAAAAAAAAATAAACTTCACGCTATCTTGATAGCCGCAGCGGTGCTTAACTTTCCACAACTAGCACAAGCACAGTCTTTAGAGCAGGCCGTGGCAGCGACACTTTCCCAAAACCCGTTGATTCGAGAAGCCTATAACGAGTTTAAGAGCCGCGAAGCGGACATAGATGCCTCGCAAGGCGGTTACCTTCCTTCCGTGGATGTAGACGCTGGTATTGGTTATTCCGATTACAACAACGACAGCACCAAAGGGACCTTCCATCCTCGTGATGTTCGTTTGAGTTTGCGCCAACTCATCTGGGACGGCGCTATTACGTACAACGATATCAAAAGAACAAAATCTGAAGCGGAGGCCCAGCGCTTCCAAATGCTGGCAGACGCTCAAGACACAGCCCTGAGTGTCACTGAAGCGTATTTAGAAGTGATAAGAACGGAAGCAATTCTGGACCTTTCACAGCGAAACTTAAAAACTCACGAAAAAATTCATGCCGATATCAAACGTCGAACGGATTCGGGTATCAGCTCTACGGCAGATTTATCTCAAGCTCAAGGTCGTCTTGCGCAAGCGCACACCAATTTACTGAATGCGCAGAGCAATCATGAAGACAAGATCATTGAGTTTGAACGCATTGTGGGCGAAACGCCGAAAGCCTTGGTGACGCCAGAAGTGGATGCCTTGTACATTCCACCTTCGCTGGTCGAAGCGCTGACCATCGCAAAAGACAATAACCCAGTGATTCAAGTCGCGCTCAATGATGTCGACGCGGCGAGATTCCAGTATGAACAGGCCAAAGGCGACTTCTATCCCACTTTTTCCATTGAAGCATCACAGGAATGGGGCGAAGAGTTGGATGGTACGCCTGGTGATACTGACGAGTTCCAAGCCATGCTGCGTATGCGTTATAACCTGTTTAACGGCGGAAGCGATGCGGCTGAATCACGCAGTGCTGCCTATCAAGTGAACAAGGCCAAAAACATTCGAAATAACGCTCACCGTTTATTGAATGAAAGCACGCGCCTTGCATGGACAGCCAAACACCTTGCTGAAAGCCAAACACAATTTTTGGAGCAGCATGTAGATGCGTCAGCCAAAACGCTTCAAGCCTATGAGAAGCAATACCTTATTGGTCGTCGCACGTTACTTGATCTGCTGAACACTGAAAATGAGCTTTTCGATGCAAGGAAATCTTATATTGATGCCACCTATGCGGGCATCTTCGCCAAGTATCGCGTATTGAATGCAACGGGGTTGTTGCTTTCTGAACTACGCGTTGAGACCCCAGAAGAATGGCAAACCTCCGTTTACGGTAAGGAAGGAGAAGCACAATGATGAACGTAGTATGGTCCCACAAGGCCAAGTTCAGTATTAAGTTGGTTTTACTTGTTCTTTTCGCATCAAGCAGTCTGGTATCAGGCTGCTCGATGTCAGTTGCTCAACCCCCTGTGGCAGAGCAAGGCGACGATCTGTTAGACGCTGACGGTGATGGCGTGATCAATGCGCGTGATGAGTGTGCAGACACGCCCTACAACGCGGTGATCAATAACAGTGGGTGCTCTGAAGTACTGGAAACAGTCGCAAGAGACGATCTTCATATTCTCTTCGCCAATAACTCCGTCAAAATTCCGCCCAGTTTCGGAAGTGAAGTGAATGATCTCGCGCGGTTTATGAAAACCTTTCCGCATACTAAAGTGCAACTTAAAGGCTATGCCAGTCCCGTTGGCAGTACGGAGTTAAACCTCGCGCTGTCGAAGTTGCGAGCGCAAGTGGTCGAAAAAGCGCTATTGCGTAAGGGGATTGCACCAAACAGGGTTCAGATCATAGGTTTTGGCGAATCGGAACCTGTTGTGACGACATCTCAAAAGCAGACAGAGATACTGAGTCGACGCGTCACTGCGAGTGTGGTTAACAAGCAAAAAAGCGTCATTAAAAAGTGGACGATTTATACGTCTTCTTGAATAAAAAACAACGAAACATCAACATGAAAAATGGGCTGAAAAGCCCTTTTTTCTTGCATCAAATTGTGTTGAGAAGCGCCAACCAGAGAGATGCTGTGCTCTTCATCAACCCCACTAATGGAAAGTAATGGGATCAATGGTTCCTTGGTTAGTGGGCAATGCCAGCAAGAGCCAAAAATCAATATCAGTTTCCGTACACCTTTCCGCTGATACTCGAATCACTCCCTTGCAGCGTTTACCTCCAGGCTGTTCCAATTCTGCCCCTGGCAACCTTAGTGCTTCTTTTAGACACTCTTCGCCCACAACGAACTGCAAACCATTGCTATCAACAATGCTAAATAGCCTGCCATGTTGGTAGAAATAGACGCGTTGGTTGTCAATTTCTTCACGGATACCCGAAATCCCCAACAGTGCTTTTCTTACTGAGTCTGATATTTGTTTGTCGCTCACGGTCTTCTCTCTATGACGCTCATTTCTCAACCAATAGTAGAGAAACCAACGTCACAGATAAGCCCTTGACGAGTACATTGAGTCAAAAACCGTAAAAAAGGCTGACACTCCGCCTACACAAGACTTATGCATGAACTCATATTTATTCACCTTGGCAGGGCAAAGGTAGTAATAGGAAGTATTAAGCAGGTTCATTTACATAAATTTTCATTCAATTCGTCAGTCTTGTGAACGCTTTTTTGGCGGGCTATCTGTCATCAAGTTGATCTCGTACACATTTCATTTCCTGCCACGCTTGATTTTACTCATGCTGCGCTACGCTTTATGGATGAGACGGTTTTCTCACAACCATGGACTGTCTAAGTCAATTTGACCTTTCACCTACACATGGTGCGTACCACTCTATATAGGAGGTGTATCAGCAAACCGAAAATCACGCCAAACTTGTTCGCGAAACATCATCGTTTTTAAGGAGAGACGACATGAAAGGGCTCATTTGGTTTAGACATGATTTAAGACTGGCAGACAATCCCGCATTAGTTGCACTCTCCCGGCGCTGTACTCATGCCCTCATGGTTTATGTCATAGACCCCGCATGGTTAAAACCCACGCGTCATCAATCTCGACATCTTGGTCGATTCAGAGAAGAGTTTTTGTACCAATCACTGCGAGCGTTAGAAAGAGAACTCAAAAAACGAAAACAACGCCTCGTGGTTAAAGTGGGCAACCCTTTGGAAATCATTCCCGCCTTGTGTAAACAACACCAAATTAACTATGTTGCCATGACTGACCACCCCGGTGTCTATGAAAGACAACAAGTCGCCTATCTCGAACGTGTCTTGCCGTGTGAAGTGAGCGTAAGCGAGAGCTTCACCCTTTTTCTTCGTAACCAATTACCGTTTGAGCAATCAACATTCCCTCAGAGCTTCACCCAGTTCCGCAAGCATATTGAGCAGCAGAACACACTACCCTGCATACCTATAAGCACACCGGATTCTTTACCTGCGGCCATTCAAGAGCGTCGCGACATATGGGGAGGGCAAGAATTTGTTTATGACCTGACGCCTTACCACGGCGGCGAGGATTCCGCGCTTGTGCAACTCAATCAGTTTTTTTGGAAGTCACAGGGGCTAAAAAATTATAAGAAAACACGAAATGGCTTTGATGGCTGGCAATTTTCTTCTCGGTTGTCGGCTTGGCTTGCGAATGGGTCTATTTCTGCTCGCATGGTCGTCGCAGAACTCGACAATTATGAATATCGTCATGGCAAAGATGAATCATCGCAGTCCATGTTTGCGGAACTGCTTTGGCGAGAGTATTTCCAATGGATGATGCACTATCATGGCGCGCGTATGTTCGCCTTTGATGGTATTAAGAAAAAACGCCCGCTCACTTCGTTTTATTGCGAGAAATTCAAAGCATGGGAGCAAGGCACCACCGAATATCCTATCGTGAACGCCTGTATGAGGCAGCTCAACCAAACCGGTTATATGTCAAACCGAGGCCGACAAATTGTAGCGAGTTGTTTAGTAAATGAGTTGGGCGTTGATTGGCGATTTGGCGCAGCCTACTTCGAGCAGCAGCTTATTGATTTCGATGTAGCTGCCAACTATGGGAACTGGCAATACTTAGCAGGTGTGGGCGCAGATCCACGCGGTCAACGTCATTTTGATCTGGAGAAGCAAGCAAAGGAATACGATCCTGACGGCTCATTTGTGGCGAAATGGGCGCAAGCTTCGCCATCCGAGAGCCTACTCAAATTTTAGGCCGTGCGATCTATTCTTTATATATGATGCCGATGACTTGAATAAGAAGAGTCCGATCAACTAATCGAACGCGACACAACAACAAAAGACCCGCTTAACACAACCTAAGCGGGTCACTTCAAAATTTCAATCACCCTATCACTCACACGTTTGGCAAAAATCAACGAGGTATGGGTGAGCGGATACACTTCATGACTCGTCATTCCATCAATCATCGTTTCTTCTAACAACACAGTACCGTCTGACTTCTGACCACGCAGCAAAACCGATGCGGGTCCAATCGCCAAATCACCTGCGATGCTGTAAAGCGCGGCCGCCGAAGACCAACGAGGCGTTTCATCTGGCATCAAGTATTGAGCCGCGCGTTGGAACATCACATCCCCCACCCCATGTTTTTCAAAAAATGCCGCCACTTGGGACCCATTGTGCGGCGTTCCCAAAGTGATGACTGTTTTCACATGGTGGCTCATTGGGCTGTCGACGTCTAAGTAGGTTTTGGCCATGACCCCGCCCATAGAATGAGCAACAATAGCGGTGTCTTCACCATCAATGAACTCATCCATCGCAGTGAACATCTGCGCCAGATCAGGCTTGATGGTTTTATAACTCAAGTTGAAGACTTGATGCCCCGACTCAGTTAATCGCTTTGCCAAAACAAGCATGGTGACACCATGCATATACAGCCCATGTAATAGAATGATTTTCATAATGTTTAATCACACCTCTGCCTGTCGAGTCTAATAGTCACATCATAAACCATCTCTGAGTTGCGAAGATGAGACGCGTTCATCAGTGATCCGATAAGTATTTTTAGAGTGACATTTATTTTCGCACGTTACGTTAACCTCTCTAAGGAGAACGATGAATGAAAACGCATAACCTACTGCTGGTTTCCTCTATTGCTTTTGCCCTCCCTTTTTACGCGACTGCTGATGAGACCGCAGGACAAAAAGCAGAAATCGTGGAACAAGCGCGAGTTCAAGAACTCGAAAACCTTGGAAAAGAAGCAGAGGCTGAATCAGCAGTATTGATGCAAGACGCTGAACAGAAGATGGATGGCATGGAAAAGTCGGCGAAAAAACAAGCGTCAGTCGATGAAAGTGAAGCGGTTAAGGACTCAGAAGCACAAACAGATGCGGCAAAAAAAGCATTAGTGGCCGATAAAAGCACACTAGACGCTGATATAAAAGAGAAAACGACCAACTAGCTTTTCGCCCAGTTACGTCAGGAAAGAACGAGGAACGAGTAAATGACACAAAAAAATAGCGACCATCTGGTCGCTATTTTTCAATGCAAACATCTGAATTTAGGCATCTGAGCGTTTAGAAAACCAAATGCGCCACACCGGCAATAACAGGCAGTGTTACTAGCGTACGCAGGATGAATATCATCACCAGTTCCCACACTTTAACGGGGATCTTGCTACCCAGAAGCAATGCGCCCACTTCCGACATGTAAATCAATTGAGTGACAGACAGCGTAGCAACCACAAAGCGCGTCATTTCATTATCAATGTTTGCTGCAAGTACTGCAGGGATAAACATGTCCGCAATGCCCACCAGCATCGTTTCTGAGGCGGCAACCGCTTCTGGAATTTGCAGAAGCTCAAGCAAAGGCACAAATGGCATACCTAAAATGGTAAACACTGGCGTGTATTCCGCGATAATCAGCGCCGAAGTACCAATCGCCATCACAACAGGTAAAACACCGAATACCATGTCAGCTGCGTTTTCTAGGCCTTCTTTCAGAACATCAGTCAATGAGCGAATATGCGATGCGCGGTTAACTGCAGATTTAACGCCGTAAGAAAATAAGGTCTCGCCTTCTGGCAGCGCTTCATGCTCAAGCCCTTTTTCTTCACCGTTGATCAGCGTGTTCTTTTTCCAGCACAGCGGCGGAAGGCGCGGCACAACAATAGCGGCAACGAAACCTGCAAGACACACTGTGGCATAGAAAGGCACAAACATGTGCTCCAAGCCAACCTGCGCAATAACCACCAAACTAAAGCTGATTGAAACAACAGAGAAGGTGGTACCCACAACCGCCGCTTCACGCTCGGTGTAGTAGCCTTGCTCATATTGTTTACTCGACATCAAAATCGCGACACTACCGTCACCCAGCCAAGAGCTTGCACAATCAACCGCTGAACGTCCAGGCAGACCAAACAATGGACGCATAATACGTGTCATGAAAGTACCAATCAGTTCCAGTAAGCCAAAGTTAGTCAGCAACGGCAGGAACAGGCCTGCGAATACAAACACAGATAACAGTGTTGGCAGCAGATCGCCCAACACAAATCCACCTGTTGCGCCACCCGTAACGTGTTCAGGGCCAACACCAAAGTAAGCCATCAAGACAAACGTCGCGCCCAGCAAACGCACAACCAGCCAAACAGGAGTAGACAAAAATAGGCCAGATAAGAATTTTGACTCAGTGATAAAGCGTGGCTTGGTCGCCACTGCCAACACGGAACCTAATGCGCTCACGACGATAATAGACGTCACCACGATTGGCGCACTTTGACCCAGTAAGCCAAGCAGTGTTTTAGCCAATACTGCGATAGGAATGGTGAAGCCACCATTAATCATCACTGGCGTCATAAACAAAAGCACGCCAAGCAGCGAGGGAATAAGGAACATCAACACGTTCCGTGTCGACGATGATGTTGTCGGTAAATCTTGAGTTTTCTGCATGGCAATACTTCCTGAGCGATGCGTTGAACGAAATATATATTCACAATATGTGACTAATTGAGCGCAAGATTAATTTAACTCTTTGCGCATGTAAACCATAAATAGTCACTTATTTTGAATAATTCGCACAAGGCAATGCAAATGACCAAGACGAAGGCCGATGTTGTTTATTTTTAACTCATTAATTGTTAAAAAACTGTAACATTGACTATCCTTCTGGAGAGTAATATCAAGGAGTTATATCGGTTAAAATGAACACAACGCCGGATTATTTGAAATCACGCCAATGAATAATTATCCAATTTTTCGGTCGATACTGGCGTATTCAGACTGCACCCATTGGCCAAAACTGTCCATCAAGGCAACAACAGCACGTTTCTTAACGGGTTTTCGTTCAATCAAGTAGAAAAGCCGCTCCATTTCTACCGATTTATCTGGGTAGTGCTTATTAAAATACTCAGCGCAGATATTAAGATCTTGCTCCCAGCGGTTTTCCTTATAAGCAACCAGTCCGAAAGCCGCTCTTATTAGTCGTTTGGCGGCATCCTCTGAAGCATCAAGCTGCGCTCCCCACTTGGTCGCTACCGCAATCTTCTTGCGAAGCTCTTTTAGCTTAACGCCAAGATCTTCATTCATCGCTTTCGACACTTCCCAACTCACTTCAAAGTGACCAAAGCTATCTGCAAGATTGTCACCGCTGATACAAAGTGCGCAATGTTTGATGAAGAAACCCCAACGGAAGATATTGGCGAGCGTTGTCACTTCTTTGAACGGCACGACATCAAATTCGACACGCTTTACCGCGTCACTTGATTGCTCCAAACGCCAGCGGACGGTATTAAGCGACGTGAACTCTTGCACGTTCAAGGCGCGTGTCGTCACGAGTGTCAGTGAAAGATCCGCTCTCTCACCAGCACAACGCTGCGCGACATCGCCCGTCAAATAAAGACTATGAAGCGTATCACCCAGCACTCCACGGATTTGACGCACTGATGCAGCAATGGGCTCTACATACTCAGTTTGCAGGGGAGCATTCCGATCTATTTCAGCCAACAATCCGCTGCGGGGTTTCGCCTTATACAAACCAGTACCTTTCCTTATTCATCTGAACATTTACCAGACACGTAAACGACAATTTAAAGTGGGTATTTTAAAGCGAGTTTGCACGCTTCGCACCTTGAAACATAGCCAGTTTCAGCACTAATTTCCCGCAAAAACGAGATGTTAGCTCACGAAATAGACGATATTTATCATGTCCCGACTAGAAACTATATTTGGACCTCACTGAGATATCGCCATTCGACCTCAAAATGCAGGATTCAGCGTCGCTCATCACGTTCAATTTAAGGTAGCTTGGGTATATAATGCCGCCTGTTTATACCAACCAGGAATCACCATGGACGCTTCCCTACTTTCTATCGACGAAACGCTAGAAACTGCCTTTGAGATTTTTTATGAAATGGCTGAAGACAACCTAGATTATGACGATCTTCTCGCCTATCAAGCACGTTTCGACGAAGATGGCGCAGCCATTGTGGTCGAAGCCAGCGCAGATTGGGAAGAACACGTCGGGTTTGACGTTGATCGCGATACTTTTGTCGAAGTTCGCATTGGTTTAGCCAATGAAGACGAATTGAATGATGTGCTGGTTCGCATGTTGGTGAGTCGCGACACAGAGCAGAAATTCTGTCACTTACTCTGGAAGCGCGCAGCCTAACTAAGACCAAAAGAAGAAGGCCAGCATAACGCTGGCTTTCTTGTCTTTATACGCATTTTCTTTATGCCTAAACGTCACGTATCACCGCAACACATGGGCACAAAACTGATTTAGTTACCTGAGGCTGAGAATTTGAATTCTTTACCTGCATCATGATTACGCGGTAACTTATGCGCAATCCCTTTGTGGCAATCAATACACGTCTGTCCTGCTTCTTCAGCTCTATCATGCACTTTGGCTGCTACTGATTTTTGCGCGCTAAAATCCATAAATTCAAAGTTATGGCAGTTTCGGCATTCTTGTGAGTTATTAGCCTCCATGCGATTCCACTCACGTGTCGCCATTTCCAAACGGTGGTCTTCAAATTTCTGTGGCGTCGACACAATGCCAAACGCTTTGGCATAGAGCTCTTTACTTGCCTGAATTTTGCGAATCATTTTCGGCCCCCATTCTTTTGGCACATGACAATCTGGGCATGTTGCCCTCACGCCACTGCGGTTGCTGTAGTGAATGGTTCCCACGTATTCTTGATACACGTTCTCTTGCATTTCATGACAACCAATACAGAACTCTTCTCGGTTGGTCATCTCCATACCCGTGTTAAAACCACCCCAGAACACTATGCCTGCAACAAAGCCCAAAATGAGAACAGTGCCAATAGCAAAATGGCTGGGTGTTCGAAACCATTTCCACGCTTTAGTGATAAATCCCGGTAATTTCATCCCGACTCCCCTACTGTCCAAATTTGCCAGCAGGAACAAACTCGTTCTCTACCAACACGTCAGTTTGTACCTGAGGAACATGGCACTGTAGACAGAAATAACGACGAGCAGACACTTCTGTCAGCACTTTATTATCTCGGTCCATAAAGTGCGTAGGACTAATACGTGGAGCGCCAGTTTTACGATAAACATCGACATCGTGGCATTGCAGACACGCGTTATTAGACTGATTAACCTGATAGCCATCAACAGCATGGGGCACCATAGGTGGCTGGTTCACATAGTTAAGCGCAAAGCGATCCTGATTTTTTGGAACGGTTTTAATGTTTGGCACCTCGTTATTAGCACCAATCTCTTGATCGCCTCTTAAAGAGGTGACCTGCGCGACTGCCATTGTGCTGATCAGCGCGGCAAGTAACAGCGTAAACGTGATTTTCTTTTTCATGCTCGGATCCTTTCGGAATCAAATCATTCTGCTAATGCATGTTGCTGTATTCCTATCAGCAACATGCACAGTTATTGGGTGTTTCACACTGGCTGCGGGATCAAACCTTGACGATCTTGACCGCACATTTTTTATAATCCGTTTCTTTCGAAAGCGGATCCGTCGCATCCAGTGTTAGCTTATTAACCAGTTGTCCTGCATCGAAAAATGGCATAAACACCAATCCTTCTGGCACACGGTTACGTCCACGCGTTTCAACGTGTGTGGCAACTTCACCACGACGTGAGATCACTTTCACCGCATCGCCTCTACGTAGCCCTCGTTTCTTGGCATCCAGTGGGTGCATGAAGACAACCGCATCAGGGAACGCCTTGTAAAGCTCTGGCACGCGTCGTGTCATCGTACCGGTATGCCAATGTTCCAATACGCGGCCAGTCGACAACCACAGGTCATAATCTGCATCAGGTTCTTCTGCCGCTGGTTCATATGGCAACGCAAAAATAACGGCTTTTTTATCAGGCTTACCGTAGAACGCAAAACCTTCACCCGCTTTCACATACGGGTCGTGCCCTTCTGCGTAGCGCCACAACGTTTCTTTGCCATCAACCACAGGCCAGCGCAAACCGCGCTCTTTGTGGTAAACCTCAAAGGGTGCGAGGTCATGGGCTTTGCCGCGACCAAATGCCGCATATTCTTCAAACAAGCCTTTCTGGATATAGAATCCCGCATCGCGAGCGTCATCATTCAGGCGGTCTGCTGGAATTTCATCCAACCCATATTGGTTGACTTGCCCATTCGCAAACAAAATGTCGTACAAGGTTTTGTCTTGAAAATCAGGTTGTTTGGCAATCAAATCTGCAGGCCAAACATCAGCAACCTTGATGCGCTTAGAAAGCTCAACCAATTGCCACAAATCAGACTTTGCTTCGCCTGGCGCTTTCACTTGTTGATACCAAAACTGAGTACGGCGTTCGGCGTTACCGTAAGCGCCCTCTTTCTCTACCCACATCGCTGTTGGCAGAATCAAATCAGACGCCATGGCGGTGACGGTTGGATAAGGGTCAGACGTAATGATGAAATTGCGTGGGTCGCGATAACCCGGCAAACGCTCTTCATTGATATTTGGGCCTGCCTGCATGTTGTTGTTACACATCACCCAGTACACGTTGAGCTTGCCGTCTTTCAACATGCGATCTTGCAGCACGGCGTGATATCCGGGTTTTGGTGGGATCGTGCCTTCCGGCAGTTTCCATTTTGCTTCTGCAAATGCACGGTGCTTGGGATTATTCACTACCATGTCAGCAGGCAGACGGTGAGAGAACGTACCCACTTCACGCGCTGTTCCACACGCAGAAGGCTGGCCTGTCAGCGAGAATGGGCCACAACCTGGCTTAGAAATCTTACCCGTCAGAAGATGAATGTTGTAGCAAAGGTTGTTCGCCCACACGCCACGTGTATGCTGGTTAAAGCCCATCGTCCAATAAGACACTACGTTTACTTTCGGGTCGGCATAAAGCTCTGCGAGTGCAATCAGTTGGTCTTCGGGCACACCTGACAGCTTGGACACAGATTCAACGTCGTAATCAGCGACAAATTTGGCAAACGCATCGAAGTCGATCGGATCTGACGCGCCACTGCCAGCATTTTTTGCGTTCTGTTCAAGCGGATTGGTCGGGCGAAGGCCATAACCAATATCTGTTGCACCTTGGCGGAAGTTAACGTGTTTCGCGACAAAGTCTTTATCGACTTTGTCGTTTTGAATGATGTAGTTGGCAATGTAGTTAAGAATGGCCAAGTCAGTTTGTGGTGTGAAAATCATGCCATTGTCAGCGAGCTCAAAGCTGCGGTGCTCATAGGTGGAGAGCACTGCAACTTTGACATGATTCGCGGATAAACGACGATCAGCTAAGCGAGACCAAAGGATTGGGTGCATCTCTGCCATGTTAGAGCCCCACAGCACAAACGCATCGGCTTGTTCTATGTCGTCATAACAACCCATTGGTTCATCCATACCGAAGGTACGCATGAAGCCAACAACCGCCGATGCCATACAGTGACGGGCATTCGGGTCAATGTTGTTTGTCAAGAAACCTGCTTTCATCAGTTTTGACGCTGCATAGCCTTCCCACACGGTCCACTGGCCAGAACCAAACATACCGACAGTTGTTGGGCCATTTGTCTGAATCGCTGTAGTGAATTTCTCAGCCATTAAATCCAGTGCTTCATCCCAACTGACTGGGGTGAACTCACCTTCTTTGTCATACACGCCGTTCTTTTTGCGTAATAAAGGTTGAGTGAGGCGATCTTTGCCGTACATTATTTTCGGCAAGAAGTACCCTTTCACGCAGCTTAGACCGCGGTTTACCGGCGCTTCTGGATCACCTTGTGAGGCGACGATGCGCCCGTTTTGGGTCCCCAAAAGAATGCCACAGCCTGTACCACAAAAGCGGCACGGTGCTTTATCCCATTTAACTTGCTCATCATTTCCCGCCGCATGCGCAACAGAAACGGGAATCGTGATGCCCGCGGCGGTAGCAGCAGCTGCGGCTGCGTTCGCTTTAAGAAATTTCCTGCGTGTCAGTGTCATTGCCCGACTCCTTCAATTTTGTTTTCAGTCGATTCATTCTCAACCTGATGAAAAACTAACGTTGCTGCAAGGACCCCCGGCAACGCTTTAATTTGTTCGAAAATGTCTAACAGTGCGCCGCGACTTTCCCCTTCCACCACCACGACCAATTTCCCAATCTCATTCATGGCAGGCACTTCAGTGCCCGGCAGTGCCTCAATGCGTACTTTTACTTGTTCTGTTTGATCTGCTGCTGCGTGCACAACAAGGCTAGTAACGTGATATTCATTCATGGGTGTTGCTCCATGGAGATGGCATTGACTGGACATGGCGCAATACATGCACCACACCCGCTACAGTCGCTAATTTGAATCTCGGGTTGTGCAACACTTCCCAATCGATGTTGAAAACGAATTGCTCGGGTATCACATGCATCGCTGCAACTGCGACATTCAATATTCTGTTTGGCTAAGCAGCTGTCTTTAATCGAGACGACTTGCTTCCAAGGGAGGTGTGTTTCAGGAAGAAATAACGGTTCGGGGCAATGCTGTGCACATTCATAACAAAACGTGCATTCTCCTTTATTGAAGTCTATCGAAGGGAAGCCACCATCACCGGCGACAATGATATTTTCTTCGCATGCGCGCTGGCATTCTCCACATCGCGTACAATGCTCGGTAAACAGCTCGCTGTCACTTATCCAAGGTAATGGCTGTTGCTGGGAACTCTGAGCGCTTCGTAAAAAGAAGCGACGACGTTGGTCTACCATTTTAACCTTCAACCTATAACACGTGTAATTTCAATATTTCACGTCTTTCTGATGTCACGTTAGAGATAATTAGGAATAGGTTATATACCCCTAAAGGGGTATATAGAGGGGTCTATTGCGCTAGATCAATTTTCGCTCATGGCACGCGTCACATTATTAAACCATCACGGTCAGACTCTGAAATTTTATGGCTAACGAAATAACGGAAATAACAGTTAAACAATCGGTTACTACCATCGTGGCACGATCTCTGATCGCCATGCTTTTGCTGGCGGTGATGATCACGGGTTTCTCCATTATCTCTCTTGCTTCGAGCCTCAATGACGCCGCGGCCATCAACACTTCTGGCTCACTGCGAATGCAAAGTTATCGCATTGCGTATGACATTGTCCGTGATTCCCCTCGCTTACCTGAACACATTGAATCCTTTGAACAATCAATACTCTCCCCTGAGCTTCAACTCATTGATAATATTGCGGTTCCTCAGGAAATACGAGATCGTTACAACGCATTAATTTCGCGCTGGCTACTTCTTCGACCTGAGCTTCAAGGCCCAGACCGAGCGTTTTACCTTGAGCAAGTAGGATTATTCGTCAACGACATTGATCAGTTCGTCTTTACGCTTCAGCAGCACTCTGAAAATAAGCTTCAAGTGTTGGCTCTGGTTGGCAGTATTGGGTTGGGCGTGATCTTAGCCTTGGTGCTGTTTTTAATTCAGTACACACAACGACGCATCGTCCAGCCATTGAACATGCTAGTAACGGCGAGCCAGCGAATTCAGAATGGAATTTTTGACGTCGCACTACCACCAACAAGAAACAATGAACTTGGTGTGCTATCAAAAAGTTTTGCCATCATGGCGAGTGAACTCAAAGAACTCTATGCCAATCTTGAATTCAGAATTGAGTCAAAAACTCACAAATTAACCAAAGCCAATCGTTCACTGAACGTACTTTATGATTGCTCAACCCAGCTTTCATCGAGTCTTTTGACACGACAAAGCTTCGAAAATATTCTCGATATCTCAATGCAAGCCGATGGCATCTCGGCATTGACACTTACCGTGACAAGCCCCAATCAATCAGAATGGCAAATACGTGCAGGAAAGGCAGACGACCAACATTGGCACTCCCTGCCTTTGCGTTTGGACGACGAAGCGCTTGGAACATTAATGTGGCAAGGTAAAGATGACGTTGTTGATTCGGTGCTTCTCGAGAATATTGCATCCATTCTCGCGCGCGGTGTGCATTACAATCATGCGCAAAAGCAAGCAATGCATTTGGCGGTGATGGAAGAGCGTGCGACATTGGCGCGCGAACTTCACGATTCCATTGCTCAATCGCTTTCTTACCTTAAAATTCAGACCAGTTTACTCAAGCGGCATTTACAACGATCCGATGCAAAAGAATGCGAATCCATTGCCGAAGAGATCGGCGAGCAACTGCGCATTGCTTATGATCAATTACGAGAACTACTCAATGCGTTTCGATTATCGTTGTCACACAGTGATTTTGGCTTAGCGCTAAACGAAATGGTGGTGGCGTTGAAAGGTCAAACAAGCGCGGAAATCACAATGTCATCGACATTGGACACACTTTCCATGGACGTGCAGCACCAAATGCACCTTCTGCAGATTATTCGCGAGGCTTGTATTAACGCAATTAAACATGCCGACGCCAGTACGATCTCGATTCGCTGTCATCAACACGACAACCATGCTTATGTCGAAATCAAGGATGATGGTATAGGCTTTTGCCCTACTGATGAAAAACCCAATCACTATGGTCTCAACATCATGCAAGAGCGCTCTAAAATGCTAGGGGGTAACATCCAAATCCTTTCGGCGACTTCACAAGGTTGCCGTGTTGTACTGACATTTGACTTCGCCTAGGAGATTGTTCTTATGAATACATGGAATGTACTGCTTGTTGATGACCACCCACTGATGCGAAAGGGTATATCACAACTGTTAAAGTTTGAGCCTGAGTTCAATACAGTGTCTGAAGCAAGCAATGGAACAGATGCCATCGCAGAAGTCTCTCGATCAAAGCCCGACTTAATTGTTCTCGACCTCAACATGAAAGGCCTGTCTGGATTGGATACTCTGAAAGCCCTCCGGTATGAAGGCTGCACAGCAACCATCGTAATACTGACAGTATCTGATAGCCCTAATGATATTCATGCCATTATCCAAGCTGGGGCTGATGGATATTTGCTGAAAGACAGCGAACCGGAAGAATTGATTGAAAAACTGAAAGTTGCCATGACGGGGAAAAAAGCGTTCAGCAAGGAGGTAGAAGCCAACCTCGCTAATAACGAAAAAAACGCTTCCCCGCTCACCCATCTGACTGAGCGAGAGTTACAAATACTGCAACAAGTCGCCAAAGGGCTTCGTAACAAACAGATCGCTGAGAGCCTATACATTTCAGAGGCAACAGTAAAAGTTCACCTCAAAAACCTACTAAAAAAACTCAACGTTGATTCTCGTGTTGCCGCCACCGTGCTGTATTTGGAAAACGAGACAATGGATTGAGTCGCTGCTCAGATATAAACAGCGTTGATACACAGCACCGTGTTGCGCGATCAAAAAAAGGGAGGAACACTTTGTTCCTCCCTTTTTATTATGTCGCTTGTTGACAAGCAGTCTTCTCAGTTAAACAGCTAGAAAATATCAACACCATTTAGCGTCACATCTTCTGCGTCAGTCCAAACTGTGATGGTGCGATCAAGATTGTCGTGTGTGAAGACATACGCATTCAACTCTCCAACCTGTGCATTACTCAACCCTAGAATGCTGATCATCTCGGCTGAGATTGGCGCATTCACTGTACCACTAGCATCATAGCTCCAAGGCGTACCATTGAGGTTAAAGCTGTCATCACCGGCACCAAGGTGCGCGATGAAACCATCCCAATCGTCTGGTGTACCCAAGTCTTCACCAAATGGTGCGTCAGATTGAGACCAGATTTCATTTGGGTTGATAGTGATAACTTGATCACCTTCGTCACCAATGACTGCTTCAATTTGTGCCATCACGTTACCCGTGATCGACGAGTCAGACTGGTAGGAAACACCGGTAAAATCGACATTTGCATCGCCATTAACCAGCATTTGGTCAAAACCATTGTCCGCGTTGTACATGGATTTGTTAACGACTCTGCCTGCAGAATTCGTGACACTCAGGCCAACAAAGTCATCTTCACCGAAGATAAAGACATCGTCACCCGCACTACCACGGTATTCATCAACACCTGTACCACCATCAATTTTCACATCGCTGCCAGGGCCGCCATCCAAGTAATCGTCGCCTGCACCGCCATAAAGTTCATCTTTACCAACACCACCAAAGATTCGGTCGTTACCTTCACCACCTTCGATGATATCGTCGCCTTTTTGGCCAAACAGAACATCGTCACCCACACCCCCCATGATGTGGTCATTGTCATCGCCACCATAAATGGTGTCGTTGCCTTCTTCACCATAAATCGTATCAGCATCACTTTCTTCAACGACCTGCGTTGCGTTCACTTTCATCACAACGTCGTTAAAGTCTTTGTCGCCAAGGCACCACAGATCTTCCCAGCAAGAGTTTTCACCAGAATTGATTTCATGATCTAGGCGGTCACCGTTTTTACCGGTTTCAGACACATAACCACCTGCGGTCAGGCCACCTTGACCAAACACAGGGCTACCGCTGGCAAAGCTCAGCGTAATTTCACCCTCGTTGAAGCCTTTTGTGTCGCCATCTGGAATGATGAATAGGCCGATTTTCGCCGCGCCTTCAACATCGATAACTGCTTGCGCCGCACTATCCAACTTGGCGTTGTCAGCCATGACGTATGCCGCCAGCACATTGCCATTTTCGTCCAATACGTAGTAACCAACACTGTTACTGTAAGACGCGCTTGAAGTGATATTAGACAGATCTAACGTAACAGCATCGCCATTACTTACATCCCAATAGCCATCAGCGCCACGGTCGAGATCAAGTGTTTGACGACCAATTTGACCGCCATAGATGACATCATCGCCGGTGCCTCCATGGATCTCATCATCGCCCCACTGACCATAGATGGTGTCATTGCCTGCACCGCCATCTATGAAATCTTCATCGTTAGATATTTGGGTCGTTTCTTCAGAAATGGATGAATAATCAATCTCATTGATATTGCAGTATGAGTTGGGTACCAAAGACAACTGGGTCGACGCTGTGATTTCAGGGCCTTCAAGTTGAAGAAGAAGGTTACCGTTTTCATTAAGGTTGCTGTAGTGATGACCATTGCCATCTAGATCAACGTCGATGATTGCAAACTTGTAGACATTACCTTCGGTATCGCAGTATTTCAGCGTGTAATCGAGGTTAACGGAATACGTATTGCCGTCGATGGTCACTGTTTGCGTCTTGTCGTCGGAATATTCGTTACAGTAGTTGTCGCCATTTAGCTTTCCATCATCATCTTGGAAAGTCACTTTGGTTGAATTACCATCAAACGCGAGTTTGTCTGGGAAACAGAAGGTATGGAACTCACCACCTGAAGGCTTGGTAAAGTCATTACCCATCTGGAATACATTTACACACGGGTCAGCGTTAAAGTTTGGAGACGCAGTATTGCCGTAGATAACATCGTCGCCTTCCCCGCCATACAGCGAATCTTGACCGTTGTCGCCTTCAATGTAGTCATCTCCGCCCTGGCCATAGACAGTGTCATCTCCATCACCAGCAGTGATCACATCATCACCACCAACTGTTGGGTCAACTGGCTCAGGTTCAGTGATTGACGAGTAATCTAAGCTGCTAATGTTGTGGTAAGAGTTTGGAACAAGAGATAACTGCGTGCTGCCCGTAATTTCTGGGCCATCGACTTGGATCAGCATCTTACCGCTTTCACCAGTTTCTCCCCAATGGTTGCCAGAACCATTGGTATCAACATCAACCACTGCAAAGGTGTAAATGTTGCCAGATGCATCGCAGTATTTCAGGCCGAAATCAACGTTGACGCCATACTCTTGACCGCCAATTTCAACAGTCTGAGATTTGTCATCTGAGTACTCATTGCACGCATCATCGCCATTCAGCTGGGCATCGTCATCGTTGAACGTAGCAGTGGTCGTCGAACCGGTGAAATTAAGCGTTGGGGGGAAGTTTGAGAAATAGTAGAAATCACCACTTGCAGCACTAAAATCGTCACCCAAGATGAACACTGCGCCCGTTGAACCGTTTCCTGAAGAAGATCCTACATCACCATAAATGACATCATCCCCTGCACGGCCTTCAATATAATCATCATCGAGGGTGCCATTAAGTTGATCAACACCGCCTGTACCTATGATATTCGCCATTATTTGTTCCTCTTATTTGCTAACCAAAGCAAGAGGCAGCACAGCCATCTCTTTATCATCAACATCAAAGAGATCCGCAACTTTCCGTCCCTGCTTCACAACAGGTTTGGCCTTTTTCTCCGAATAGTTGTCCTATTGATAGTTTCACGTATGTGAGTATTTAGGTGGGCGCCTACAACATCTCTAACACAAATTCTTAATGCACTTTCTCGATTGCGCCTCAGATACTTCCATGACAGATTGGTTGATCGATTAGATCGGAGCAAGGCTGGAGGCCGCATTTAATGGGAATATAAGGCCTAGATGTGGCGAAAAATTAACCTGCAAGCAGGAAAGGCTGAGGCAGTATGAGAAACGCATGGCAGTCCAATCAGTACTGATGACTGATTTCTGTATGGATAACTCGCCATTTGTGACCTTGCCCATTTAATGTATGGGGAGGTCGACATATAGGCCATCTGGCGATGGCCTATATAATTAATAATAAGGTTACGCTACAACCGCAGGTTTTTCTGTTAACGTTTTGTCTGCTTCTGTCATGGTTTCGTCAATTAGTGCTGACGCACCTTCCGCACCGTGCATCCAACTAACAAGCTTGTTCGAGCACAGAATCAGTAAAACACCGGCCACGGCTGACGTGATCGCAATACCACTGAAAATGGCCAAAGGACCCGCATCTCCAACATGGCTTCCAACAAACCCCGCCACATAGTTCGCCACAGCATTCGCGCAGAACCATGTGCCCATCATAACTGACATCAGTCTCAATGGTGCCAGCTTAGTGATCAAAGACAGCCCTATCGGCGACAAACACAGCTCGCCAAGTGTATGGAAGAAGTAGGCTCCGACTAACCACCACATTGACGCTTTAATGGACATGTCAGCACCTTGTTGAAGGGCAGCACCGATCATGCACACAAATCCCAACGACAAGAAGCCCATCGCCATGGCGAATTTAATCGGTGAACTCGGTTCACTCGCACCCAGTCGACGCCAAAATAACGCCAGAAGTGGTGCAAAAACAATGATGAACATAGGGTTCAGAGATTGGAACCAAGCCGCAGGCACTTCAAAACTACCCAGCATTCGGTTGGTGTAGTCTTGAGAATAAATATTCATCAAACCACCCGCTTGTTCAAATCCCGCCCAGAAAATGATCACAAACAAGCTCATTACTAGGATGACTTTAAGGCGATCACGTTCCACTTTTGTCAGCGGTTGCTTTTGTGTTGAACCAGACTGGCGGCGCTGTTCCACTGCCGCAGGTTCAACGCCAATCTTGCCCAATAAACGATTGGCAAACAGCAATTGAACAACTAGAGAGAGCAGCATACCTACGCCTGCGCATAGAAAACCTGCTTTCCATCCGTAATGGATTGATGCTGTTCCCGCAATGATCCCGGCCAGCAACGAACCCAAGTTGATACCCATGTAGAAGATAGTGAACGCGCCGTCTCGACGGTTATCTCCTTCCCCATACAGTTGACCAACCATGGTTGAAATATTGGGTTTAAATAAACCGTTCCCGACAATCAAGAAGCCCAAACCCACATAAAAGGCTTGCAGTTCAAATGGGTCAATAACGCTATTTGGCAAGGCCAGTGTGAACTGCCCGATGGCCATCAGTGCACCACCAATGATGATCGAGCGGCGCTGACCGAGGAAGTTATCCGCCAGCCATCCACCCAACACAGGGGTCAGGTAAACTAAACCGGTATAGATACCATAGAGATTCAGCGCGTCTTGTGTCGTCCATCCGAGACCGCCGTTGATTGTTTTATCAGTGAGGTAAAGCACCAAAATGGCGCGCATGGCGTAGAAAGAGAAACGTTCCCACAATTCTGTGCCGCACAGAAGGAACAAGCCGCGAGGGTGACCCAGCCAATCTGACTGTCTGTTTGAATTCATTGCGTGTTTACCGCCTATCTGATTAACTCAGCGGGAGTGAATATGGACCTCCTTTTCCTCTCAGACTCCGCTACAGGGCGTACAGACTGCCCGAATTTGATTTCCGTCGCAATTATTTCATGCAAAAAAATCATCTTCGTTTGTGTGGTTACTTTTACGCAACGCTCGCGAAAAACAAAAAAAGCTGGAATCCCATAGGGATACCCTGCTTTTTAGTGTTTTAGCCTGAGCCGTTTGTACTCACGAGCACGAACTGAATTGCACGTAAATTTGACGAGGCAGCAGGCCGTTAAGCAGTGACAGGCAAATCTGGCACCATTTTTTGACGGCGGCACAGTAGCAGCCCAAGGCCAGATAGCACTGCCATGGTCAGCAAAATTGCGCCCAGTGAAAACTGGTCGTTGACGTTCATTTTTGCCGCCAACAGTGTGAAGAAGCCTGCCGCCATATTTTGCACGCCACCTAACACCGCTCCAGCTGTGCCGGCATGTCTAGGGAACGGCGACACAGCACCCGTGGTCGCTGCGGGAAACAAGATACCTGCGCCCATGAAGTACACAAACGCACCACCGATCAAGGTTTCAATCGTAATAACACCGTTAACACCGGGTACAAATACAATCAACGCACCAAGTAGCAGTATGACTGAACCCAGTAAAAGAGATTTCGATGCCGACCAGCGGCTTTCAATCACGGTCGAAAACCAAGAACCCAACATAAAGCCAGGCAAAGGAAGGACAAACAACAGACTCACTGTGGTTGCACTCAGCGCTAGCGTACTGCCAAGTATCACACCGGCTGCCGCTTCAAATACCGAGATACCCGAAAACACTGCGATCAGACAAATTAGATACCCCTGAAACTGACGATTACTCATGACATGGTGATAGCTTTTGATCACTGAATCACGACGACGAGCTTCAGGCGGCAAAGTCTCTTGAAAGTAAACGGACATGATCAGATACACCACTGCCGCCAAGACAAACAGGAACACATAACTTGCTTGCCACTGGAAGTGGACACTCAAGAAGCCACCCAACACAGGAGCAATCAGTGGGGAGAAAATCAACCCGACACTGACCAAGCTATTTGCGCGATGTAAACGGCTGCCTTCGAAGCAATCTCGGGTTAACGTGCGCGCCATGGCTCCGCCGCTGCCAATACCCGCTCCTTGGATCACACTGCCCAAAAGGAACATGTCAAACGACGACGCTGCCAATGTAATAACGGTACCAACCAGATAAATGACAAGACCTGTCAAGATAATAGGTTTTCGACCAAAACGATCAGACAACGGCCCATAAACAAACTGAGATAGGCCATAGGGAATCAAGTAACACGCCATTACCGCTTGAAGCATGGCAGGCGAAACTTGAAAGTCGTCTGCCATCAAGGCCATTGATGGAATGTACATGGTTTGTGTCATCTGTCCGACCGCAGCCAAAATGATGATCATGAGTAGAATTCTAGATATAGGCGTTGTCGCAGACATCACCAGCGCTCCCCGTGACAAGCAAAAATTAACAAGTTTCTTTAATGCGATTCGGCGATTCGGCGATTCGAGAAGTGATATTGCGATACCCAAGTGACTTTTGGATTCAGAAAATACAGTTGCCGACGCTTATTTTTGGCAGATAGTAGTGGTGAGAGCGGAATCAAACAACATAAAAAACGTGTTTCATACACGATAAGAAATCATAGAAAGGATTAGTTTTTCTAATGCGTTTGTTTTATCAGCGATGGGCAATATAGCGTTGGGTAGAATCCAATCAAACTCTGTACATAAAAAAAGCAGCGCCATGCGCTGCTCATTCAAACGAATTCATATACCCGCTCTATCAATACACTATTCGGTCATTGTCATTGAGTTGCTTAATCAATGGACAACTTGTGGTGACCGTGTGAAATTTTCGCTTTGAGGTATTTTTTATTGCCATCTTTTATATGGGCTTGCGTGCCAACAACCGCTTCGAGATTGATACCGTATTCTTGTATCTCTTTTATCTTTTTCGGGTTGTTAGTGATCAGACGCACTGTGGTGGTATCTAATGCTTTAAGCATGTCAGCGGCATCTTCAAAGCTTCTAAGATCATCCGGAAAACCAAGATGATTATTGGCTTCGTAAGTATTCATTCCTTGGCTTTGTAGCTCATACGCATCCAGTTTATTGTAAAGCCCAATGCCACGACCTTCTTGGCGGAGATACAGCAAAATACCGCCCTGCTCGCCCATTTTCTGGATGGTTTCTTCAAGTTGTTCGCCACAATCGCAGCGTGAAGAATGAAAGACATCGCCGGTGAGACACTCGGAATGCATTCTGACCAGAGGTGCGATCTGCTGCTGATCAGCACTACTGAAGATTATCGCGACGTGCTCTTGATCCGAGTTCAGACCGTCAAATGACAGGATTTCTGCTGGAATATTGCTCCCAATACCAACATTCAACGGGACTCGTGCTCTAATTTTTGCCATCGACTGTAATTCTCTGTTTTTTTCGGTGTTAGCCGAATATGTACTGCCCTATACTGCAACACCATCATCCTAGAATTGTTATAATGTAACACTTCAAATGGTGTGGCGAGCAATCGTAACAGAAGTGTCAAGCACTGCCAACATCTCAGCGTAAGCGCCGAATAACGGCGGCTGGATTGCCAGCGACTACGGCAAAAGGCTCAATATCGCCATCAACCACGGAACCCGCCTCAACCACGACCCCTTCACCGATCGAGACACCCGCTTTGATAACACTGTTACCACCAATCACTACGTTGTTACCAATAATTATAGGCAATGAAATTTCATGCTCTCCATTTTGAACATCAAGCGGGAGTAAACTTTGTGTAATGGAGTAAATCCCGACTCCGGGACCAATCAATACGTTATTGCCTATTTCAATATGGCCACTATCAATCAGGGTACAGTTTGGCCCAATGGCGACGTTGTTTCCGATGTGGATATTCATGCCGTAGGTACATGTAAAAGGCGCTTCAACAGCAAGTCCTTTACCGCGCATGGCAAACAATTTAGTGACGACCATGTCTTGCGCATCGGCATCGGCGGGATCAATGTTATTCAGTTGCTGGCAAAGCCTGCGTGAGGCATATCGAAATTGGGTGAGCTCTGTATCAGCAGGGCTATAAGGTTTGCCCTGCTGCATTTTTTCAAATTCGGTCAACGTATCTTCCTTGATATCCGCACAACAATTTTTTGTTTATCTTTCTACTTTAGCGTGTGACCGTGGAAACATCATTGAGGGTTAACGCATATTCATCAATAAAACGACGCCCCGCAACTAACCCATCTTGATAGTCATGCTCTAGTTGAAAAGGCTTGCTTAACAAGGCACTACTCGCAAGCGGTGTGCTCGGACAGATCTGAATCAATTCGGCACGATGTGGAGGATTAGACATAAAATGAATGGCATCTTGATAGCTATGAAAGTGCTTGGTCATCATTTCCAACATATCGCTATTCACTTTCTGCCCAGACATGGCGTGTAACCGATAGATGGCATCACCGCCGTAAAGCCACCTTCCTCCGTTTTTGTGCGCACTCTTCGGCATCATTTCTTTTAGTTTCGCCCAAAGTGGCTCATGTGAATGTTCTTTGTAGCGCAGCTTGACCTCTTCCAAACGCAAAGACAGTTGCTGATGAAATTCAGATAACCGCTCAAACCGATCATCCATGCTGAGACGAGTCAGATACTCAGGCAATCGAGTCTCCACTCGGCTCCGAATATTTTCAATGAAAGTAGAGCTGATGTGGGTTCTATCTTGAGCAACGGGTTCCGTTCTGATCACCACGATGACATCTGCACCACGGTTAAACGCTTCTCTCGCCGGAATGGCCCCGCTGACCCCGCCATCAACATAATATTGATCACTGATTTGAACACTAGACGGGTAAAGCATCGGAATAGCACAAGTGGCTTTTAATACGCTTATCCAATCATCTTCAAAAAGATGAAAGTAATCAGGCTCCAACGTTTTGGTGTTCGTGACACAAGCATAGGCATAGCGATTTGCTAACACGGCCTTCGCTTTCTCGAACGCTAAACCACTGGGGTGTGTTGGCCCCATGATTTCGAGCGCCCAATCTAAATCCATGAACTGTTGTCTTCGCACATATTTAAGTAGATTGAAGAAACGATCTTGCGTGGTGTACTCGGTGATGAAACGATGGCCAAAGCCACGCTGTCGAGTGAGATAAGAAGAGATGTTCAAAGCACCGGCGGACGTACCGATATAGATTTCAAAAGGGTCAAAGCCAGCATCGAGAAAGCTGTCGAGAACACCCGCCGTATAGATGCCACGCTGACCCCCGCCTTGAGCAACAAGGGCTATACGTTTTTTTCGGCCATCTGTCGGCGTTGAGGGCGTACGAATGTAGTCCAATGAAGACGGGAAAGACGTTTGTGGATCACTGTCTTTGGAGCTCTGCACAATCACCTCTAACAAGAAGGTTTAATCAGGTACTCACATTGTACCTAGGGCTACTCGCACAGAGCCATCAATTTATGGCACGAAACGCTATGAAAACACGATTGCTACCGAAGCAAAAGTGAGAATACCGCCAAGTGCAACGAAGACGGTGGCGAGTGCGATTTTCAAGTTAATATCCATTCTGCTTCTCCTTGCCAAAAATAACTGATAACACACAATTTACACATTCATAATGTAAGCAGTTTAACAGCGCAAGCCAGAATATTCACAACCCCATCTCAGATCGTCCTTCTCTTGCATCATTTGTTTCAATTTGTGACGCAAAGCAAACCCCTTAATATCCTAGCCTAATCAGTATAATTCGCTTTATGCCAGCCATCTTAATGAAACGTTTTGAAATACTCGCCGGGATGCATAGTTACGTTGTATTTATGACTAAATTCAACAAAAAAACGCACTGTAAGCACATATGGAATGAGTATAAACACCCCCATAGATGCAACATTTCATTAACCACGCATAGTGTTAATAATTTTGAATAATTACAATTTTTCACGCTATTATTTAGACGTTTATGATGATTAAATTTTAACCATAAATTTTTATCCTCTGGATAAAACCAGAGAAATAACGATGATAAGCTTACTATTTAAGCGCTAAGCAACAATTTCGACCCAAACCTCAAATTTTGGTTAAAATAAGACCAATCAAATCGCTTTACCAAATAACAACTTTCCACTAACACCCATCACAACTTCAGTGTAATAAACTACTAATGGTTTATTTACATCGGCAATCAACCTACCCTACCCCGACAAATCGGAATTATTAGGACGATAACAGCACAAACATAAAAGATATGCGCTATTGATTTACCTATTACCAATGCTTAGTCTGCTAATAACCTCACCAATAGATGATTATTTTGTCTTGAGTGATGGGAATAGATGACAAACACAAGATCGTTGATACACACCTGCTTTTGGTGCCTCTGGAAAATAATCACCAAAAACCACAATGGCATCATGAAGCAAAACACCTCCCACTTGCGTTAACAAACAACTGCATGGGGAAAAAGGACTGGTGTTCTCAACAACAAGGAGACGTTATGAAAAGAGAACAATGGGGTTCACGCGCAGGCTTTATTCTTGCGGCAGTGGGCTCTGCAATTGGATTGGGAAATATTTGGCGTTTCCCGTATATGGCTTATGAAAACGGCGGTGGCGCATTCTTTGTTCCTTACCTTTTTGCGATGCTGACTGCTGGTATTCCCTTTATGATCATGGAGTTTGGTCTTGGCCATAAACTTCGCGGTTCTGCACCTGTCGTATTTTCAAAGCTAAACACCAAGTTTGAATGGTTAGGTTGGTTCCAAGTCGGTATTGCCGCCACCATCGCGGTGTATTATGTAGCGGTTATCGGTTGGGCAATGTCTTACGTTGGCTTTGCATTCGATCAGAGCTGGGGCACTGATACCAATGCCTTCTTCTTCAGTGAGTATCTGAAGCTAGGTGATAACTCACCAAGTAACTTAGGTAACTGGCAGTTGCACATTGCCTTGCCAATGGCACTGGCTTGGGCGATCACCTTTGCGGCTGTATTCACAGGCGTGAAAGGCGGTATCGAACGTGCTAGCAAGATCATGATGCCTTTACTGTTTGTTATGGTTCTGCTGCTTGTACTGCGCGTTGCTTTCCTACCGGGTGCTGTTGATGGCTTAAATTACTTGTTTACGCCTGATTTCAGCAAACTGACTGACACTAAGGTATGGTCAGCAGCATACGGCCAGATCTTCTTCACACTGTCTGTTGGTTTCGCCATCATGTTGGCGTACTCAAGCTACCTGCCGAAGAAGTCTGACGTCACAAACAATGCGTTCATGACTGTTCTGATCAACTGTGGTTTCTCCATCCTTGCGGGTGTACTTATCTTCTCTATTCTTGGCTACATGGCCTTGGAACAAGGGAAAGCAGTAACCGAAGTCGTCAGCGGTGGTGTTGGTTTGGCGTTCGTGACATTGCCACAAGCGATTAACCTGTTACCGGCTCCTTACATCCTTGGCCCTGTGTTCTTCCTGGCGCTGGTTGTAGCGGGTCTTAGCTCGCACATCTCTATCATTGAGGCGGTGACCTCTGCCATCATCGATAAGCTAAATGTTAGTCGTAAAGTCGCAGCCTCTTCGGTATGTGGTATCGGTGCGGTTATTTCCATGGCGTTTGCAACCAACGGCGGTCTATTGCTGCTGGATCTGGTCGATTACTTCATGAATAACGTGGCGTTGTTGGCGAGCTGCTTGATTGAGCTGGTGATTATCGGCTGGTTGGTGAAAGTCTCCGACATCCGCGCTTACGTTAATAAGGTATCTGAGTTCTCTGTTGGCGCATGGCTAGAAGTGTGTGTTCGCTTTGTTAGCCCACTGATGCTGGCTTGGATCGTTGGTACAAACCTTGTGAACACGTTCAACGAAGGTTACGGCGGTTACGCACAAAGCGACCTACTGATGTTGGGTTGGGGATTAACGGCGGCACTGATTGCTGTTGGTGTCATCATCAATATCGTTTCTTCGCCTGCTAAAAATTCAGCAGAAGCACAGGAGGCTAACGCATGACAACAGGTGCAATCATTATGATGCTAATAGGTTTTGGCATCACTTGGGGTGGCGCTGCATGGTGCATTCGTATCGCCATGAAAGCGGACAAATAATCCCCACTTAGAAAAACAAACCCCGGCGACATCGCCGGGGTTTTTATTTGTGTCACTATCTCGCTGAACACTTTATTGTTCAGCAGACACATCTAGAAGCTGTTAATGAGGATCTTATTCTCTTCCAGCATATTACTGATCACATCTTGTCCTGTTGAATTCACTGGCATGTCGAACGCATCAGCCAAATCAGCTACCGACAAATTGCTGAAGGTGATTTGTTGGTCAACATCTTCACCGTTCGATGCGAGAGACAATGTTGCTTCGTTTTCCTCGTTGTTTTCCAAAGCAACAAGGTAACTGCTGAGGTCTTCGCTTTCGATGGTATCGAGTAAGTCACTGAAATCGAGCAGGTCGAGAGACGGCGAATAATCCTGGATGACATCAACAGTCCCCTCACCTCCATCTTGTTTGAGGAAGACGAAGGTATCTGATCCTTCACCACCATACATGCTGTCAGATCCCGCTCCGCCCGAAATCAGGTCGTTGCCCAGGCCACCATCAATTATATCGTTACCTGCAAAACCATTAATCTCATTGTCATCGCTGTTACCCACCAGTAAGTTGTTGCCAGCCGTACCGTCGATGACAGCGTCAAATGCGAGGTCATTGAGGACATCGTCTGCGTCTTCTCCCGCCACGATATCGAAGGTCGCGTCTGTCATATCACCAATATCGTTTTCCAGTTTCAGATCGAAGTGCTCCAGCGCTTCTTCTGCTACGGCACTAGAATTGAGATGGTAGGCGTATTCACCTTCAATGTGACGAGGGTCGTCTTTACCAAACACAGTCAACTCACCATGCTCAGTTTGAATCACGACCGTTGAATCTGACACTTCATAAACGGTGCTATCAAGTTGTATGGATTTAATATGCCAGTGGCCAATCGTATTGTCTTCACTCAGCAGACTACCTGTTGCAAGGAAACTGCCGTCAAGCTGAGCGACAACAGCTTGCTCTTCAACTGCAAGCACACTGTCGACACTGAGCATCTCAGCAAAGTCTTCATCGCTGACAAACTCGATATTACTTTCAGTGATGTCTTCCACATCGACGTTTTCCAGTCGAAGCGAATAATCACCAATGGTAAGCACGGTATCCGCCCCATCTTGAGCCAAGCCAAGCGCTGCAAGTGACAGCATGCCAATTGAACGAGGTATAACGATTTTGTCATCTCTCGCACTGAAATCGACAACCGTATCATTACCCTTGCCGTCATAGGCGACGACGTTATTGCCGCTGCCTAACTGAATGGCGTTGTTTCCTTCACCACCATAAGCAATATCACTGCCGCTGCTGCCAGACAGAACGTCATTGCCGTCACCACCTAGCATCAAGTCGTCACCGCTACCGCCATTAATATCGTCATTACCGCGACCACCGACCAGTGTGTCATTGTCATTAGCGCCAGACAATTTATCGTTGCCATCACCACCAAAGACAACATCGTCACCTTCACTGCCTGACAAGGTATCATCGCCTTTGCCACCTTTGACGATGTCGTTGCCAACACCACCGTAAGCAATGTCGTTACCCTCTCCACCGGAGATATTGTCGTTTCCTTCAGCGCCGTAGAGCTTGTCAGCACCAAGGCCGCCTTTCAGTGTATCGTTTCCTTCACCGCCTTGGAGTTCATCGTTACCACGACCACCCAACAAGACATCGTTGCCTTCATCACCGTGAATAACGTCATTGCCTCGACCGCCGTTTAACGTGTCATTGCCTTCGCCGCCGTCCAATTCATCTGCGCCTTTGCCGCCAACAAGCATATCGTCGCCGGATTCGCCAATCAGTAGATCATTACCTAAACCGCCATAGAGTGCATCGTCGCCTGTACCACCTTTCAATTCATCGTTGCCACGACCACCGTTTAACACATCATCGCCAGCATCGCCTTTCAGGTAATCACTGCCTTTACCGCCATTAATGGCATCATCGTCAGCCCCACCAAAGATCCGGTCAGCGCCGAGGCCACCGTATAGCTGGTCATTGCCGCTACCGCCGTAAACCTCATCGTTGCCCTGTCCTCCACGGGCAATGTCATCGCCATTACCGCTTTGGAGCACATCTTTACCTTTGCCACCATTCAAGGTGTCTTCACCATCGCCGCCATAAAGGGCATCAGCGCCTAAGCCGCCGTTCAGCACATCACTACCGATCCCGCCCTGCAATTCATCATTGCCAAGACCACCATTTAGCGTGTCGTTACCGTCTTCACCGCGAAGCACATCTTTACCAGCACCGCCGTAAAGCGCATCGTTACCCGTGCCGCCTTTAAGTTCATCGTTGCCGCGGCCGCCGTTTAAGGTATCGTCACCCGCATCGCCTTTTAGGTAATCGCTGCCTTTACCGCCATAAATAGCATCATCGTCAGCCCCACCAAAGAGCCGGTCAGCGCCGAGGCCACCGTATAGCTGGTCATTGCCGCTACCGCCGTAAACCTCGTCGTTGCCCTGTCCTCCACGGGCAATGTCATCGCCATTACCGCCTTGGAGCACATCTTTACCTTTGCCACCATTCAAGGTGTCTTCACCATCGCCGCCATAAAGTGCATCAGCACCTAGGCCACCCTTGAGTACGTCATTGCCGACGCCGCCTTGCAATTCGTCGTTACCACGACCACCCGCAAGCACATCATCCCCAATGCCACCATTCAGGTAATCCGAGCCGCGACCGCCGTTTAAAGTGTCATTACCCGTTTCGCCGAAAATACGGTCATTGCCATTACCACCATTGATAACATCCGCATTGCCAGTGAATTCATAAACAATGCCATCGACCTGGACGGTTTCGTATATTTCAGTAATCGAAATACCGTCGATAAGAGCGCCATAGCCGTCCGATTTTCCTTCACCTTGCAGCGTAACGGTAATGTTCTCTGTGCCAACTGGCACGACAAATAAGGCGTCGTAAGACACAAAGCTCGCATTTGACTGCGTATTATCAAAATATTGGTTATAGATGACATTGCCACCTTGATCGGTGATCGTCACAGAAAAAGGACTCGTTTCGGTATCACTGCCTTTGTAGCGATTAGCGTAATCGAAACTCAGCTCAAGAGGGATTTCATCATTTTGAGCAAAGGATTCAACATTGATCGTCTGCTGCACCGTCGCGTTCTTATTGGTATCTAACTCCATCACCGTGTTGGTGTTGTCATTAGATGGCCCACCGCCGAAACCGCCTTGTTGCAGTTCCATTTTAACGTTATCTGGCGTACTCCAACCTGCAACGTCTTCATCATTGAACAAGCCCCATTTCGCACCGGCATCGTCACCCCACGCTTCAAAGTCACCGTTGAAGAGCAAGTTATCGCCTCGGGTAGCATTGTCAGCATTGTCGCCATAAAGAACGTCACTGCCTCTGCCACCGTTCAGCGTGTCGTTGCCGTCGCCACCTTTCATTTCATCTGTGCCATTACCACCGAACAACGCATCATCGCCAGCATCACCTTTGATGTAGTCATTGCCGTTTCCGCCTCTTACGGTGTCATTGTCGTCACCGCCAAACAGGCGATCTGCGCCATTGCCACCATTCAGAATATCGTCGCCTTGAGCGCCATAAATCTCATCTTGCCCTTTACCACCTGACAAGGTGTCATCACCATTGCCGCCTTGAAGTAAATCGTTACCTCGACCGCCATTTAAGGTGTCATTACCGTCACCACCAAAAAGGCTATCCGCGCCACGTCCACCGAAGAGTTGATCGTCACCCGTGCCGCCTTGTAATTCGTCACTTCCCCGTCCGCCCTTGAGAACGTCATCACCTGAACCGCCGTTCAGGAGATCATCACCACGTTGTCCAAGCAGCGTATCATCGCCTTCTTCGCCATAAACAACGTCATCACCCTCGCCAGCTTTTATGGTGTCGTTGTCCGTGCTAACAACCGCTTGGATAGCGGAAACATCAAACAGAACATCATCATAATCGCGGTCGCCTAAGCCCCATAAGTCTTCCCAGCCCGATGTTTCACCATCAAATCGCTCGTGGTCTCCACCATCGCCATTAAGTTCTGAATTGGATACAAAGACATTGGCGCTAACGCCATCTTGAATAACTTGAGGGGGGCTAGAAACAAGATCGAGTTCGACCGATCCGTTGTCAAAACCAACGTTGTAGCCATTAGGGACGAGAAACATACCGACAGCATCAGCGTTTAAAGCAGGTGTGATTGTCACCGAAGCGCCTGATACTTCTTTGACATTATCTGCCAAAATTTGTGCTTCAAGTACGAGCCCATTTTCGTCGAGCACGTAGTACCCTAAGCTACTTTTGAACCCCGCCGAGCTAGTCATACTGCTTAACTCAAGCTTGATGGGTCCATCGCCTTGAATGCTGAATAGGCTGCTGTCATCTGCGTGAGACAGCTGAATGTCAGATGGGGAAGGCGCAGTGTCACTGCCGTTACCCATCACTACGTCGTCACCACCACCAGCAGTGATCACGTCATCCCCCAAGCCACCATAGATCTTATCGTTGAGCGCAGAGCCTGCGATCACGTCGTCAGCTTGTGTTCCGTAAATAATCTCATCTGCCATTCAAATCACCTAAAGTCATCAATCTTTTTTACCTTAATTCAGAATTTAGACCTGATAGACAGATGTTCCAACCATGCAATATGAGTCTCATTTATGGAATGCGATAACAAAAAGAGGCAACTGAAAATAAGCGTTTTAATTGATTGAAATATCACCAGTAATTTTGAGCGATCTGATGCATATTGCGAATAGGCCGAATATGACCAGAAATAAAAAATGTTAAAAATATTTTCACGTCGGTTAAAAAATGGGCAAAAGCTGATTTTTGCTAGACATCAAGCCATTAAATCTGCCCGTAAAGTCTGCGGTTTTTTCACAGCCCATCACCGTTCAGTCCTTCATCAAGCCTAATTTGTTTCGTCACTAACTCCTTAATTTGCGTGTTTCGCGCTAGCACTCCCCCTTATTCTCTAAGATAATACGTGGCTTACGAAGAAGAATAAGAGGTACACCTTCAATGGTTAATCAGAAGCGGATCCTAGTGGTGGATGACGATTTAGAAATCCGCGAACTGCTTCAGGAATACTTGTCAAAATCCGGCTATAGCGTCACAACGGCGCAAAACGGACAAGAAATGAAAGCCAAGCTTGCTGTGCAGTACCCCGACCTTATTCTTCTCGATGTCATGCTACCGGGTGATGACGGCTTTACGCTGTGTAAATACGTTCGTCAAGATTCCAGTGTCCCGATCATTATGCTCACCGCGGTATCCGATGAAATGGATCAGATCATTGGGCTAGAACTCGGGGCGGACGATTACATTGCCAAGCCGTTTAGTCCTAGACAACTTATCGCGCGAATTCGCGCCTTGCTTCGCCGCACACAGCAGCTACAAGAAACAACAATGTCGAAGCCAAAAGCAATTCGCTTTGCGCAATGGCGACTTGACCCTGTTACTCAACGTCTCAACCATCAGGTCACAGGCCAAGATGTTGAAATGACATCTGCCGATTTTGCACTGCTGATGCTGTTTATCGAAAACCCGCACACTATGTTGGATCGCAATGCGATTTCTAACGCAACGCGAGGCCGAGAAGCGCAACCACAAGAGCGAGGAATTGATGTGCAAGTCAGTCGTCTTCGCCAGCGTCTGAAAGACAACGGCCGTCAATCCACGATCATAAAAACGGTGCGCGGCAACGGATACATTTTCGTTGCAGATATCACGTATGAATCTTAAACAATATTTCTGGCCGCGTTCGCTGCTCTCACGAACGCTGATCTTAACCGTGCTGTCCGTCATCCTCGCGCAGAGTATTGCCAGTTTTTACTGGTATACCCAATCGAAGCAACGCGAAGTCGACGGCTTAAAATCCGCGTCAGAAAGCATGGCGCAGATGTTTGCCTCCACGACAACATTCTTTCAATCTCTGCCGGTTGAATACCGCCATATTGCTCTCGACCAGCTGCGAAATATGGGGGGGGCGCGTTTCTTCGTCTCATTTAACACGGAAGAAATCCACATCGTGCCTGTCGAAGAAAGTTTTGCTAAACGCGAAGCGGTGAAAACAATTGAAGAGGTGCTGCGAAAAGAGCTACCAAAGGTCGATGCCATTCATGTTGAATTCTCTCGTCCTGAAACGCTCCGCGTACTAAATAACAGCTTACTGCTTTCCGATCTTCCTAAATCATGGGCCCACCATACCCTAAGCTTGGAGCCACTGAATCCGCCAATTTTGGTGGTACAAATCGAGCTAACCAAAGACCAGTGGGTCTACATTGCCGCAGTGTTGCCAGCGCCATATATCACGTTAGGAAATGACTTAGTCAACGCCGACCAAATTGTATTCTTGTTTGCAATTACCACCCTACTATTGGTGTTTACTTTTACTTTAATCCGCAACCAGACCCGTCCTCTTAAACGTTTGGCGCAAGCCGCCAACCGCTTAAGCACAGACATAGAACAACCTGAGCTGGTAGAAGAAGGCGCCAGTGAGATCACCACAGTGACTCGCGCCTTTAACCTGATGCAAAAGCGCATGCAACGCTACATGCATGACAGGGAGAAATTATTTGGCGCGATTTCACACGATTTAAAAACGCCAATTACCCGACTTCGCCTGCGCGCTGAACTGATAGATGACGAAGTGCAAGCCGCCAAAATCAATAAAGATTTGGATGAACTCGAAATCATGGTGAAAGGTGCGTTGCAAACGGTAAAAGACACCGACATCCATGAAAACGTCTCCCAAATCGATGTATTGAAAATCATCACCAGTATCGCTGAAATCCATAATCAACAACGCCAACGCGTCATTATTCGTGGCGAACAGAAGCTGCCTTTCAGTTGCAAACCGCTCGCATTTAAGCGCTGTTTAACTAACCTTATCGACAACGGGGTGAAATATGGCGACGAAGTCATCGTCTACGTGCATGACAATGACAAGTCACTTGATATCACCTTGCTCGACAATGGCCCCGGTATTCCCGAGGAGTTTCTCAAAAAGGTGTTTGACCCGTATTTCCGGCTGCATACAGACCTTCATGGAACAGGCCTTGGCTTGGGCATTGCTAAAAATATCATTCGTGCGCATGGCGGAGAGCTTATCTTATCCAACCGCGCCACTGGCGGCCTTCAAATTGATATCGCGTTCCCGAAGGTAGACCAATGAGATTCTTGCCTTTAATACTCGCACTGAGCCTCGCTTTCCCTGTCGCCTCAGACACTCATGAAGATATCAATAAAACCCCAGATATAAGCGGTCTACCCTCCAAGACGAATAACGAAGTGGAAGTGCTGCACTGGTGGACAAGTGGTGGCGAAGCGCTGGCGGTCAACGCGCTAAAAGATATGATGAAAGAAAAAGGCCATAAGTGGAAAGATTTCGCCGTCGCAGGTCGTGCGGGAGAAAGCGCCATCAATACACTTCGCACTCGGGCGTTATCAGGCAACCCACCGGATGTGGCACAAATTAAAGGCCCCGAAATTCAAGAATGGGGAGAGCTAGGCTTTCTCGTTAACATTGATGATGTGGCCGAAGAACAGCGTTGGAATGAACTGGTGCCCGCTCGCGTCTCTGACTACCTGAAAGTCGATGGTCATTATGTTGCTGCCCCTTTCAATATTCATCGCGTCAATTGGCTTTGGGCGAATCCTGACGTGTTTGCACAAGCAGGCGCTGAATTACCACAATCAATGGATGAATTTTTTATTGCCGCTGAAAAAATCAAAGCAGCAGGCTTCATTCCACTCGCGCTAGGAAGCGAAGCCTGGCAAGAAACCACCTTATTTGAATCCATTGCCTTGGCCATAATGGGTACTGATGATTTCCGCAAAGCATTTAGTGAACACAATTCGGACTTGCTCACGGGTGAAAAAATGCGCGAGACATTGCTGACGCTGCGTCGAATGAAGCAATATACCGACGCTGATAGCCCCGGAAGAAATTGGAGTGATACCACGTCACTGGTCATCGAAGGGAAAGCTGCCATGCAGATGATGGGCGACTGGGCCAAAGGAGAGTTCCTCGCCGCCAACAAAGTCTCAGGTAAAGACTTTGTGTGTATACCCGCGCCCGGAACTGCCAATCAGTTTTCTTTTAACATCGACAGCTTTGTGTTTTTCAAAAGCAGTGACCCACAACAAACAGCGTCTCAGAAAGAGTTGGCAAAGCTTATCCTAGAACCCGACTTTCAAGAGGAATTTAACCTAAGTAAAGGTTCAATCCCTGTGCGTGTTGATATCAACATGACCCGTTTCGACCCCTGTGCACAAGATGCCATGCAAGCATTTTTGCGTGCAGCAGCGACCGATAATTTGGTCGCCAGTTTGTCACACAACATGGCAATAGGCCGAGCCTCTCAAGTCGCCCTTTTTGATGTTATTTCACGCTATTACAATGACGATGAAGTTAATATCGACGAAACTATGCGTCATATTCGCGCGGCAGTGTTAGCAGACAAACTTTAAGCATCCTACCTGGTGTTACAAACGCGAACACAGTGCCATTGCTACTCCCACTACTACCCACTCAGCGGGTAAGAAAACGCATGGCGACAGTGTACGGGGATAATATTATTTAAAATGTCACCCAAGTCGCTCAATGAGTGTGCCCTGAAATTTTCTCGATGAAACATGCACCTTGAGGAAGTTTGGGTATACCATTACCATGACAATTATAAAAATAAGCCGTTCTTCACGGCTATTACCTTCGACTAAAAAGGATTTGCGATATGAGTCGTTCAGCCCTGCTTCTTTTAGCTACTCTTCTTCCAGGAATTGCTGTCGCCAAGGACATCAATCAGATTGATCCTCTATGCGCTACTCAGAAATATCATAACTATGTAAACGCTTCGATTTCATGGTACGAGAGTCTGGTTGATCTGACGATCAAGAAAGATCCCAAGCTAGACGATGTTGCAAACTGGTTCCTCGAAGGCCGCCGAAACCACTTCATGTTAAATGATGAAGCCTTTGATTATTATGTAGAGAATGATCCAAGCAAGCTTAACTTTGATGCACCTGTGGAATCTTGGTTGAACTTGACCCAAGAAGACATCAAAACATTGAGCAATTCATCCGGTGTGCTGGCAGACGCTGCAAAAAAAGTGTTCGAATTCCGTCAAGGACAAGCTCACCAAGGTAACTATGACCTTCGTTCTGCATTGGCGGACTTGCTCAGCCAACCGAAAGAAATCAAAGTACCGCTTGAACGCTACAACAATGAGATGAAGAATCTGGCGGAAACCCAATGTGATAAGCAGTCTTAATCACGTACCACAGAAAAGGCAGTTCAATGTGAACTCCCTTTTCTGTGTAATGACACCAGAATATACAACGCCATACTCATAATATGTTTCGCCGTGTTTTCGCAGTCATGTAGTATCGCGCAACCCAAGTAGATCAATTTTTAAGTAAGCATCCCAAAATGGTAAATGAGAAAAAGAAGGCAGAAGCGTCACTCAAGAGCCTTCACCGCATTTTCACTGTGCCGGAAGCCCCCCATTCAACCTTGGGCACTATCGAGCAAGCAATCTCGCAAAATCTTAACCGTTTCTTGCAAGATCATATTATTGCTACCGATTACTCACTGACTGAAATAGAAAAAGACTTCAGTGATGCCAATGTGCCTGAACAACCTTCATTCGTGTCAGACCACACCGAGTTTTTGCTGGAAAAACTGGTTGCGCAATCAGTCCATACGTCTTCTCCTCGCTTTATTGGACATATGACATCAGCACTCCCTTACTTCCTGATGCCGCTCTCCAAGATCATGATTGCGCTCAATCAGAACACGGTGAAAATTGAAACGTCAAAGGCATTTACCCCGTTAGAGCGCCAAGTTCTAGGCATGCTGCATAACCTTATTTATCAGCGTGACAAGCCTTTCTATGACAATTGGATGCACAGCGCCGAACATTCGTTAGGCGCATTTTGTTCAGGCGGTACAATCGCCAACATCACAGCACTTTGGGTAGCCCGAAACGAAGCCCTAAAAGCAAACGCTGATTTCAAAGGTGTCGCGGAAGAAGGTCTTTTCCGTGCAATGAAGCACTATGGTTATGACGATCTGGCCATTATCGTGTCAGAACGCGGCCATTACTCCCTGAAAAAATCTGCAGATGTGTTGGGTATCGGTCGCGAATCACTGATCGCAGTGCCAACAGACGAGCACAACCGCATTCGTATCGACAAATTGGAAGAAACCGTTGAAACGCTGAAAGCGAAGAATATTAAACCTTTCGCGCTGGTTGGCGTGGCAGGCACAACCGAAACAGGCAACATCGACCCATTAAATGCCATGGCAGATATTGCCGAGCGTGAAGGTATGCACTTTCATGTTGATGCGGCTTGGGGTGGTGCGAGCTTGCTGTCCAACAATCAACGCCCTAAGTTAAACGGCATTGAACGCGCAGACTCCGTCACCATTGATGCACACAAACAAATGTACGTGCCAATGGGCGCGGGCATGGTGATATTCAAAGACCCTTCACTGGTGTCAGCCATTGAACACCATGCTGATTACATCTTGCGCAAAGGCTCAAAAGATTTAGGCAGCCATACGCTAGAAGGGTCGCGTGGCGGAATGGCCATGCTGCTATTTGCCAGCCTCAATATTATTGGCCGACAAGGTTATGAATTGTTGATCGACCAAAGTGTTGAGAAAGCGAACTACTTTGCCAACCTGATTGCGGAGCAGCCTGACTTTGAGCTGATCAGTGAACCCGAACTGTGTTTGCTGACTTATCGCTATGTACCAGAAGATGTTCGCCGCGCTTTCGCTATTGCGACACCCGATCAAAAAGATGCCATTCATAAACGACTTAACGATCTGACGGTTTTCATTCAAAAACGACAACGCGAAGCGGGACAGAATTTTGTGTCGCGCACCACCTTGACACCAAACTACCTTGATAGACGTTCTACGCATGTATTTCGCGTGGTACTGGCTAACCCGCTCACAACAAAAGCGATCTTACAAGATGTACTCGATGAGCAGCGCGATATCGCCAAACAAAGCACGCTTGCCTACCCAGAACTGATGGCGATGACGCGACGTATTCTTGGCTAATATTGTCGTCGTTTTCAAACACTGATAAATGACCAATCGACATTGCCGCCTTGCGCGGCTTTTTCATTTTTGCGATAGCTAACTCACTGAAAAAACACCTAGCTTTCGCCTTGATTGCTACGCTTATATCCAGCAGCACGACAAGGAATGAGTCACGCAGGAGAAGTGAAGATGCAGCCACTGGGATTTGAACTAAAAGCACTGGATGTGTTTGTCACTACGGCAAAAAGCGGCAACATGACGGCAACGGCGTCTCAACTCAACATGTCACAATCGGCGGTATCACAGATATTGGCCAACCTAGAAACCAACCTTGGGGTAAAATTACTTGATCGCAGTGTGCGCCCTATAGAGCTTACTGTCGCGGGTCGTTACTTTTATGATCAGTCCGTGCATCTTTTAGAGCAAGCTTACAAAACGCAGCATGAAGTCACCAAAGGCAGTTTCGACAGCTTACATTTGGTCAGAATCGCCATGGTTGATTCACTCGCGGCGACCGTCGGACAACCGCTGATTGAGGTCATTAAAAAGCACACTGAAAACTGGACCATGATGACGGGTTACTCCCATCTCCACCAGCAAGGGCTACTGAGTCGCAGTATTGATATTATCATTTCTGATGATGTGCTCGAAAAACAAGATAACCTCAGACGTTGCCAAATTCTCAAAGAACCCTTCGTTTTAGTCATACCTCGACAGTTTCACGAAAGATTCCCCGATTTATGTACTTCATTACCCGCCATGAGCAAACATTTAGACATGGTTCGCTATAGCGAACAAAGCCTTATTGGTCAATCGATTGAAACCTACCTACATCAACAGGGGTTAGACGCTCCCGACCGTATGCAACTAGACAATACTTATGCGGTTTTATCCGCCGTAGCGCAAGGTCTTGGTTGGGCGCTCACTACCCCATTGTGTTTGATGCAAGGCGAGCTATTCCGACAGCAAATCACGTGCTTACCATTACCTGAAAAAGACACATTTTTCAGATACCTGACTTTAATTGCTCGTAGAAACGAATTGGGTAATCTTCCAGAAACATTGGCGAATGACAGCTGCAAAATACTTCGCCAGCACTACTTAGCCAAAATTCGACAAGATCACCCATGGCTGGATGGGAAAATCCGCATTGGTCGATACTCAACCGTCTAACGCCACGACCTACTATTAGTGTTGCTTATAGTGCTGCCTTACTTAACGTGATTGTTGTGGCAGTTTCTTTGCATCCTCTCCTACCTTAATTTCATTAGTCCGTTACCGAACGCCAGACTCTGAAGGTAAAGCCCGTGGTTCTGGCCGCGTCTACTATCGTTGATCAGTAAGCCATAAGTTGGATTCAGTAACGAAACAGCGTTTATCGAGCCGTTCGGCAGCATGATATTGGCAAAAATAGGAGCGGGAATGGAAGCGCGCGAAGTAAAAACAATCGCTGACGCAAAGCACATCGTCGAAGAGAGAAAACTCACTCATGTCAAAGTGGGACTTTTCGATAACGATGGCGTCATGCGCGGTAAGTACATGTCGAAAGAGAAATTCTTCTCATCTTTAGACGGCGGCTTTGCTTTTTGTGATGTGGTTTTAGGCTGGGATGTTAAAGACCAGCTTTATGACAACGTGAAATTCACAGGCTGGCACACAGGCTATCCTGATGCCCCTGCACGGATCTTGCCTGAAACCTGCCGTGAAGTGCTCGATGAAGACGGCATGGTGTTGTTTATCGCAGAATTTTCAGGCGCGGCTGAAGCCGTGTGCCCACGAGCAACCCTCAGACGCGTACTCGATAAAGCCGAAGCAATGGGCTTTGACGCCTACGCTGCGCTCGAATACGAATTCTTTATCTTCGATGAAACGCCTCAGTCAGTGCGTGAGAAAGGTTTCCGAAACCTCAAAACCATCACGCCCGATTGGTTCGGCTATTCAATGATTCGTAATTCAACCTATTCCGGTTTGTATAAAGCCATTCTCGCCATGAGTGAATCCATGGATTTCCCCATTGAAGGCATTCACTCAGAAACAGGCCCTGGCGTGATCGAAGCGGCGCTCGCCTATGACTCCGCACTCAATGCAGCCGACAAAGCGGCGTTGTTCAAAACCTACATGAAGGTGCTCGCGCAGAAAAACGACATGATGGCGACCTTTATGGCGAAGTGGAGTAACGATTACCCCGGTCAAAGCGGTCACATTCACATTTCGCTGCGAGACAAAACCAGTGGGAAAAACGCGTTCTATGCGCCCGATGCTGAACTGAACATGAGTGATATCCAGCGCCACTTTTTGGCAGGACAGCAGCGCCTCATGCCACAGTTTTTGTGCATGATTGCACCTTCGATTAACAGCTATTCACGCATGATCCCCGGCTTTTGGGCACCGACCGATGCAACCTGGGGCGTTGAAAACCGCACCACGTCACTACGTGTTATTCCTGGTTCTGAAAAATCTCAGCGCATTGAATATCGTCTAGGCGCAGCAGACGCGAACCCTTACCTCGCACTCGCTGCAGCGCTGGCCTCCGGTCTGTATGGCATTGAACACAAACTCGAACCTTATGACCGCATCATCGGTAATGCGTATGAAATGACGCATCCACAGGAACTTCAGCTCCCTCGTACGCTTTGGGAAGCAGCGCAGTCATTCAAACACTCAGATGCCGCCAAATCCATGCTAGGAGAAGCCTTTGTTGAACACTTTGCTGCCTCACGAGAATGGGAAGAAAGAGAGTTCCGCAAACACGTGACAGATTGGGAATTAGACCGTTATTTCGAAATTATCTAGGTGCTAAACATGGAACGTTTTCAAACAATCACACCGGTTGATGGCAGTGTATATGTCGAACGCCCTTACGCGAATTCGGCGCAGATCAACGATACTTTAGACAAAGCGCAAACGGCGCAAACGCACTGGCAATCATTACCACTAGAAGCAAGACAAGCCATTTGTCAAAAAGCCGTGGCGTGCTTTGTGGCTAACCAAGATGCGATTGCAGAAGAAGTGAGCTGGATGATGGGACGTCCCATTGCCTACACCAAGGGCGAAGTGGCCGGCTTTGAAGAACGCGCCACACACATGATCAAGATTGCGCCAGAAGCGCTTGCACCGATCATGCTCCCAGAAAAACAAGGGTTTCGTCGCTACATCAAGCGCGTTCCACTTGGCACCGTCTTCGTGATTGCGCCTTGGAATTATCCCTATCTCACCGCGGTGAATGCAATTGTACCTGCGTTGCTAGCGGGCAATACCGTTGTTCTCAAGCATTCTGCACAAACACCACTGTGCGCAGAACGTATGGTCGCCGCGTTTATAGAAGCAGGCATTCCCGAAGGTGTCTTCCAATATTTGCATCTCTCCCACGCAGATACCGAAACCGTTATGCAACAAGAAAGCATTCGACACATTGCATTTACTGGCTCAGTGCCGGGCGGCAAGGTGGTTGAGCGTGCGGTTGCCGGTCGATTTATCAGTACTGGCCTAGAGTTGGGTGGCAAAGACCCTGCATATATTCGTCACGACGCCGATATCAAAAATGCGGTAGACACCGTGATTGATGGCGCTTTCTTTAATTCAGGCCAATCATGCTGTGGCATGGAGCGCTTGTACGTTCATGAAAGTGTTTATGACGATGTCGTCAGCCAATCCATTGATCTGGTCAAACAATACCAACTTGGTCGTCCCGATGACCCGAAAACCAACTTAGGTCCACTCGTCAGAACAGCATCCGCAGATTTTGTGCGCGGACAAACAGCCGAAGCCATTGCCCAAGGCGCGAAAGGACTGATTGATGCAGCCGACTTCCCTGCTGACCAATTGGGTACGCCCTATCTTGCGCCTCAGTTGTTAATCAACGTTGATCATTCCATGCGTGTCATGACTGAAGAAACCTTCGGCCCCGTGCTTGGTATACAGAAAGTTAAAACCGACGACGAAGCAATTCGCTTAATGAATGACAGTGAATTTGGCTTAACGGCGGCAATTTTTACCCAAGACGAAGCGCAAGGCGAGCAATGGGCAGATCGCGTTGATGCTGGCACCGTATTTTTAAATCGCTGTGATTACCTTGACCCCGCATTGGCTTGGGTTGGCGTAAAAAACAGCGGACGTGGCTGCACACTCTCGCAAATAGGCTTCGAGCAACTGACTCGGCCAAAATCTTTTCACTTCAAGCGCGTTTAGGAGCAAACCATGAGCATTTCATCTTGGAATTACCCAACCGCCATGGTGGTTGGTGAAGGCGCGTTAGAAAATCTGCCGGACGCCTGTCAGAAGGCGGGAATGCGCAGACCACTGCTGGTCACCGATCCCGGCATTGCCGCCCTGCCCATGACAAAACAAGTGATGACGCTTTGTCAGCAATCAGGCTTTGAGGCCACATTGTTTAGCGACATTCAAGGCAACCCAACCGGCCAAAATGTTGAAGATGGAAATCGCGCATTCATTGCAGGAAATCATGACGGCGTGATCGCCTTTGGTGGTGGTTCCGCACTCGATTGCGCTAAAGCGATTGCGCTGTCTGCGCAGCAATCACGCTCATTGTGGGATTTTGAAGACGTGGGCGATAACTGGATGCTCGCTAACGAAGAAAGAATTGCGCCAGTGGTCGCAATTCCTACCACTGCAGGCACTGGCTCAGAAGTCGGCCGCGCGTCCGTCATCACCAATGAGCAGGAGAAGAGAAAAATTATCATTTTCCATCCCGCCATGGTCCCACAACAGGTGATTCTGGATCCAACACTGACGGTTGGTCTGCCTGCACATATTACTGCAGCTACTGGAATGGACGCCCTCTCTCACAATCTTGAAGGCTTGTGCTCGCCGTTCTATCACCCAATGGCAGAAGGGATTGCGATTGAAGGCATTCGCTTGGTCAAAAACTTTTTGCCGATAGCCGTCGAAAATGGCGCAGATATAGAAGCCCGGACCCAAATGTTAGTGGCATCAAGCATGGGAGCGACGGCCTTTCAAAAAGGTCTGGGTGCGATGCACGCCATCGCCCACAGTCTTGGCGCGCTATATAACAGTCACCATGGTTTGCTGAACGCCATTTTGATGCCCTATGTGCTCAATGCCAATCGCGAACAAATCGAAGAAAAAATGACACGACTGGCTCGCTACCTTGATCTCGATATACAAGAATCCGGCACAGACACTGTGCTGAATTGGGTACTGGCATTGAGAAAATCTGTGGGTATTCCTCACACATTGGCAGAGATTGGCCTCTCAGATGAAGACGCCGAGTTGGTCGGAAGCATGGCATTGCATGATCCTTCAGCGGGCGGCAACCCCATTTCATTTACCGCCACGCAATACAGCCAGTTGTTCTCAGATGCTGTGAACGGAAATGGCGTATAGCGAGGATTTATGCAGGTTGGCATTTTACTCTGTGACGATGTAAAGGCTGAACTTCAGCCAGTACATAACAATTATCCCGATATGTTTGCCGCCATTTTGCTGCGTGCGGACCCGAGTTTATCGCTGCAATTTTATCGCGTCATCGATGGAAATTATCCGAAAAACATTGATGACTGCGATGGCTACATTATTTCCGGCAGTCGCTATAGCGTTTATGACGACTTACCGTGGATCAAAACCTTTGAGGCCTTTGTTCGCACCCTTTTTACGCAAGGAAAGCCAACGGTGGGAATTTGTTTTGGTCATCAAATGATGGCCAGAGCATTGGGCGGCGAAGTCGCACGTTCTGAACGGGGTTGGGGCGTCGGTATTGCCACCAGTCAACTCAATACAAAACAAGATTGGATTGATTCAGACGGCAACGATTTTTCCTTGGTGGTCAGCCATCAAGACCAGGTCGTCACTCTGCCAGACAAAGGTAAAAACCTAGCAGGAAGTGAATTTTGTCCCATCGGTATGTTCACCGTGGACAACCACTTTCTTGCCATTCAAGGACACCCTGAATTCAGCCGTGCCTACTCCTTCGATTTAATGGAAGCAAGGCGCGATCGCATTCCCGAAGCTGTCATCGATAACGGTCAAGCATCACTGACCCAAACGTCGGACAGCGAAAACGTCACCCGATGGCTATTGAATTTTTTGCATCAAGCAGCAAAAAACTAACCCAGTAGCGAGTGATAATCATAAGGACATGATTCATGGACTCTACCCGCGAAGAAGCCGATGACACACTGGCGTACCTTCCCTCACCATTGGCGGCTTATGTGAGATTTGTAGAATCGATTAACTACTATGTCGGTCGATTCGCCATGTATCTCATTTTTCTGATGCTCGGCATTCTCGTGTATTCGTCTGTCACCAAAACCTTCTTTTTCCCATCTCTGTGGACACTCGAAATGGCACAGTTTGTCATGGTGGCTTACTACATGCTGGGTGGCCCTTACTCCATGCAGCTCAATAGCCATGTTCGTATGGATTTACTCTATGGAAGCTGGTCGCCTCGCACTAAAACCTTGGTGGATTGTGTCACCGTGTTTTTCCTTCTCTTCTATCTTGGCGTATTACTCTACGGGGGCATTTCCAGCACCTCGTATGCGTTGGAATATAGCGAACGCAGCTACTCTGCATGGCGTCCTTATATGTCCCCCATCAAAATCACTATGTGCGTGAGTATCTTCCTTATGATCTTGCAGGCCACCGCCGTCATGCTCAAAGACATCGCCAAACTGCGCGCCCCTCTCGATCCGCCCGTAGATCCGCAGAAGGAGACGCGCAATGAGCTATGAATTAATCGCACTGCTGATGTTTTCTTCCATGATGCTGATGCTGCTAACAGGTCAACGCGTGTTTGCCGCCATCGGCTCTGTCGCGGTAATCGCCGCATTATTTCTGTGGGGAGATGGCGGGTCTGAAATCGCTTTTGGCGCCGCAATGAAACTGATGAAGTGGTATCCGCTGCTCACATTGCCGCTATTTATCTATATGGGCTACATGCTGTCCGAGTCTGGTATCGCAGAAGATTTGTACAAAATGTTCCATGTTTGGATGGGCCCCATCCATGGTGGGCTAGCTATCGGCACCATTTTGTTGATGGTCGCCATTTCCGCCATGAATGGCCTAAGTGTGGCGGGCATGGCCATCGGTGCCAGTATCGCCCTTCCCGAGCTGCTTCGGCGAGGCTATGACAAGATCATGGTCACAGGGGTTATTCAAGCTGGTAGCTCTCTTGGGATACTCGTTCCCCCAAGCGTGGTACTCGTGCTATATGGCATGATCGCGCGACAACCTGTTGGGCAGCTTTGGCTGGCAGGCGTGTTCCCAGGTTTACTCATGGCCGCCATGTTCGTGTTGTACATCGTTATCCGCTGCAAGCTTCAACCCCAACTTGGTCCTGCGCTTTCAGAAGAAGAACGCAATGTACCCATGGCAGAGAAACTTAAATTACTGCGCGCAGGTGTGTTGCCGCTGGCTATTTTCTTCTCCATGACTGGCCTCTTTCTCATGGGCGTCACCAGCTTGGTGGAAAGCTCTGCGGTTGGTGCGTTATCGGCGACGGTCGCGGCCATTATCAAGCGTCGCATGACGAAAGAAGTGATAGAAAATACCCTGCGCAAAACCCTCGCCATTAGCTGCATGTTCATGTGGATTATTCTCGCCGCGCTGTGTTTTGGTGCCGTGTTTGATGGCCTTGGTGCAGTCAAAGCAATAGAAGGTTTGTTCGTTGAGAGACTGGGTTTAACGCCTTGGGAAATTCTTATCTTGATGCAACTTTCTTATCTCATCATGGGTACATTCCTTGATGACACCGCCATGCTGGTGATTGTCGCGCCGCTATACGTGCCTCTGGTGAAACTACTCGGCTTCGATTTGATTTGGTATGGCGTGCTTTACACCATCACTTGTCAGATTGCCTACATGACGCCGCCATTTGGCTACAACCTCTTCCTGATGCGAGCAATGGCGCCTCCAGAGGTGTCGCTCACTGATATTTATCGCTCCATCATTCCCTTTGTCATCATCATGATGTGCGCGTTAGCCATTGTGATGATTTTCCCTCAGGTCGCATTGTGGCTTCCTGAATGGCATTACAGCCGATAATTGAAACCAGTTCTAAACTCAAAAGTGAGACAAGCAAGAATGTAAGACCTAAAAACGCAACATCTAACTTAGACGTGAAAAGGACACCGCTATGAGCAATAGACGCGATTTTTTGAAGAAAGCAGGGATAGTTAGTGCGGGCAGTGCAACGGCAATATTGGGCGCACCTGCCGTAGTTTCCGCCAAAGAACCTATTCGTTGGCGTTTGCAAACCTATGCTGGGCCAGCACTAGCAGAACACGTAATCAAACCCGCTGTTGATGCCTTTAACCTTGCAGCCAATGGCGAGATGGTGATCGAGTTGTATTTCGCCGACCAGCTTGTCCCAACGGGTGAGTTGTTCCGCGCAATGCAAAGAGGAACCATCGACGCTGTACAAAGTGACGATGACTCAATCGCTGCACCCGTGGACATTGCCGTGTTTGGTGGGTATTTCCCCTTCGCAACAAGATACAGCCTCGATGTGCCTGTGCTTTTTGAAGAGTACGGTTTAAAGGAGATCTGGAAAGAAGCTTATGACGAAGTGAAAGGTGTCACGTGGCTAAGTGCCGGCTCTTGGGACCCCTGCCACTTTGCCACTGTTGAACCCATTAACAGTCTGGCGGATTTGAAAGGTAAACGTATTTTCACCTTCCCAACCGCAGGCCGATTCCTGTCACGCTTCGGTGTTATTCCCGTCACTCTGCCATGGGAAGACGTAGAAGTTGCCGTACAAACAGGCGAACTGGACGGCATTGCATGGTCAGGCATTACAGAAGATTACACCGTCGGCTGGGCAGATGTGACTAACTACTTCTTAACCAACAATATTTCCGGGGCATGGTGCGGCTCGTTCTTTGCCAACTCGGAGCGTTGGGACGCCCTGCCAGAACACCTGAAAGTATTATTCAATATGATGATGGATACATCCCACTACTATCGTCAGCATTGGTACTGGGGCGGCGAAGCCAAGCTTAGAACCCAAGGCACTAAAATGCAGCTAACCACCATTCCAGATGAAGAGTGGCGCCAAGTGGAAGTTGAAGCTTACAAGTTCTGGGACGAAGTTGCAGAAACCAGCCCACGTAACAAACGCGTGGTCGAGATCTTCAAAGAGTATGCGGGTGTGATGGAAAAAGCAGGTAAGCCCTATCGCAATTCGTAATCGGATAATCTGAGCAAAAAAGCGGCTGATCATTGCCGCTTTTTCTTTGGCTTCAGCTTCGGAAAATCACAAACGGCAGAAATGAAAAAAACCAGCGTCAATAGGCCAATACCGACACTGGTTTTCCTCGTGTTTTTACTGGCGGATTTAGAGTTCCGCCCTCTCATTTATTTCCTTCAGTTTATACAACCAAACCAGAAAGAAATGAAAGTCGTTGTGGTTGAAAATCAGTCTATAAGTGGCGGCCAGCATTACTGACTGATTTTGAACGCAGGACTAATTTAGTACTTGATGAATAAGAAAACTGTGAGGTAATTAATAAAGTTCCTTTATCTATTAGTGAGATGCATTAAAAATGCGATCCACATTAAAGGGTGGAAACAAGATCACAGATAAATGAGATCTTGGTATCAGCCCGATGTCACAAAATTGGTCGCGCATTCGGCTTGCCCAAGTACATAAACGCGCTTTTCACGAATATATCGTCGCGTTTCATTCCAGTTTTGAATAACAACAGCACGATCCTCGCCACGCCCTACCGAGTTAAACAAATAACGGTCGACAGTATGGTTGAAAGCTTCTAAATCCATTTTTTCTTGATACACCACACCCATGAACTCAAATGCCCGCGCTTTTTCTTTCGAACTGCCCACCACGGTAAATCGCTGCAACGTATCGAGTGCCGTTTCGTATTGGCAGTCAACAATTTGTTGCTCTGTCGATAACAACTTTCCGTGCACGCCATATGTTGGCACGTAAGAGCAACCACTCAACACCAACAATATCGTTACGACCCCAAGTACCCTCTTCATGCTAAGTCCCTTTTCTTATTCGTTTTTAGCCTGTGGCAATGTCAAAAACAATTGCAAGTTTCACGCCAAAAGGCAATTTAAATGTGAAAGACAAACTGGGCACTAATTGAGTGAAATCCCATTATCGGGCATTGAACGAATGTCGCGAGTCAGCCATGGTTTTTAAATAGCACATCACAATAGCAAAGAGAGAGTCCAACCATGAGGGTGGCCGTTTTTAGCACCAAATCTTACGACAAGCAGTCTTTCGACACATGGAACGAAAACTTCCATCACGAGATCAGTTATTTTGATTTCAGGTTGACCACTCAAACAGCACAACTTCTCGCGGGGTTTGAGGCCATTTGCGCATTCGTCAACGACGACTTAAACGCGGAGATATTGGAGGAACTGGTTAAACATGGCGTGAAAGTGATTGCGATGCGGTGTGCAGGTTTTGATAAAGTCGACCTTACAGCAGCTAAAGCGCTCGGCTTACAAGTTGTCCGTGTACCCGCGTATTCCCCAGAATCTATCGCCGAGCATACGGTGGGGCTGATGTTAAGCCTTAATCGGCATATTCATCGCGCCTATCAACGCACACGTGATGCTAACTTTAACCTTGAAGGGCTCACTGGCTTCAACTTTCACAACCGTACCGTTGGCGTAATAGGCACAGGAAAAATCGGCATAGCGACATTGCGCATTCTCAGAGGACTGGGCATGAAACTCTTGGTTCATGATCCCTTTGAAAACCCAAAAGCTATCGCTCTGGGTGCAGAATACGTGTCATTGGATGAACTCTATAACGCAGCAGATGTGATTACCTTGCACTGCCCGTTAACCGATGAAAACTATCACATGCTTGACCAGGCCGCGTTTGAAAGAATGCGCGATGGTGTGATGATCATTAACACAAGCCGCGGGGGGTTATTGAACTCTAAAGACGCCATTGACGCATTGAAAAGCCGAAGAATTGGTTTTCTAGGCATAGATGTGTACGAAAATGAACAGGATCTGTTTTTTGAAGACAAGTCGAATGACGTGATTCAGGATGATATCTTTCGGCGTCTCTCTGCCTGCCACAATGTGCTTTTTACGGGACATCAAGCTTTTTTAACGGAAGAGGCCTTGGGTAATATTGCAGAAACCACGTTGTCGAACTTGGCGTATTTCGAGCGCGGCGAACTATCTGGGAATGAAATTATTACGCTTTAAACCGCTTCCCTGACCACTCTATTTGTCGCTCACCAAGATGCTAAGCACAAAAAAAGCAGAAGCCTCGTTGCTTCTGCTTTTTTCTGTTTAGCGCTATGCACTTCTAAGCACCGCTATTCATCTACATTCACCTGTGTTTTCTGTCACAGTAACAACAGTCGACATAGACAATGTGTAAATGGGAAAAGCTGACTAGCAACTAAGGTCTGTTACCAAGTTTCACAATGCCATTTTGTTCAAACATCGCCACTTGTTTATTCTTACGTCCAATCAACAAGGGTTTGTCATCGTAGAACAGGAAGTTCTTCCAATATTTCTTAAACACACTCCAGCGCGTTTCGATGACGTTATTTTTTTCATAGCAAAAATAAACCACCACATTGTCTTCCCAAGGGAAATGCGCAAGAAACTCTTCAGGGAGTTCCGCTTCATCTTCCCATGGTGCCTGCCAGTTCACGCTGCTTTCCCACACACTTTGTGTCGCCGCCCAATCGCCTTTGCCAAAATGATCGGGGGTTGGGCTCTCGGTGCTCACGAAATCTCGCCACAGTTGCGCGCCACGCGCTTCCGTCATCGGTTTAATTTCCGCGTAGTCTTCTTCCGCAACAGGCATCGACTGATGAGTGAAAATCCACTTACGTTTGTATTCTTCAAAGGGAATGTAATTCATAGCTCTCTCGGATCGCAGAGACGTTTATCGCCCTGCGAACATGTAACCTTCACCATGCACAGTAATAAACAACTGTGGTTTCTTGGGTTCTGCTTCTATTTTGTTTCTTAGACGCCGAACCAGCACATCAACGGTTCTGTCGTTCGGCGCATCAACGCGATGGCTAATAAGGTTCAAAATACGCTCGCGGCTCAATACCCGATTTGGGTTAGCAGTAAACGCCACCAGCATTTCATATTCGGCCTTGGTTAACTTGACCGTATCGTCTTCTCTGCTGAGAGCACGGCGTTCAATGTCGAAGGTCCAACCGCTGAAGTTAACGATTTTATCATTTTCTGGCGGCAAACTCTCGACAAGCATTGCAGTATTGCTGCGAGATATACGCCAAAGCAAATTCCTCACCCGTACCAATAGCTCTCTGAGCTCTAACGGTTTGGTGCAGTAGTCATCCGCGCCCATTTCTAGGCCGACGATACGATCGATGCTATCGGTGCGCGCAGTGATCAAAATAATGCCCACATCGGATTTACTACGAAGATCTCGCGTTAACATCAATCCGTCTTCACCCGGCAAGTTGATGTCCAAAAGGACAAGGTCAACGTGCCGTTCATTCATAATCTTATGCATTTCCTTGCCGTCAGCGGCCTGACTGACACTATATCCTTGTTTTTCGAAGTATCCGCCCACCATAGTGCGGGTAACCACTTCGTCATCTACGACCAGTATGTGATAACTCAATGCAGCCCTGTTCACAAATCGTCATGAAGGCCGGCACTGTACCAGCAAAGGTAACCCTAAAATTGATTTATCTCATGGTTGTTGCATATTTTTTAGATCGCAATCAGCACAGGATTAACAGTCGGTGATTAATTTTTTGCGAGTTACCCACCATATTCTGCATATTTAGCGGATTTAGAAGCACATAACACTCGCATCACTACACTTTTCAGCCGCCTGTTCACATCCTTTCATAATACGAATAAACCCGTTCATTTTGGTGCGTAACCATATTCACATCCAATCGTTACTATGCGCCACTCGAAATAACGCATCAAAACACGTAGATAAAGTGCGCAGGCTGGGTTTCCGAACACGTTTCAGGGAATGGCCCATCACTAACTACAAGAACATTATGGGTGTATCCATTTTTATGAAAAAGCTATTGCAAAAGCTGATGAAGCCGAGTCGCAAGTATCCAATCATTGCGCTGGTTCTGGTCGGTGCCGTCATTGCGGTCGCAGGTGTGGTCACGATGAACAAAACCTTTGAGGTGTTCTCTACCACGGAATTTTGTACGTCATGTCACACCATGCAGCAGAACTACGAAGAATATAAACAATCTGTCCATTTCAGCAATGCGAAAGGTATTCGCGCTGAGTGTGTTGACTGCCACCAGCCAAAAGATTTCGCCGGCAAAGTCATGCGTAAAATGGGCGCAGTGACAGACCTATATCACCACTTTATCACTGGCAAAATCGATACCCCTGAACAGTTTGAAGAGCATCGCCTCGAACTTGCCCAGAAAGTCTGGGATCGCATGGCAGACGAGAACTACAAAACCTGTACGACTTGTCACTCTTACGACGCAATGGATCACAGCAAGCAATCGGTTAAAGCGATGCAAGAGATGATCCCTGCTGCAAAAGAAAACATGGCGTGTGTTGAGTGTCACAAGGGTATTGCCCATGAACTGCCAAACATGGCAGGCGGTTTCCGTAAGACATTCGAAACACTTGCAGCCTCTGCTATTGCCCCTGCTGGTGCGACGAAGCTTTACTCGCTGGAAGAGAAGAGCCTGTTCGCCACCGCCGATGCCAATGGCAAAGTGGAAGGTCAACTGCTGCCTGCTTCTGAAGTTGATGTCGTTGGCGAAGAAGGCGACATGCTGAAAGTGCGCATTCAAGGTTGGATCGAAACCAACGGTAAAGGCCGCGTCATGACCGAGTACATGGGTAAACGTGTATTCAAAGCGACCATTCGTGGTGACGTGAAAACGACTGAAACCGTGATTTCAGAAGAAGTTGATGCAGCAACCAATATTGCTTGGAAGCAAGTTGCGGTGAATGCCTACATCACCAAAGACGGCATGTTAGAGAGCATTGATCCTGTTTGGGACTATGCATCTGAAATGTACTCCTCTTCTTGTAACTCTTGCCACGCAGCACCAGCACCAGGCCACTTCACAGCGAATGGCTGGATTTCGAGCCTGAAAGCGATGAGCGCGTATTACCGCTTGAGCAAAACCGAAGAGCGTACTCTGCTGAAATATCTGCAGAACCACGGTAGCGACACCGGCGGTGCTGGCGCGCACTAATCGGTAAGGACTGTCCGCGAACAAGTCCGTAATCAAGAACAAATAATGGACAGGTGTTTTGACACCTGTCCAACCAACTTTTAAAGAATAAGGATTCCTACATGGCGACTGAAAAACTACAAGGCATTACCCGCCGTCGTTTTCTCTCTGGCATGTTAACCGCCAGTGCGGGTGCTGTTATCGGCGGTAGCCTATTAGCACCGCGTTCAGCAATGGCCGCAACTGACGTAAAAACCACGTTCACTGGCGACGTGATACACGGTTCTCACTGGGGTGCATTCCGCGCCAAAGTAGAAAACGGCATCTGGATTGACACCGTACCGTTTGAGCACGACCCACACCCAACCGCAATGCTTAACGCGGTTCGCGAAGTGGTCTACAACCCTTCTCGCGTGAAGTACCCAATGGTACGCATCGATTGGCTGAAGCACGGCTGGAAATCAGACACGACACAACGCGGTGACAACCGTTTCGTCCGTGTGCCATGGTCTCAGGCTCTTGATTTCTTCCATCATGAGCTTGAGCGTGTTCAGAACACCTATGGCCCTAGCGCACTGTACGCGGGTAATACTGGCTGGCAATCAGTCGGTAAACTGAACGTTGCGGGCACCATGATGCACCGTGGTATTGGCCTGCATGGCACCTTCTTAGCGAAAATGGGTGACTACTCAACGGGTTCGGCGCAAGTTGTTCTACCTTACGTTGCTGGCGCAATGGAAGTTTACGAGCAGCAAACATCGTGGCCTGTCGTTCTGGAAAACGCGAAAACTATCGTGATCTGGGGCAATGACCCGGTTAAGAACCTGCAAGTTGGCTGGCAGATCCCAGACCACAGCGTTTACGGTTACTACCAGCAACTGGCTGAAAAAGTGAAAGCAGGCGAAATCAACGTTATCCACGTTGACCCTGTGAAAACCTCTTCATACAAATACTTCGGTGGCAAGCAGATTGCGGTTAACCCACAAACTGACGTGCCTCTGATGTTAGCAATAGCGCACACCCTGTATACCGAGAAGCTGCACGATGAGCAGTTCTTGGCTGACTACACCACAGGTTTCGACAAGTTCCTGCCTTACCTATTGGGTGAGAAAGACGGCGTGGCGAAAACCCCAGAATGGGCAGAGAAAATCTGTGGCATTCAAGCTGATGAAATCCGCGAACTCGCGCGCATCATGGCAAGTGGTCGTACACAGATCATGGCGGGTTGGTGTTTGCAGCGCATGCAGCACGGTGAGCAATATGCATGGATGATCGTCGTTGTGTCGGCAATGCTGGGACAAATTGGTCTACCTGGTGGTGGTTTCGGTTTCGGCTGGCACTATAACGATGCAGGTACCGTGACTTCAGCTGGCCCGCTAATGTCTGGCTTCAACTCAGTAACAGGCGTTGAACCTATCCACAACGGTAGCTACAACGGTTACTCAAGTTTCATCCCGATTGCGCGCATTGTTGACTGCCTTGAAAACCCAGGCGATACCATTGATTTCAATGGTCAAAAAGTCAAATTCCCGCACATCAAGATGGCCATTTCTTGTGGTAGTAACCTGTTCCACCAGCACCAAGATCGTAACCGAATGATCAAGGCATGGCGTAACTTGGAAACCTACGTGTCTATTGACCATCAGTGGACTGCGAGCTGCCGTTTTGCTGATATCGTTCTGCCTGCAACGACAACTTACGAACGTAACGACATCGAGTCATTCGGTAACCACTCGAACAAAGGCATTATTGCGATGAAACAAATCGTAGAGCCAATGTTTGAAGCGAAAGACGATTTCGATATCTTCCGCGAGCTGTGCACCCGTTTTGATCGCGAAGAAGCGTTCACTGGCGGCAAAACCAAAATGGAATGGATCGAAGAGATCTATAACGGTGCACGTCTGCAAGGCCGTGGTATTGGCGTTCGCATGCCTAACTTCGTTAAATTCTGGGAAGAAGAACAATTTATTGCCTTCCCTCAAGGTACCGAGTGGGTTCGTCACCAAGCATTCCGTAATGAACCTGATCTTGAGCCACTGGGCACAGCATCAGGTCTGATCGAAATCTACTGTAAGACAATCGCAGACATGGGTTACGACGACTGTCAGGGTCACCCTATGTGGTTCGAAAAAGTTGAGCGTAGCCATGGCGGTCCTAAGTCAAAGAGCTACCCGCTGCACATGCAAAGCTGTCACCCTAACTACCGTCTGCACTCGCAATTGTGTTCGTCAGACGCGTTCCGTGACACTTACGCAGTCGCGGGTCGTGAGCCTTGCTACATCAACTCTGCTGACGCAAAAGCACGTGGCATTGTTTCTGGTGATGTGGTTCGTGTATTCAACGAACGTGGTCAGGTCCTTGCGGGCGCAGTCGTGACTGACGACTATAAAGCTGGCGTATGTCGTATTGAAGAAGGTGCTTGGTATGCGCCACTTGAAGGCGGCAAGCCGGGTACACTTTGTACTTACGGCGATCCAAACGTACTGACTGTAGACATCGGCACCTCTAAGTTAGCGCAAGCAACCTCTGCGCATACAGCACTGGTTGAGATTGAGAAGCACACAGGTAACATACCTGCTGTTACTGGCTTCAGCGGCCCAATCAACGTTGACGGCGTTAACCCACTGTTCCCGGCGATGGATATCGCATAAGAGACAGTATGAAGAAAAGGGCAGCTTAGCTGCCCTTTTTTGCTCTATGTTAGATAGACTTAAAGTGCTTTTTTTCAACTAACGGAATGACAATGCAAGAATTTATTGCCATTAACGAACAACGTGCAGAATTTTACTGGTGGATGTCTTCCCTTTTCGCCAGTGAATTAACGCAAGATGATTTGAATAATTACCACGGCAGCAACATGGATAACTATTTTTCCGCGTTAGCCATGACCGAGGAATTGAAAGCACCGATCGTTGAATTTCGCAACGCGCTTGCCGCGCTAAAGCTCCGCGAAGATGCACAACTCGAGCTAGCCGCTGATTTCTGTGGTTTATTCCTCAGTACACCAAAAACAGGCGCATTGCCTTATGCGTCTATTTATATTGGTGAAACCGGTCTGTTGAACGATAAGCCCGCGCAAGAGATGGGTCAATGGATGGAAAAGTACGGCATTGCTCAACGTAAAGATTTCAATGAACCGTTTGACCATCTTGCGGTTGTGCTTGATTTCATAGGGAACTTGGTCATTCTTGCCAACAAAGAAACCGAAGAAGACCAACAAGAATCCATGATGCAAGAACAGCAAGTATTTTTGGAAACCATGGTCATGCCGTGGCTAGGTAGTTTCCAAAAATCGCTAAACCAGTTTGATCAATTCGGTTTTTATAAAGCCGCGGGTGCATTGCTCACTGCATTTATCACACTGGATCTTTTGTTCCTTAAAGGCGAATAAAAAGGTGCCTATCTATACCCAAACAAATTCTCGCTAAACAAGCATCTTGAAGTGTTTGGTTATGATAAATGAAGCCGGGCAAGCCCGGTTTTTTCTTTTTTTGAGCTTGGAAAACAGAAAAAACCCGCTATTTCGCAAGCTTGATACGCATCAAGCTTACGCGAGTCGCTTCAATTGAATAATTGCGGGCGCGGTCATGAGCCAGTAAACTGTGAACGCAAGCGATTGGCATTGAGAAATTTCTGTAACATTACAAACGCCTCGTCATAGTGCCGCCGCAGCGTTCCCCCCTTCTCCCACACTTGATGGAAAGCAAGTTGCTGGCAGTGTCGATGAAACCTCGACGACAAGGGGATGAGAGTCCGTCTCTCCGCCTATAGAAAGAACGAATCCATTACGCCGCTTAGCATAGCGGCGTAAACATGTTGAGCAGCCTCTATTTCTCAAGCTGCTAATGAAAACGATAAGAAGATTACCCAATGGCAACAATTAAAGATGTCGCACGCATGGCTGGTGTATCTACGACAACCGTTTCACACGTGATCAATAAAACACGCTTTGTCGCAGAAAACACAACCAAGAAAGTATGGGCCGCAGTCGACGACTTAAACTATGCACCGAGTGCAGTTGCGCGCAGCTTGAAATGTAACTCAACGCGCACGATTGGCATGCTGGTCACCAAATCTACCAATCCGTTCTTTGCGGAAGTTGTACATGGGGTAGAAGAATACTGCTACAAAGAAGGCTACACGCTTATCTTGTGTAACACCGAAGGTAACTTAGCGAAGCAACGCGACTACCTGCGCATGTTGGCAGAAAAACGCGTAGATGGCCTGTTGGTGATGTGCTCTGACTTGAATGAAGAACTTCTTATTCTATTAGAGAAAAAGAAAGATCTGCCGATGGTTGTGATGGATTGGGGCACGCAACATGTCAACACCGACTGCATTCAAGATAATGCCGAACTCGGTGGCTATATCGCGACCAAGTACTTTGTAGACAACGGCCATACCAAAATCGGCTGTATTTCAGGTCAGTTAGATAAACTCACCTGTCAGACGCGCTTGGCAGGCTTTAGAACTGCGTTGGCAGAAGCTGGCATTGAAGAAAATCCGAACTGGATTGTAGAAGCCGATTTTGAGTGTGACTCCGCAGTTGAAGCGGCAAAAGCATTATTGGCCCAAGAAGACCGCCCAACGGCTGTTTTTTGCTTTAATGACATCATGGCACTGGCTGCAATCAGTACCTTCCGTCAGGCCGGGTTAGACATTCCTAACGACATTTCTGTTATTGGCTACGATAACATTGATCTAGCCGCATTTTTCTCACCACCGTTGACGACAATTCATCAGCCGAAAAATCGACTGGGTAAAACTGCAATCAAACTATTATTGGAACGTCTCGCCAATAAAGAGAACGAACAGCAGATTTTTGTTATGCAACCAGAGCTCATCATTCGCAGTTCGGTGAAAAATCTTAACGCCGAGTAAAATACACGCTCTCGCGGTACTTCTCTAAAAGCCCGACCACTTTTTTTTGGTTGGGCTTTTTTATTAACTGGCAAGTTTTCCGACTGACTCAACCTCATTATTGCGACTCACCTCTTAAAGGGTAAATTGCCTAGTTTTCTAGTGCTACCCTTAAACCCAGATATAAAGTAGTCATCTTGGTCAAAAATACTTCAATTACAAAGACAACCGGATATTATCAATCACATCAATAAGATTCTATCTGAACCAAGATCACACTTTATGAGACCAGCAATAACGACAAAATGATGCGATTCAGTTAAGCTAAAACCCGTCAAGAAAAAGGCAAACCATCGCGAAAGCGTGGGACGCAAAGCTTCCGGCCTCACAACACTGATTTTATGTGTTGGTGGTAGCGGAGCTACCGATGACGTTAGCATTCACATACCGGATATTTCTGGTTCGTTGACAATTCTCTGAATTAGCTTTGCTACGTTGCTCCTTGACCATTCATCCAGGAACGTATTGATTGAGAATTAGTCACATGGATAAACCAACGCTAAAAAACACACTGAAGTTCTTCGAATGTCTTGGCAAAATCAAATCCCGCTCTATGTTTGGTGGGTTTGGTGTATTTTGCGATGAGACAATGTTCGCACTGGTTGTTAATGATCAGCTTCACCTTCGTGCTGGTCAAACGAATGAAGCTGAATTCAAACATCTGGCGATGAGCCCTTACGTCTACAAAAAACGCGGCTTCCCTGTTGTGACTAAATACTATGCTGTGCCTGAAAATTGGTGGGTAAAATCTGACGAGTTAATGGCCTATGCCACGACAGCACTCACCATTGCCAGAGACGATCAGCAAGAAAAAAAGACGGCGGCGCCAACGCGTATCAAAGATCTGCCAAACTTGCGACTCGCCACAGAGCGAATGCTAAAAAAAGCAGGTATCGATTCTGTCGAACAGTTGCAAACACAGGGCGCCGTGAAAGCTTATCGAGCTTTGCAGAAATCACACCAAGATACGCTTAGCCTTGAACTACTTTGGGCACTGGAAGGCGCGATAGAAGGTAAACACTGGTCAGTGATTACGCCTCAACGCCGTGACGAACTTTTGCAAACCTTGCACCAGTAACGCCTCAAACCCAGCTTTCATCCAGTCAGTACAACACTCTTTTTTGAGATTGTTCTGACTGGTCTAGATATCCATTTTCTCAGTTTTAATTGTCACCAGTACCCTATCAACGCCAACCTAATCGCACTCCATACTGTATTCACAGTCAAAACATGACACTTCCTACTGCATTTTTACGACAATAAGGTTCACTAAACCGAAAATAACATCATGTTCCATTGCTTATTGGCTGCGGGACAAGCTATGTTTTCAGTCAAAAATACTCAAATTTCTTCAGATCTGTATTAAACCGCCAAAAAACCTCAAAAACACCATTAATGTGACATATGTCACAGTGATGACAACAAATGCACTCAGTTGATTATCAATTGTTCGAAATTTGAACTAAGCCAAAAAGACAAGATAGATGAATGGCAACAATGAGATGCATTACAGCAAGCCGTTTCCCGATCAAATAGACAGAATATTTCGAGACCATTTTCGCAAATGGCCTAGACGATTCAAGTGGGCAGTATTTTTTTGCTTCTTATTGCCGATCTCGTTTTATGCAGCCCTTGAACAGGGTATGTTTGCCCCTTCATTTTTAACGATCTTGGTCATTGTCTTCTTTGGCATTAACGCGACCGTTGTTATATGGGGTTTAAAAATGAACAGTTTCGCGCAGCGATATTGGCACAGGAACTACCATATCGGTGGTGCAACTACCCTAGCCATTGTTCCTTTGTCTTTGCTTATTGTTCAGTATTCTAAGTACTGCCTCTAGTTTGTGGTTTCTCCACGCCTACGACTGCGCCTTTCAGACTGTCGTGACGGCCATTCTTTAAATCAACAATAAATCACCGCTACAACTCGAAAATTCCACCAACATGCATTCGTTATCGTCATACCCATTCCTAAAGTTAAATCATTAATATTCATCAAATTACCGTACACTCCCTTCTGGCCGAGCAACCTAAAAATGCCCTTAGCATCGAAAAATTTGATGAAGCATGTAATTAATTTCTCTGCCCTCAGGTCTTTATCACCAAGCAAAATTACGGAACGGCCGGACACTTGTGTGTCACGTGTTGTCGATTTTCGCAAGAAGCTTGTCGGGTCACAGAGTCGGTAAATAATTGTATTAATTCATTGAGATAATACGTTTTTTCTTAATCCAGTTTTAAACTTTTGCCATAGTTAACACAGTGACTAATTTCACAGAGTACGAACATTCCTGACGGTGTTGAACAACGTTATTACGAAAGGATTTCAAATGAACAAACAGAAGTTGAGCATTATCTTTGTCATTGCCGCCATATTTGTAACTTGGTTTGCTTTTGATCTGGGTGCACTTTTTACACTCGACAATGCCAAAGCTCAGCATGAAGCATTGAAAGACTCCATTTCACAGAATTTCCTCACAGCCAGTTTGGTTTACTTCCTGGTGTATATCACCATGACTGCCCTTTCTCTTCCCGGTGCCGCAATCGCAACACTACTCGGTGCGGCTTTGTTTGGGTTTTGGTGGGCATTACTGCTGGTTTCTTTCGCCAGCTCGATTGGCGCAACACTCGCGTTTTTGGTAAGCCGTTTCTTATTGAAAGACTCTATTCAAAACAAGTTTGGCAACAAGCTTTCGACCATTAACGAAGGCATCAAAAATGATGGTCCTTTCTACTTGCTGACACTTCGTTTAATTCCTGTCTTTCCGTTTTTCATTATCAACCTGCTGATGGGCTTAACGCCAATCCGCACGCTAACGTTTTACGTTGTGAGCCAAATCGGCATGTTGCCGGGTACAGCGGTTTACATCAACGCCGGTACGCAATTGGCACAAATTGATTCATTGAGCGGCATTGTGTCTCCCGGTGTGTTGCTGTCGTTAGTGCTGCTCGGTTTATTCCCAATTATTGCAAAGGTCATTATGAACTTTATCCAAAAACGCCGTGTGTACGCGAAATGGCAAAAGCCCGTCACCTTTGACCGCAACCTGATTGCCATTGGCGCGGGTGCTGGCGGTTTGGTCACGACCTATATCGGCGCGGCAGTGAAAGCCAAAGTCACCTTGATTGAAAAACACAAAATGGGCGGCGACTGTTTAAACACGGGTTGTGTCCCATCCAAAGCCCTGATCCGCGCGGGACACTCTGTGCACGAAATCAACCGCGCCAAAGAGTTTGGGGTGAATGCGGGTGAGCCGACGGTCGATTTCAAACAAGTGATGGGTCGAGTACATCAAGTGATCGCTGATATCGAGCCTCATGACTCCGTAGAGCGTTATTCAAAGCTTGGTGTGGAGTGTATTCAAGGTGAAGCGAAAATCCTCTCTCCGTGGGAAGTAGAGGTAAACGGAGAACGCTTGACCACAAGAAACATTGTTATCGCAACGGGGGCTCGCCCTCTCGTTCCGGGCATCCCAGGCTTACAAGAGGTGAACTATTTGACCTCTGATAACGTGTGGGAGCTACAAGAACTGCCTAAGAAACTCTTGGTACTCGGCGGTGGACCTATCGGTGCGGAGCTGGCACAAAGCTTCTCTCGCTTCGGTTCGAACGTCACCTTGGTAGAAATGGCTGACCAACTGCTTATTCGTGAAGACGCGGACGCCGCAGCGTTAGTCGTTAAAGGTCTAACGGAAGATGGTGTAAATATTCTTCTTGGGCACAAAGCGACCCGCTTTGAGAAAGATGGCGACACGCAACGTGCTTATCTTGATAAGAACGGAGAAGAAGTCGTCGTTGAATTTGATCATGTTATGCTCGCTCTTGGTCGCGTTGCAAATACCAAAGGCTTTGGCCTTGAAGACATCGGTGTTGAACTTACCGAGCGCGGTACCGTCAAGGTGAATGATTATCTGCAAACCAATTACCCCAACATTTTTGCGGTGGGTGATGTTGCAGGCCCATTCCAGCTGACTCACGCTGCGGGTCACCAAGCATGGTATGCCGCAGTGAATGCTCTGTTCGGTGACTTTAAGAAATTTAAGGCCGATTACTCTGTCATGCCAGCCGCCACCTACACCGCCCCCGAAGTGGCACGTGTTGGTATTAATGAAAAAGAAGCCATTGCCCAAGGGATTGACTACGAGATTGCCCACTACGGCATTGACGATTTGGATCGCGCCATTGCTGATGGTGAAGACCATGGTTTTATTAAGGTCATCACCCCCAAAGGCAAAGACAAGATTCTCGGCGCGACCATTGTCGGCTCACATGCTGGGGACTTGCTCGCAGAATTTACCCTTGCGATGCGACATGGCCTCGGTTTGAATAAAATTCTTGGTACGGTTCACCCCTATCCAACCATGAGTGAAGCGACGAAATACACGGCAGGTGTTTGGAAGCAAAACAATGCGCCGCAGGGTTTGCTTGTTTGGGTAGAGAAATTTCACGCTTGGATGCGTAATGAGTCAAAAAACAATGGCTCACAACCAATCAAAAAGGAAGATTAAGCACAATGAACTTTACATCAATCGTCACTGCATGTGCGCTCGCTTTTAGTTCGGTCAGCATGGCTGCTGACCCGTCTAACTGGGAACAGATTGAGAAAGATGCCATGGGGCAAACGGTTTACTTTAATGCTTGGGGTGGCAGCCAAGAAATCAATGCCTACCTGCGCTGGGCAAATGAAGAGCTTGAAAGCCGTTACGGTGTCACTATTCAACATGTTAAAGTGTCCGACATAGCAGAAACCGTCAATCGCTTAGTCGCAGAAAAAGCCGCAGGTAAAACCGAAGGCGGCAGTGTCGATATGGTTTGGCTCAACGGTGAGAACTTCAAATCTATGAAAGCAAACGGTCTGTTGTTTGGACCGTTTACAGAGCAGCTTCCTAATTGGCGAATTGTCGATAAATCGCTTCCTGTAAAAGAAGACTTCACAGAACCCACAGAAGGCCTTGAAGCACCATGGGGTGTGGGTCAATTAGTGTTTATTCATGATGAGAAAACACTGGCGAACCCACCAACATCATTTGTGGAAATGCTCAGTTTGGCGAAAGCTAACCCTGGCAAAGTCTCCTACCCGAAGCCACCGCAATTCCACGGTACAAGCTTTTTAAAAGCCGCGCTGCTTGAGTTAGCCACTGACACTACACCGCTTTATCAACCGGTTGATGAAGCCCAGTTTAGGACCGTCACAGCGCCACTTTGGGCGTATTTGGATGAGTTACATGCGGTTGCGTGGAGAAATGGCAAACAATTCCCTGCTGGCAGCACAGAAACCATGCAATTGCTTGATGATGGTGAATTACTGTTAGCCATTACCTTCAACCCGAACGCGGCAGAGACGGCGGTTAAAAACGGTACCCTCGCGCCATCAGCAAAAACCTTTGCCTTTGATAGCGGCGCACTGTCGAACATTCACTTTATGGGTATTCCATGGAATGCCAATGCCAAAGAAGGCGCACTGGTTGCGATTAACTTCTTGATGAGTGAAGAAGCACAGTCTCGCAAAGCGAACAGTGACATCTGGGGCGATCCAGCGGTTGTTTCGCTAACCAGCGTTGGCAGCAAGCCACTGTTCAAGTCTCAGCCTGAACCGCACCCAAGCTGGCAAGTCGCGCTAGAAAAAGCATGGCTTGAGCGTTACGGCCAGTAACGATAATGTACCAAACATTATCAATTGGTAAGGGGTAGACATGTTACGTCTGCTGTATCTGATGACGCTGACAGTGTGTTGTTTACCCTTAATTCCGGGGCTGGGTGGCGTGTTGCTTTCTGCCACCAGCTACCTTCCCGTTTTAGGGTTAACCGAACCCAATCTTGATGGCTGGTATGCCATGATGGCTTGGCCGGGTAGCGGAAAAGCCCTGCAACTCACGCTTTTTACAGGCGTAACCGCTACCTTGTTAGCGGTACTGATTACCTTTCTGATATTGCAGCGTTGCTGGGGAACATCAGGATGGAGCCGAATAGAAAAATGGCTCTCGCCTCTGCTTGCCATGCCCCACGTCGCTTTTGCCATTGGCTTTGCCCTCACCTTCGCCCCTTCTGGTTGGTTATTTCGTTTCTTCGCACTGTTTACGCAAGAAACAACGCCCTACACATGGTCCTTGGTGCAAGACAGCAACGGTATTGGGCTAGTGATAGCCCTTGCGATAAAAGAGACGCCCTTCTTGCTGTTAATGAGCTTGTCGGTACTACGCCAAATGCAGGTTGATCGCTTACTCGCAGCGTCGCAAAGTTTAGGCTACAACCGAAGCGCAGCGTGGCTAAAAGTGGTATTGCCTCAATGGCTACCCAAAATGCGCTTCCCGATCTACGCTGTGCTGGCTTACGGCTTGTCGGTGGTTGATGTTGCCATGATCCTTGGCCCTTCTTCACCGTCTACGTTCGCTGTGTTGGTGTGGCAGTGGTTCAATGACCCTGACCTACTAGAACTCCCCCGCGCAGCCGCAGGGGCGATTACGCTGTTTATATTGTGCTTTGGTACACTGTCGATATATCGACTGCTAGAGTTCATATTGATTTGCGGCTGGCAAAACTGGCAATTTAGCGGCAGCAAAATGTTTCATCTTCCCGGTAAACATTTGTTCAAGCTGGTCGCGGTACTGCCCTTTTTGATGATCCCTATTTTGTTGGTGTGGTCTTTTGCATTGCGCTGGCGCTTTCCGGATAGTTGGCCGACACGTCTTAGCACGCGCTTTTGGGAACAAGAATCGTCGAACTTATTAGAACTCGCGGCAAACAGCCTGATCCTTGGCTTAGTCTCTGCCACCGTCGCGCTGATTTTTGCAGTAGGGTGTTTGGAGTATCGAGACAAATACCATCAATCAGTGCCGCAGTTGGTGATCGCCATTCCCATGCTGATCCCGCAACTGTCAATACTGTTCGGTATTCAGATAGCGATTTATATGTTGCCAGGGCAATGGCATGTCCCCGCGACTATTTGGGCACATATTCTCTTTGCATTTCCGTATGTGTACTTAGCGTTAGATGGCCCATGGCGTTCTTTCGATCAACGTCTGACACAAACGGCGAGAAGCTTAGGTCACAGTGCCACAAAAGCGTGGTGGGCAGTGAAGCTACCCATTGTACTGCCTGCCATTTTACTAGCATGGGCCGTCGGTCTTAGCGTCAGTTTCTCCCAATATTTGCCGACGCAACTGTTAGGTGCAGGACGTATCACCACATTAACCACAGAGGCCGTTAGCCTCGCCAGTGGACAAGACCGCCGCATCAGCGCGGTATATGGCTTAATCCAAGCCTTTCTACCTCTGGTATTTTTTGGCCTTGCACTCGCTGCCAGCCGATTCGCCGACCCTCGTCGTCGCCTTGCAAAGCAAGAACAAACAAGAGACACAATGCATGAGTTTGTCCGTACAAAACCTGACTATAAAATCTAAGCAATCCACATTGCTTCAAGCCATGTCGTTTGACGTCGAGAACGGCGACATTCTCTCGATCATGGGCCCAAGTGGTTGCGGTAAATCAACGTTACTCAGCGCCGTTGCAGGTCATCTTTCGCCTGAATTCAGTTGTCAGGGCGATATTCGTGTTAACGATAAAAGCATTTTGGCATTGCCCGCAGAAAAGCGTGCCGTCGGTATTCTGTTTCAAGATGATCTGCTTTTCCCGCACCTTAGCGTGTGGCAGAACTTGGCGTTCGGTTTACCCGATACCATGAGCGCCACAGAGAAAAAAGAACGCGCCCTCGCAACGCTAGAAGAAATCGAACTGGGAGATATTGCCTACAAAGCGCCCGATCAGATTTCCGGCGGTCAACGCGCGAGAATCAGCCTAATGCGTACTCTACTATCACACCCAAAAGTGATCCTGTTGGATGAGCCTTTCAGCAAACTCGACAAACCGCTTCGAAAATCATTTCGCGCCTTCGTGTTTAAACAAATCAAGAACAGAAACATCGCGGCCGTGATGGTGACGCACGATGAAGATGATGTCCCCGTGGAAAGCACATTGTTGAATTGGCCCGTTGCGCCTGAAAACGCACCGTCTACATCATCCCCTCGCGTTGGCGTCCTTAGACCGGAGCAAAAACATGCTTGATCGTTATGCCATTACCCTTATTCGCTGGCCTCTCAAACAAGCCGCCAAGCTGCCTGACAAGATTGGCCTAACCGCCAATCAGGTGACCGTATCCGGCTTTCTGATCGGCATGCTTGCACTCCCCGCTATTGCGATGGAGCATTATTGGTTAGGGCTTTTGTTTATTGTACTAAACCGGATATTTGATGGGCTCGATGGTGCACTTGCTCGTCGGCAAGGCATTACCGATGCAGGCGGGTTTCTTGATATCACGCTCGATTTTCTGTTTTATTCCATGATCCCGTTTGCATTCGCCTTGGCAAACCCTGAACAAAACGCCGTCGCCGCCACCTTTCTTGTGTTTTCGTTTATGGGGACAGGTTCGAGCTTTCTGGCGTTTGCCATCATGGCGAGCAAGCGAAACATCGAAAACCCCGTTTATAAAAGCAAATCACTTTATTACATTGGTGGGCTCACTGAAGGCACAGAAACCATTGCGTGTTTAGTTCTATTTTGTCTGTTCCCGAGCTATTTTGCGGAAATTGCTTGGACGTTTGGTGCACTCTGTTGGGTAACAACAGCGACCAGAGTTTGGGCGGGTTACAGCACGCTAAACGCGCGTGCTGATTAACAATAAGAAAATTGGGCTTGGTAAGGGATGTTAGTGCCATGCCCAATACAATTATCTGCCAAACTACCGCATCTCTCGTTGCACTAGACAGTTAATTGCAAAAGCCAGTGAATCCACATCAACTTGGCCAAAAAATCGGTATCTCCCCTGATCAAAGACCCAGGCAGGGCTTCCCGGCACTTTTTCTGCTTCTCCGGTCTTGATATCGCCGTAGACATCGGCAAGTGCTCGACCACTATACAAGCACTCCATCACATCCGACGTTGCCACGTGGTTCTCTTCCAGAATGTCTTTCAATACTCCAAAATGGCTAATATCCCTAGCATCACGGAATAGGGCTTTGCGCAACGCTCGCTCCAATTCAATCGCTTCATCATTTCCTGCCGCAAACTTCACGGCCTTGATGGCCTGATGAGGCATCAAAGAACTGGAAGGTCGAACTTTGCGCCACAAATCAGGATTAACGTCTAGTCCTTCAAAACGGCTGGTAACCCTTTCCGTTATCTCAGCATATTTCAGATAACCGCTATCACCAGGCGCGATGGTACTCATTCTTTGAGGCACGTTGGCGTATAAAGACAAACAATGGTGCTCCCAGTTAACTTGTGAAGGACTCCAAAGGTGCATGATCTTATCGTTGTAGTCTTGCCCCACCCAGCCCCAGAAGCAAAGTAAGTCGCTATGAAAATTAACCGTTACTGCCATGTTTTGACCTTAATCCATTGTTTTCGTCTAACGTGCTTGAGTGATTGTGCGCTTGATCTTAGTCCGCCTTAAATCACTTTCCTAAGTAATGCCTTAAACGCTTCTTCCTTGTTATCTGACGTTAACATTCGATCTATTTCTTGGTTTTTGTCCAAAAAGCGAGCCGTCGACAAATCCCAACGTGTTCTTTTGGATACTCGCTCTTTCATCAGTCCTGCTACAGCAGAATGGTGCTTTAGTAAGTGTTCAGAATGAATCAGGTACTGCCCAATAATATCCTGCTGGGCATGGCTCCCCCCAAGCGCAGACAAACGATAACGTATCGGTTTGATGGAAGTAACAGCCGGCTTAAACTCTCCTTTTTCATAAGATTCAATGCCAGCAATCAACTGAATGGCCAGGTTACCTTCATAGCTATATCGAAGAGGACGCTCACTTTTCAGTGAATCATTCAACTGTTTAATGGCATCATGCTTTTCATTGCGAGCCAAGATCATCGCTGAGTGCAGTTCGGTAAACAGATAAACGTAATCGCCTATATCTTCTTTCACACCTTCGTATAAGCGCTCCCAGCGATCACCAACATCGACGCCAATAAACTCCAACCGCTTGAGAAGTGACGCGCCATTTTGCACACTGAGATAGAAATTTGATGCTTCGGGATAGATGTTTTCATCGAACAGTGACAGCACGTTTTCGACCCGTCCCAGTTCAAGCTCAAACAAGGCCAAGTGCCACCAAACATGGCCTACAAACGCATTATGTTGGTGAAGTTGTTCCGCTCGTGATGTGATCCACTCAATGCCTTCATCGGTTCGAGCATTCATTTCAAACACATGTGCCATTGCGTGTATGGCCCATAGATCGGAAGGATTAAGATCAACCGCTTTTCGTGCGTATTTTTCAGCTAAGTCATACTGGCCCACTTCTTCAAGTGCGAAACCAAATGCCCCTGCAAAATAGCCATAGCCTGACGTCTGTTCTGTCCAAGCCGGAGAGATCTTAGCCGCTGTATCCACCAAGCGCTGTCCTTCTCCAAACCAAAATAAGTTGCCTGTCGACTGTCTAAACGCCACTAAATCCAGCGGCCACTGATTGAGAATGTCAGACCACACATCAACGGCCTCTTTCACTTGTCCTTTTTGGTAATGTGAAAGTGCGGTGATATGTAATAACTCCCTCTCGTTCGCAACACGCGAAAGCCGTTTTAATTCGCCCAATATCGGGAGAATGCCGCTAAACGCGCTATGCCGGCCTTCACTCGCAATGCTATATCCTTTGAAAACCCACGCCATGACAAAATCTGGGTAGCGCTCCAATATCGCGTCTATCTTAGGCATGGCATTCGGCTGATAATCTAAAATCCATGCGAACGCTTCTTCGAATAATGCGACTCCTTGTTGGTCGCAACCTGAATAGTTAAGACCGCGGCTGTCCTGACTCATAGTGATCCTTTTTATTTATTTAAATAACCAAACTGACGCAATCAATGTAACCAACGGCTAGACAAGGAACAAACAAGGATAAATTGGCGGGAGGCAAAGAAATTGTTTTCGAGGGCATGCTTTGAATAGCACAAAAAAAGACCAGCACGAAAGCTGGTCTTTTATATATTCAGAACAGAGAAGAAGAAGATTACTCTTGGTCAGATTCCGCTTCCAGCCGACGCTCTTTTCGTAATCTCGCTTCTTCCATCACAGCATTAATTTCGGCCATCAAACCATCAACGTCAGCATCCTCGCCATCGTCTTCATATACACCCGTTAACTCAGTATTTGGCGTGAGATCGCCAGCTTCATACAAAGCCCACATCTCTTTCGCATATTGCGTACCGATAAGCTCAGGCGCATATTGGCCATAATAGTTCGTCATGTTATTCACATCACGTTCTAGCATCCATTTAGCATTGTTGTTTGCTGATGCGTCGACCGCTTGTGGCAAGTCAATAATGACAGGCCCAAGATGATCAACCAGCACATTAAATTCCGATAAATCACCATGAATAATGCCTTCACAAAGCATACGAACAACATCTTGGATCACGGTACCGTGATCCCTCAACGCTTGCTCTTTCGATAAGGTGACATCATTCAGTCGTGGTGCAACGCTGCCTTGGTCATCAGTGACCAGTTCCATCAATAGCACGCCGTCAATGCAACCGTACGGCGTAGGAACACGAACACCTGCTGCGGACAGTGCATACAGCGCATCCACTTCTGCGTTTTGCCACACTTTTTCTGCTTCTTCTCGGCCAAATTTAGAGCCTTTAGACATCGCCCTCTCACGGCGACTATCACGGACTTTGCGTCCTTCACGATACGCGGCGGCTTTCTTGAAGCTACGCTGATCGATCTCTTTATACACCTTGGCGCAGCAAATGTTTCCGTTGCTTGAAACAACAAAAACGTCAGCTTCTTTGCCACTCATTAGCTGAGAAATCACTTCATCAACCATGCCATCCTCAACCAATGGCAATAATCTTGTCGGTATCTTCATTCCACCTTCGTACGTGAATAACCCCGTAAACATGCTTTTCACTTGGGGCGACAGTGATTGAGGCACAATAGTGGGACAGACGAAAGAAGTAAAGAACCAACAACAATGAAGCGCATTTAGTCGTTTAAAACACCCAAGTCACGATGAAAAACACGATTTATCGAAGATAAATGTCATTTACCATCGTTACCATATTGAGCAGCTGCGTTCATCAAACCGTCGTATTGCGATGCATATCATGACTACACTGATCTTATGGTGATCTTGTAACCGTTGGCAAACGTAGCCACTGTTATGACGTAATTGAAAGGTGTACCTATGTTTTCACTATTCAAGAAAGACCCAACAAAGAAACTACGCACGCGCTACAACGCAACCTTAGAACGCGCCATGCAAGCACAGCGTAACGGCGATATGCATGCTTATGCTTTTATAACCGCAGAAGCAGAAGAGCTTTGGAAAGAGATTGAACGCGTTGAAAGCGAAGCCAAGTAGTTGTCTTTCATTTTATGCTGTGTCGTTTTAGGTCGCTTTCTATCCTGTTATCTTACCGCTGTTTCGTTTGACGCTATTGGACTGAAAGTTATCCTAATGTGCAGGCCCGTTACCCAATTTTGCGATGATGAAATCTAGGAGCACCCTTACTTGTGCTGGTAAATAGTGGCGTTCTGAGTCACTACCCAGAAGTGACTAACATAGCGAAGATTTTTGGCGGGAAATAGTCAGTTTTTTTCCAGCATAGAATCCATGAAACACACGCTCGATGACATTATGTTTCAAGGTTCTGATCATACGGATCCTACTCGTATCAGTTGTTTTGGTGCCGTGGACCATGTGAGATTAGATGGCAGTGAATACTCAGCTGTTTTCTCTACGTCCTTAGATGTGAAAAATGGGTTGATTGAGGACTATCTGGTATTCGCATACTTGAGTCGTTTGGGCTTGAAGCCAATACATCCTTTGACCTAACCACCAGTACGGGTGAGTTTAAGTTGGGTGGTCACGAGACTGGAGGGCTTCAAACACACAAGAATTTGTTAAGCCCTATTAAGGCTTCAAAGAAAACCAGATGTCATTTATCAAACATCACTTCGCCAGCATCAGTCCCATCAGGATATTGTCCTGTCCACATACCCACTTTCTCACCTGAGCGATAAAAACCCGTCCACATTGCTGTCTTACTCTTTCGAGGAATAATGGTTTGCCATTTACCCTCTTCCTTGCCGTCCACAAAGTTGCCTTTCGACCAAAGCGTTCCGTCTTCCATGTATGACTCTGAGGGGCCATGTTGAATACCGTTGGCATAGGTGTCCAATCGATCTACCCCACCCAATCGGTAGTATTTTTTAACTTCACCATGGTATTCGCCCTTCTTGTTATAATTAAAGACGCGCTTACCATCCCAATCATGCTCCCAATAACCGTATTTCGCGCCCTCAAAATATTCACCCTGTTCGATGATTTCGCCAAACTGCGTCACCGAAAACTTGCCATGAGGAACACCGTGTTTATAGTGTTGCTTCCTCGCTTTATGATCCACTAACTGAGTGAAGTAGAGGTTGTGGTATTCGCCATCAATGGTTTCTGTGCGATGGGTTAACTCACCTTCGTCAAAAAATTCAGTTTGCTTCCAAGCCTTGCTTTCATCTTCTTGACGCCTTGAAATGACAACACCATGTCGATATCGAAATTCATCACTGATGCGTTCGTGGTTTTCATTGAAGCTCACAGAAAGGTCGAAGAGTTTCTCACCTTGCTTGTTAAATTCCTTTTTCGCGATTAAACGGCTGTCATCGTTATATTCATAAATGACCTCGACCATATCGCTTTGCTTGTGAAACACACGCTGCTCACCCACTTCTTTGCCATTAGCATAATTGAAGATCTTAGCGGTATTTCCGGCTTCGTCATATTCAGTGGAAGCGCCGTGTAGTTCACCAGCGACAAAGTGTTGCTTAGAAGACAATTGGCCGTTGGCATACCAATTCAGCGTCACGCCATGCTCTACATTGTCCTTGTAGTTTTGCTGTTGAATTTTGTTCCCGGCTTTGTCATACCGATTAAACACACCCTCATACTGACTAAACGCGGATTGACCTTCACTCTTTAGCTGACCGTCAAAATAGTACGCTCGGTATTTTCCATGGCGCTGACCATGTTGAAAGTTCATCTCGTAATTGATATTGCCATTTGGGTAGTAGTTAAACATCGGCCCATGCGTCTCTCCATCAAGCCAAGTGGTCAAAGACCTGACAGAACCATCATGCTGATAGCTGATGCTTTCACCCGTCTGTTTTCCATCCAACATTTCAAATTCTTCAGACACATGCCCATTTGAATAGAAGACTTTTTGTGGCCCATTCAAAACACCGTTCACATAGTGTTGTTCTTTTTTTAAATCGCCAGAAGAGTATGTCTGCTTCAATCCGTGTTCTTTGCCTTCGCTATTTTTGTGTCCCTTAAATTTAATAACTCCCTGCCATGTATAGTACTCATAGTCCCCAACGACATTCGCTTTCGCGGGCTCTTTGGCGTTAAACCCACCTTTAAAGTAGACAGTGTCGTATTCAACAAAATAGACAACCGCAGGCCACTTTTCGTCTTGCTCCGTAAGTGGATCCGTCATGTAGTACTTGGCTTTCTTATCACCCGTAACCAGCTTTAAACTAGCATCAAGTAATATTCGTTCCGCAAAAGCCGATGACGTCATCAATAATGAACAAATCATGAGTGTGAATAGCGTAAAAAAGCGCATCAATCCCTCGCTAAATGCTTTTTGATAAAATTAGGTCTCAATAAGAATCGGCACCCTTCTGGGTGCCTAGATATTGCTTTGGTCATAGCTTTGGTCATAGCTTTGGTTATAGCTTTGGTTATAGCTTTGGCTATTTGTCATCACCAAACAGGAATGACGACGCGTCGTCCTCATCACTGCTCTTTACATATTTACCCATGTCATAACTTTGTGTCTGATAAATACTGCCATCGGTTCCATAGGTATCGACATCGCCATCCAACTCACCATCAACATAACGTTCAACGCGTTTTATATCGCCGCTTTCGCCAAAGTAATAGAAGGTGCCTTGCTTGCGGCCTTGAAGGTCGTATTGCTCGCGGCCTAGCTCATAACCTGCCGCTGATTGCGCGTACCACTTCCCGGTTTTCTTGCCTTGTTGATAGTTGCCGGACCAAAGCACAACATCGTACTCATAGTCTTCTTGATGTTGCCATTGCCCGTCTCTTTCGCCATCAACATAGTTACCCTTTGCGAGCAACATGCCGTGGTGGTTATAGTTTTCGGTCAAGCCATGACGTTTACCATTGAGGTACTGCTCCGACGTGGTTCGCTGACCACCCGCGTTCACCTGAGTCAATTCGCCATGCAATTGGCCTTTGCGGTTGTAGTTCTCAGTGCGGACGGTGCCATCGAAGTGCATGACCCAAGTACCGCTTTTCTTACCTTGATGGTAAGTGCCACTTTCGACTGGTTCACCCGTTGACGAAACAACAAGGCGCTTGCCATGGCGGACCCCATGTTGGTAATGGGTCGTTTCCATGTTGTCTGTATAGACATCCAATTGGATAAAAGCCTTGTTTCGCTTCCCGTTAACTTCTTCTGAACGGCGTGTTAGCTGCCCATCATTGTCGAAGCGCTCTTCCAATTCCCACTTCTTCTTAGCATTTGTTTGAATACGCGAAATCAGCACACCGTCGCGATATTTCTTCTCATCACTGATTTTTCTTTGGTTGGGGTAAGAGGCAACATACTCGTAGGTCAATTCGCCATCCTTACTGAATCGCGTTTTAGACCTAACTTTGCCGTTATTGTTGATAATGGACTCTTCTTGCACCGCATCAACTTGGTCGAAATACGTTCGCTGTGTGCCTCTTTGTAATCCTTTAACGAGGTTGTTGGTGCGTTTTACGTTGCCGGATTCATAATAGTGAGTCACTGCGCCATGTTGTTTTCCATCGCGGTAGTGCTCCTCAAAGCGCAACTTTCCTTCTATATGCCACCCACGGACAACACCGTGTTTCTTCCCTCTCTTGTATGGGGTTTCTAGGTACAAGAAGCCATTCTCGTTGTAGGAGTAGCCCAGCCCCTCTGTCTTATCATCAACATAATTGACGCGATGCGAAACTTGCCCGTTTTTATAGAAACTGGCGTATTCACCATGCACTTTGTCCATCTTGTAGTTGACGCTGTAACTCTTCGCACCATTTGGGTAGTAATACAATTGAAGGCCATCTGACTTTCCATCAACGAAGTGAAAACGGTGTGACACCGTTCCATCTTCAAAGTAATGGATGTTCTCACCCTCTTTGTTACCGTTTCGGTTGGTGTATTCTTCTTCAACGCTACCATCTAGAAAGAAGCTTCGATTGATTCCGTGCCTTTTGCCGGCAACAAACTCAGCTTCTTCAATTAACACGCCATCTTCGTTATATAAACGGGTTAACCCTTCATACTGGCCTTTCTCGTTCCGGCTGCCGGTAGACAGCAAGTTGCCGTTGTCATGAAAAATTTTGTAATCGCCGACGGATTTCCCTGTTGAGATATCAGCGCTGTTAAACGACCCTTCAAAATTGAGTATTTCCCCACCCTGAAAGTAGACGTTAACAGGCCACACACCATCTCGTTCAGCCAAAGGTTCAGCAAGATAATAGCTAGCTTCAGGCTCAGAACTGACAATATTCCAATCGACATCAAGCCAAACTGGGGCAGCCCAAGTAACTGTCGCACTTAATAACGAAACGAGGGCAAATATGCGGATTAATAAGTACTTCATCGTCTTATCCTTTCGCCAGCGGTGGGAACATTGTCACGAAGACTCTCTCTAACGGCTCACCCTCCACACTGAAGTGCTCAATGCGAGAAATTTTGCCTGACATTTTGATGTAGGTTCCATCAAAAAGAGCCTCTGAAAGCGGGCTATCGCCGGCAGTCAGCGCTTTGCCATATCGATCGATGGGTGACAAAGGTTCACCATGTTTATTGTAAATTCGGTATCCGCTGATGAACTGTTTCACTGATTGCTGAGGGTCAAAATCGACTACCTTACTCACATCAATCAGCCAAGGAAATGGACTCGGGGCAAGCGCCATCTCTTCCCATGACGGCGTTCCTTCACACGATAAACGCGTTGTAACTTCCATGTCATAGAAATAGCGTCGTATGCCATCTGGCGTCGTAAATTGATACGCCGTCGTGTTATCTTCAATCTTTGTCGGCCCACCCGCTACGTCATCACTGGTTTTCGGTTGCGGTTTCCATACCAAAGGATGGCCGCTAACGTGCGGCGTATTATCAATACTAAATTGGCACACGTTCTCCCAGACATAAGGCAGTGCAACAACCGCGTTGTGAGGAGATTCGGTATCGATGTGCAGGTCATTATTAAAATCAAACGTTGATTCTTGCTCGCTTGACGTTGCCAGGTCTTCCGCGTCAAACAAATAACTATCTGAAGGCACTATACCCATAGGCGGCATTTCAGCACTGGACAAGAACCACGCTTGATCCCAAAAAACCACTTCACGTGTAAAACTCGGTACGTCGCTTTGACTATGCACAATGAAGGTCACTTCAGTGGGTGCTGAAAAGAGCTTCACTGCAATAACATTCTGTTGGAGAACTGAATTTCCTAAGAAACTAAGCATTTGTTTTGAACTCGGGGCCAACCACGACGGGAGGTTAGGATCTGATGGGAAGCTGATTTGACCTTGAAGTCCGCCGACAGTTAACGCTAATCGGCTATTAACAGTATTGGTATATTCAAGTCGGTACTCATTTTGTGTCCCAGCAACCAAAGTGGCAGTGAGCGTTATCTCTCCCAACTGGAATGTTTGTGTTTTCCCGCCTGTCCACGGTACGTTGTAACGTGTCTCCGAAACGTTGTAGTAATCAACGAAGGCAGCAACTGTTTCCAGGTCATTTAGCTCTCGCTCGATCTGCCAACCCAAGGGCTGAATATGCGCTGAGACATTCATCCCTTCATCAATGAATTGTTGATCTAGCGGTGCAGCAAATTTCACGTCGGTAGGTTGACCGTCGATATAACCTCTAACATCGCGAAATGCGATTCGCCCGATCTGTTGCTGTTTAGCTACGTCCGTCGGGTACGCAAGGCGAAAACCCGCCTCTTCTTCAAGCAGCATACCGCGAGGATAAGGTAGGACGTCCTCCGCAGTCAGCATCTCGTTTGAAGGTTGACCATCAGGCAATGGAACAATATCAAACCAATGCTGCTCTTCATCGTAATAGGTGTTGTAAAAAATCTCAGCGAAAGTCCCTACCGATTCATCTTCAGGATGCATAGCAAAAGCGAATTGCGTCATTTTGGCTTTGCCATAAACCTCTACGGGAATATTCATCACAAGAAGCATCTTTTCTAACCAACCGGTAGATCGATTGATTTCGATTTGACCAAACAGCTGTTTTCCCAAGACGCTGTTTTCTACCGAAGACGCCTCTGTGCCTTTAGAAGACATTGTTGCAAACACCGTTTTTTCAGAAACACTCTGAACCGTCAATGTGACAGGAACGCCTTTAAAGTCCGTCAATTGCACTTCGCTGCCAGCTTTCACCGGAATGGATTGGATGAACCCCGGCGCGTTAATGGTTGATTGCAAGCTGTTCATCAAGATCTGACCACCCCGCTTAACAAACGACTCCCACTGGTCTTTATTTCTTGCGGTAAAGTCGGTCAGTTCTCCGCTTTCCGAATTCAGCGAAACATCAAAGCCAGCGCTAAATATTTTCTGTATCTGCGGGTTACGTTTGGACGAATCGACACTTGAAAAACCCGAATGCCCTGTCGAAAATTGCAAGTGCTCAGGAGTAACATGCAAGCTCAGAGCATCTCCCGTTTGTTCCACTTTATAGTGAAGTAAACTCTCACTGAGCATCACTGTTTCGGGGTTAGTCGCCACATCGCGAGTGGTATGTGCATATGCCCAGTAGCGTTTTTCATCACCTATTTCTGGGGAAAAAGTGACAGATTCACCACATGCTGTCAGGGTGAAAATAATCGGTAATAAAAGAGTCTTTAAATAATTATGTGGATACATCCATATATTCCATAACGAAGTAAATAATCAACTTTAACCAGCGTAATAAAAGGTAAGTTAAATTGCTGGCCAAGTATTTTAAAATGCGTGAAAACGTTATTTAGTGACGCTAACACTGGCGAAGTTCAAACTGTATCTGCTTTGTACCCTGATTCTGTAAGCTACCCAGCTTTAGCTCGTGTAAGATATAGCCCCGCGCTAACAGGCGTTCCTCAATGCGCGCTATATTTACACCACAACATATTGATTTAAAACTCGCTTATAGATTTCTGCGCTGACTTCAAAGATTGCACTGCACCTAAATGAAATCGGCCAAAAAAAACACATCTTTAGCGAATATATTTAACATTTACGATAAATACAACAGGCCAACTTTAAAGTGTTACATAACATGTCAAAATGAAATAAAACATGATGAAATACCATTAGAACAGTGATGGAAAAGAAGGTGAAAATATAATTAACACACTGTACGAACAACTATCTTTATCTAAAAAAAAACCTGAAGGCCGAAAGCCATCAGATTTTCATCACTGTCGATTTAAACTAACGCGTTTTTGTTTAGCCCGCTAAATCACTCGAGTGTAAACACTTGGTTGGCCTGACTTGCTTTTCAAAGAGTTCTGCCTCTACTCCACCCCACACGCCCCCAGCACCACTTTCACCACGTGCTCAATGTTGTCGTCGATGTCCTTCCCTTCTGGGATGGCACGCATGTCGAAAACTTGTGGCCACAGGAACATGCCGTTGAACAGGCTCGAATAGGTGTTAGTGAAAAGCTCTGGGGTCATGTTTTTAAGCTTGCCCGCTTCCAACCCTTCTGCAAACCACCCGGCTAGTGCTTTGGCGTTATAGAGCTTGGTGATAATGGCTTGGGCCATGTCAGGCTGGCGAAGAAACTCGATCAAGATGACGCGTGTCAGCGGAATGCCATAAGAGTGATAGAGAATGTCGACTTCTTTTCGGCTAATGGCTTTTAGTTGCTCATACGCGCTGATTTCAGGGTCAAACGGATAGCTAGCTGTTTCCTGTACAGACTCTTGAATGATGGTCAACACCGATTCAAACAACACCTCTTTGCTCTCAAAATGGCGATACAGCGTGCGCTTCGACACTTCTGCCGAGGTGCAGACTCTGTCCATGTTTGCCGCGATAAAACCATATTGAATAAATTCTTCTCTCGCCGCGCTGATGATGGCGAGACGTTTTTGTTCAGAGCGTGTCATTACATTTCTCCGTTTACCGATGCGACAACTTTAGCAAGGCCGATCATTAAAGTACACTTTTGAGTTTACCTTTTCGGAAAACATGCATAAAATAAACTCCAGAGTTTACTTCCGGGCATTTGAACGCACCAGAAGTCACCAACAAACACAAAAACCTTCATACAGTGGTCGCGCCTGACCCTTCTTTCTAAGGAGAAAAAGGTGAACATGGTTTCTAAAAAGTCTGCATTGGCAACATTCAAAGCCAATACCCTCGCTGCGAGCATCGCGGTGTCTGTACTTCTATTGAGTGGATGTGGCGAGAAAGAGGTTCAGCAAGTTGCTGCACCCGTGATTAAACCAGCCCTTACCGAATTGGTGTCAGCGCGTGCCAGTGATGATCTGAGTTTCAATGGCGTGATCCGTGCGGCAGAGCGTGCCGATTTGGCGTTTCGTGTTGGCGGCCGTCTCACCGATGTGTTCGTGAAAGAAGGCGACCAAGTAAAAGAAGGCCAAGTGCTGGCTATGCTCGATGCACGTGATGCAAAAACCGCGTTGGCATCTGCCAAGCTAGAACTGAAAAACACCGAAGTTGAATACCGCCGTGCGAAGGCGATTTTCGACAAAAGCCAAGCCATTTCGAAAAGCGATTTGGACGCCATTACTACGCGCTACGACTTAGCGAAAAACCGCGTCGATGACGCCACGCGTCAACTTGAATACACCGAGTTGAAAGCTCCATTCGATGGCATCATTGGTCGTAAATTCGTCGATAACCACGTTCAAATTCAAGCCAACGAAACCATTGTTGCTTTGCATGATTTGAGTGATTTGGAAGTCGTGATCAACATTCCTCATAAAGTGATGTTATCTGGCTTGAATCAAACCAAAGCCATGGCCGAGCTTTCCGCCATTCCGGGTCAACAATTCCCGCTGGTTTTGCGTACTTACGCCACCGAAGCCGACCCTGTTTCCCAAACCTACCCTGTCGTCTTGGGCTTTGATGATTTGAAAGGCTTCCGCGCTTTGCCGGGTATGGCAGTAAAAGTTGTCCCTGCTGACGCGAGCGATGGTCACGAGCAAGCGCAGATTTTGACGGTGCCGCTGACTGCGGTTGTTCCTGATAACCAAGGCAAACAATTCGTGTGGGTGATCAACGCCGACAACCAAGCCGAAAAACGCTTTATCGAAGTGGGTGCATTAAGCAAAAACCGCATCGTGGTGAAAAGTCACCTAGCGCAAGGTGAGCGTGTGGTGATCGCGGGTGTATCGAGCATTCGCGAAGGGTTGGAAGTGCGTCCTTATACCGACAACACGTCTACCAAAAACAATGGCGGAGCGTAATCGATGGACTTAGCACGCATCACCATCGCCAAACGCACCAGTGTTTGGGTATTGATTGCCCTCGTACTGCTGGGTGGCTACATCAGTTACTTAAAGCTCGGGCGCTTTGAAGATCCCGAGTTCGTTATCCGTCAGGCCGTGATCAACACCGCTTACTCGGGTGCAACCGCACAAGAAGTGTCAGACGAAGTCACGGACGTGATTGAAGGCGCGGTGCAATCGCTTCAAGAACTCAAAGAGGTGAAATCCGTCTCGAAGCAAGGCATGTCCGAAGTCACGGTCGAAATCAAACTCGAATTCGCCAACAGCGCGGCGGATTTACAACAGGTGTGGGACAAACTTCGCCGTAAGATTTCAGACGCGCAGCGACAGCTCCCTCCCGGTGCTGGCCCTTCTATCGTCAACGATGATTTCGCCGACGTATATGCCCTCTTCTTTGCTGTCACTGGCGAAGGGTTTACCGACAAACAGCTGCAAGATTACGTCGATACCTTACGTCGTGACTTAGTGCTGGTACCAGGCGTCGCCAAAACCGCCACGTTAGCCGAGCAACAAGAAACCATCTTTGTTGAGATCTCCAGCGAACGTTTAGCGAAATTCGGGGTATCTGCAGAGAAAGTCTACCAAGTACTGCAAAAGCAGAACATGGTAACGGTAGCAGGCAGCATCGAAACCGACGCCATGCGTATTCCGGTGATCCCAAGCTCAAGCATTGATTCGTTCGCTGATTTGAAAAACCTGCAAATCGCCGTCGGTAACAACAATACCGTGCTGCGTTTGGGCGACATTGCCGACGTCACACGCGGCTACAAAGAACCGGCATCCATGCTGATGCGCTACAACGGTGAACGTGCGATTGGCTTTGGTATCTCGAATGTCACCGGCGGTAACGTTGTCGACATGGGCGATGCTGTAAAAGCGCGCATTGCAGAGTTGGATGACCAACGTCCATTGGGCATGGAACTGCACGTTATTTCCATGCAATCCGACTCGGTGCGTGATTCTGTCACCAACTTTATTGATAACCTGATTGCCGCGGTTGCCATCGTCTTTGTGGTATTGCTGCTGTTCATGGGCGTGCGTTCTGGTGTGATCATCGGCTTCGTCTTGCTACTCACCGTGGCGGGTACACTGTGTGTGATGCTGATTGAAGACATCGCCATGCAGCGTATTTCACTCGGTGCGCTGATCATCGCGTTAGGCATGTTGGTGGACAACGCCATCGTGGTGACCGACGGTATTCTGGTTCGCTTCCAGCAAAACCCAGATGAAGACCGTGAAACCATCGTGTCAGAGGTGGTGAATGCCACCAAATGGCCACTGCTCGGCGGTACGGTCGTCGGTATCTGTGCCTTCAGTGCGATTGGTTTGTCCCCGTCGGACATGGGCGAATACGCGGGCTCCCTGTTCTGGGTGATCTTGTATTCCATGTTCCTAAGCTGGGTGTTTGCCGTCACTATCACGCCGATGCTTTGCTTGGATTTCCTCAAAGTAAAAGCTGTAAACCCCGACCAAAAACCGGGCCGTGTCGTGACCGCGTACAAAGGTTTGTTGCAGTGGGTATTGGCGCACCGCGCACTGAGTTCACTCATGCTGTTCGGCACACTCGCCACTGCCATGTGGAGTGTGCAATTCGTGCCACCGGGCTTCATGCCAGAATCACAACGCGCGCAGTTTGTCGTGGATGTTTACTTGCCACAAGGCTCTGACATCAAACGCACTGAAGCATTGGTCGCGAACATTGAAAAAGATGTGCAAGCCAAAGAAGGCATCACCAATATCTCTAGCTTCATTGGCGGCGGTGGTTTGCGTTTCATGCTGACCTACGCACCCGAAGCGCGTAACCCAAGCTACGGTCAATTGCTGATCGACATCGACGATTACAAAAAAATCGCACCATTGTTAGGTGAACTGCAACACGCGCTTTCCGTGAAATACCCAGATGCGTCTATCAAGGTATGGAAGTTCATGCTCGGTCGCGGGGGCGGCAAGAAAATTGAAGTCGGCTTCAAAGGCCCAGACAGCGCCGTGTTGCGTGAGCTGGCTGAAAAAGCCAAAGCCATCATGCTTAACGATCCGAACCTGATTGCCGTGCAAGATGATTGGCGTCAGCAAGTGCCAGTGCTCCGCCCTGTTTATTCAGCAGAAGAAGCACAGCGCTATGGCTTGACGACACAAGAGATCAACCAAGCGATTGCTCAGACCTTATCAGGCCGCAATGTTGGCGTGTACCGCGAAGGTAATGATTTGATCCCAATTGTGGTGCGCTCGCCGGATGCGGAACGCAACCATCAGCGTGCGATTGAAAACACCGAAGTATTTAGCCACACCGTCGGCGGTTTCATTCCTGTTAGTCAAGTCGTGGAATCGGTCGATGTGGTGTACCAAGATGACATGCTTCGTCGTATTGACCGCACCCCAACCATTCTGGTGCAAGCTGACCCTGCCCCAGGCGTGCTAACGGCGGATGCGTTCAACAAGGTTCGCACGGAAATTGAAGCCCTCGAATTGCCCGCAGGTTATACCCTGAAATGGTACGGCGAATACAAGGCATCAAAAGACGCGAACGAAGGTTTGGTGATTTCAGCGCCATACGGTTTTGCCGCGATGATTTTGTCCGTCATCTTCATGTTCAATGCCATTCGTCAGCCATTGGTTATTTGGTTAACTGCACCACTCGCCATCATTGGTGTGACGGTCGGTTTGATCATCTTCCAGACGCCGTTTGAGTTTATGGCGATACTCGGCTTCTTGAGCCTGATTGGGATGATGGTGAAAAACGCCATAGTATTGGTCGACCAAGCCGACGTGGAAATCAAAGATGGGAAAACCGCCTACCACGCAATTATCGACGCCGCACTCAGCCGCGCAAGGCCGGTATTGCTGGGCGCATTGACCACCATTTTGGGTGTCGCCCCTCTCTTGGTAGACCCGTTCTTCAAGAGTATGGCTGTCACCATCATGTTTGGTCTGCTGTTCGCGACCATCCTGACCTTGGTGGTTATCCCGCTGTTCTATGCGATTTTCTTTAGGGTGAAGGTGGAAGCGGTTTAAGCGCTAAAGCTGAAAAGTAGAGAGCAAAACGCCACGTGATTACGTGGCGTTTTTGTAGGTGGTTAAATAACCGTCGCTTCGATCGAAAGTGTGTTGGGGAGCTGAATTTTTTAGGCATCAAGTTGCGTAATTTATTGTACTATCCATACTGCAAATGCACAGTTATGGTAGCTGTTCGAATGAACAGCGTAATACCTATAGTTGAGTACAGCACATTATTAGGTCAGGCCGCCCGATCACTAAATTTCTGAGCGTAACCTATAACTCTAATCATATGATACTTTAGAGTTAGGCGGAAAACTTGTACAGATGAACGCTTACTAGTAGGCGTCCAGATTTGGACTAAATGACAAGTTGCCCCTAATAAGCTGCTTACTTTACAAATTATAAAATAGTGGAAGTATTATGGCTCAAGGCAGTAAAAATCACTTCATACAACTAAATAATGAGTTTTCAAAAGTTGTCGAAGCTTCGTTTTCATCTAAAAACTCGCCTAAGATATCTGAATTATTTCATTTTGTAGATGATTTGAACGTGTGGCATGAGATTTTAAAAGATAAAGAAGATACAACAATTCTAATAAGTGCCATCAAAGAGTACGAGTTCAGCTTTCAAGCTGCGTTAAACGGACAATACAGGTATGCATTCACTGCTCAACGGTATTTTTTGGAACAAGTTTGTAGATATGTTTATCTGTCGACTAATGAGCTTTATCTTAGGCATTGGAAGTTAGGCCTTAAAGATATTTCTTGGGGCTCCATTGTAGACAAAGAAAATGGAATTTTCTCAAGAACTTTCATACGAGCATTCTATAATGAGGTAGAAGAAGAAGGGACTCATATGATTACTCTTTCTTCAAAATTATACAGGGAAACCTCTGAATATATTCATGGCAATTTTGACAAGGTAGTAGATATGCCTGATAAATTAGGCTTTGATAACCAATTGCTCAATAAGTGGTTAGATTTTGTAGAAACAAATAAATTTATAACTGTATTCTTACTCACGGTTAGATTTTCTAAAGGATTTAATAGTATAGAGTTAGATCAAGTTGAAGACAACATCAAAGATGAGCTTGGTGGAATAGAAGAATTTAATCTTCTATATAATGGTTAGGAAGAACTATGTCAGATTTTAAAATACGAACAGAAACGATTAAACCAACTAAAATTTTGGACTATTTTGTTGAAACAAAAGAGGACAGAGAAATAATAGAGAGGTTAAAATCAGATGCCCCGATTGTATTAGTAGGCAGTCGTGGTGTTGGAAAGTCCTTCCTTCTAAGGGTTGCTGAGGCTGAGTTAAAAAGAGATATAAGTAATAGTAACATTGTACCCGTGTATATTTCTTTTACGGAAGGATCTGTTCTACAACTAACTGATGAACACGACTTCTATCAATGGATGCTCGCAAAAATGTGTTCAGCTTTCTTAAGGAGTATAAAGAAGCTTGGTATCTCAACACCAGTATCATTGCTGGGGGGTAAAACTGAAAATGAAGAAGAAGCATATCTAACTAAATTAATTGATGAATTTGAACAAACATGGAAGGATAAATCAAAATCAATTGACTCCCAAGGCTTACCATCAATAGATGATTTTAAAAACGCAGTAGAAGATATATGTGAAGAAGCAGAAATCGAGTCAGTAAATTTTTTCATTGATGAAGCTGCGCATATTTTGCGACCTGCACAGCAGAGGCAGTTTTTTAATCTATACAGGGACATAAACAGCCCTTACATTAATTGCAATGCCGCAATCTATCCGGGAGTCACATCGTTTGGAAATAATTTTCAGCCCATTCATGATGCAACATTCTTATATTTAGAGAAAGACGTATCAAGTGCTGGATATGTAGAGTACATGAGGAGTATCGTTGAGAAGCAAGCCGATAGCAACCTGCTTGGAAAGATAGCAAAAAATATGAGCAACTTTTCCATATTGACGTATGCAGCAAATGGAAACCCTAGAGCTCTATTAAAGACTCTAACGCAAGCACCATCCATATCATCTAGAGATGTGAATACTATTATAAAATCATTCTATAAAAGTGATATTTGGGAAGAGCATACGCTTTTATCAAATAAGTATTCTGGTTTCACTGAATTCATCGATTGGGGTAGAGATTTTGTTGAAGAGCATGTGTTGCCAGACATTAAAGAAAAGAATGATAGTTATATATCTGGAGACAAGAAAACAACTCGCTTCTTTTGGATTCATAGAGATGCTCCTGAAACCGTTAAAAAAGCTTTAAATCTTCTTTGTTATACTGGAATTATTTCGTTACATACAGATGCCGTAAAGGCAACACGAAGTAGAGTAGGCACCAGATACAGTGTAAATGTCGGTTGTGTGCTTTCATTGGAAAACGTACCTGCAGCCACTGGCCTACCTATTGTTAAGAATACGACTATAAAAAGAATGTCTGAGTATGGAGAGAACCACCCTGCTTACGACAGTCTTAAATCCAAAGTTACAGATTTTGACGACTCAGTGATAAATAATGCATTAAATGAACAGTTATCAAAGTCAGTTGATTTCCTTGACATTCCAAACTGGTTAATTGACGCCTTAAAAAGCCTAGAATTCACTCAGATAAAGCACGTTCTCGACGCCACTGAAAGTCAAATTCAGCAAGCTTATTATGTAGGTAAAGTAAGGTCTAGGTATATAAAAAACGAAGCCACCTCAGCCGTTTTTGAATACTTATCAGGGTAACATAAACGAGTCGCATAACGAACAAAGGACATAATAGCAGAGGGAATAGCGGGGAATAGCGGGGACAGGCACCTTTAGAAAAACACAATTTTGTCAATTGCATGCATTCAGTGCCCTCAAGCTCAAAGACACTGATTAAATATGAATGGTTGCCTTTTGAACGATATCCTTTTCATATTGTTTGATTGCCAACCATTTTGATGACTAATGACTAAACCCCGTTCATCTCTCATCAGTATCGACGCAACCCCTTGCTACAACTGCGTTTCACGTTGTGTTCATTGCTCATTTCTGTGTAGATACGATGAACAAGCCCAGAAATCCTATGAACACTGCAGAGGCTGGATTGAGAACGGCTGATCACACAGTTGAAGTCGGGACATACACCCCAAGAAAACCAAAACCTCACAACCATCACTACTTTGCATTATCTAGCGCACAGACGTCGCGTAAACATCCAGCATTAACGATTGGTCGATATGCCTCTCATCTCACTCAACCATTAACCATTAACCATTAACCATTAACCATCATCAAACTAAAAAACAAAGCCCACACCTCTCTCACTCAATGTCGTTGAAGCACCCTACTCACCATGTGCCTCATTTTTACTTTATTTTGTGAACCAAAGTGGCGCTAACCCGCGGCTGTCTAATAGTTAGTACAGATTTCATCCCCATCCTTGCTTCTAATTGATGCAGTGGCAAACAACAATTATCAGCCACTTTTTCAGGATCAACGTCCGCGTCGGTTGCAAAAACGCATTCAAAACCACGCGGAAAACATTACTTGGAGAAAGGTATGAACATCAACGATCAAGATCTATCTGAGCCAAATTCACTCTCACTGACGCCCAAAGAGCAGCAGAACGGCGTCATTAACGCGGCCTCAACAACCCGTGCTGCTTCAGACATTATTGGCACCAATGGAAACGACACCCTTCATGGCGATGAAAACGATAACCGTATCTATGGGCTAGATTACAACGACACACTCTATGGCCATGGTGGCGATGACGAGCTTCATGGTGGTTCGCGCTCTGATACGCTGTACGGTGGTGATGGTAACGACAAACTCTACGGCATGACCGATACCGCCCCTACTGGCCCTTACTATGGATTTAATCGTCTCTATGGCGAGAGCGGAAACGATGAGCTCTATGGCAGTTTAGGAATTGATCATCTCTACGGTGGCCTGCACAACGATGTGCTTTACGGCGACCAAGGCAATGACAGTTTGTATGGTGAACAAGGCCACGATACCTTGCATGGCGGAGACGGTGCAGATCGCTTATATGGCGACGGAGGCAATGACACGCTCCATGGTGAAGATGGCATTGACAAGCTTTATGGTGGCGCTGGCGACGATTTTCTTTCCGGCGGTGAAGGCAACGATGAGATCTCTGGCGATGCTGGAGACGACCAGCTTGAGGGGGATTCAGGTGATGACGAGCTCACTGGCGGCGCTGGCAATGACATCCTAAATGGCGGTGATGGCGATGATACCCTCCTTGCCAATGTAGGAAATGATACCCTATATGGTGGCGAAGGTAACGATAAGCTTTATGGTAACGAAGGCGACGACACGCTCAATGGTCAAAACGGTAATGACACGCTCTTCGGCGACCAAGGCGATGACACACTCTTCGGTGGGAATGGCAATAATTCGCTAGATGGTGGCTCTGGCTATGATCGCGCTTATGGCGCTTCCGGTGACGATACGATCATTGACAGCGAACTGGCCATCGGTGCCGGTGGCAAGGATATTATTTTCGCCAATGCACACACTGCCGATGTTGCCATTGGCGGCGCAGGCAATGATTGGGTTGAAGGCTTTGGCGGTGACCTGGTTAGTGGCGGAAGCGGTAATGATGTGCTGGTGAGCTTTGGTAAAAACGACACGTTGCAAGGTGGCACAGGCGATGACGTTTTACTTATCGAAGGCTCGACTGCAGACAGCACACGTCTTTTCGGCGGCGCGGGTGACGATTACTTGTCAGGAAATGGCAAAGACCAGCTTCTGATTGGCGGAAGCGGCGCAGATATATTTCATTTTGGGCATTCGATTTTACGCAGCGAAGATGTCATCCCTAATGAGACCCCTTCCATTGGTCATGACCGCATTGTTGATTTTGAAATAGGTGTCGATACCATCAGCATCGACACAAGCCTCGCCAACAGCATTGACGATCTGATCATCGAGCAGCATGGCATCACAACACGTATAACCCTGTCAGATGGCTCGACCATTATTCTAAACAAGGTCCAAGCGACCGATCTCAGTACTTCAGATTTTGCTTTTACGAGCGCAAACACCTACTCAGACAGACTGGGTGATTGGCAGAGTTATGCCGATAGCTACTGGCGCTTTTCTACTGCTTCGAACAACGACACCATCAACATAAAGAAAATCGGTAACAATACGAATAACGCTGAATACTTCGATGGCGGTGCGGGTGATGACACCCTAACGTCCAGGGGCGGTAACGATATATTGGCGGGTGGAGATGGTAATGACACTTTCGAACTACGACAAGAAATCCGTTTTTCTAGCACCGATACCTCTACTGATATTCAAACTGTGCAGATTGAAGATTTCACCGTTGGCACAGACACATTGACCATCTCCTTTAACTCTTACAATCTAAGCGGCTTTGATTTATCGATGATTACCGCGAAGCAAGTAGGCTCCGCAGCTGTATTAGAACTTAATGAATATTTCCAGGTTGTCCTGAAAAATTTCGACGCTACCTCGTTTGAAAGCGAGCAAGTTTCCTATGTCATTCGTGGCAACAATGGAAACGAAACGTTACTTGGCGATGATGCAAATAACACAATTTCAGGAGAAAAAGGCAACGACATCATCGAAGGTGACGGCGGTGACGACACACTCGATGGCGGCGCAGGCAACGACGCAGTTTCTGGTGGCAACGGTAACGATCAACTCTGGGGAGGAGGAGGTAGTGACACGCTATTCGGTAACGAGGGTAACGATAAACTCTATGCCGAGGGCGGCAACGACCAACTAGACGGCGGCGCGGGTGATGATCTGCTCGTTGCAGACATTGGCAACAATATACTCACGGGTGGTTCAGGTGAAGATACGTTTAAAGCCGGAGACTATGAAAAAAATGGCAGTCAAAATAGCCAATATCACAATACAGTGACTGACTTTGAAATAGATAAAGACAGTGTGGAAATCACTCATGCGCTAGATAGTTTGAGTCTTCATCACCTCGATGATGATGGGATCTATAGCGTGACCGACTTCTTTTCACAAGTCGGCAGTGACGTGCTGATAGAAGGTTCTCGCCAAGCGTCATTCACGCTAGAAAACATCAATCTCGCCGATCTCAATGGTGGCCAATTTCACTTCACGTTGATTGGTCGTAACAGCGCCGATCACATTGTGGGGGGCGATGGCAATGACACCCTTATTGGCCGAAAAGGCAATGACACACTAGAAGGTGGAGCTGGAAACGACTGGCTTGAAGGTGGCGTTGGCTTCGACACGCTGACAGGCGGTCAAGGCGCGGACACCTTTGTTGTTGATGATGATCAGGTTGATTTCAGCATCGTAGAAACGGATACGATTTCCGATTTCGAAGTTGGCATCGATAAAGTACTTTTCTCTCATTACAATGCCGATAAAATTGATTTTGATGATTTCATCGTCACACAGCAAGGCAGCGACACCCTAGTAGAACTGATCCGTCCGTACTCGGTTGGCGGGAGAGAATACGTTGATGACTACGTGCATGTCTTGTTTAAAAACACCAATGTGTCTGATATCACTGCGGATGACTTTGTCTTTGTGTAAAGCGGGTCTTTAATTCACTCGGCGACTTAACGAAGCCCTCCGGCCATGTTGACTGCTGACGCTGCACATTAGCTTATCAATTCAACCTCCCTGCTTAAGGGAGGTTGAACTGCTTCCCAATAATGTGTGATTTCATTGTATGATGACAAAAGGTTTCCTTTTCTTTCGTTATGGATGCGCTCATGGGAGACGCTCTACACCAATTGCAATTCTCGGTATCTATCACCGGCCCTATCTGCTTAATGCTGATACTCGGGGTGATATTCAAACGTATCGGCCTTATTAACGACAACTTCATCGAAGTCGGTTCAAAGCTCGTTTTTCAAGTGACCCTTCCGACCATGCTGTTTTTAAGTATTGTCGTCTCTGAGCACGATTTCTCTGCCGCAAGTGGGTTTGTAAACTACGGCATTATCGCCAGCATCCTGTTTTTTATCTTTGCCTATCTCTCGGTCAAATTGATCTTCAAAGACTCACCCCACCAAGGCGTGATTATTCAAGGTAGTTACCGTGCCAACACCGGTATCATCGGCATCGCTTTTGTAGCGAACGCGTATGGTTCGCAAGGCGTCGCATTGGCAGCCTTGTATGTGGCGGTCACGACATTTATCTATAACGTACAAGCGGTTATCTGCCTTTCACCCAAAGGGGCAGCATCTGGGGCACAAACCGCGAAATTGATGTTTCGCACCCTGACCAAAAACCCGCTTATCATCTCGATTCTTTCTGGCATGGCATTTTACATGCTTTCCATACCCGTGCCCGACGTGGTGGTTGATGCAGGAAACTACTTGGCGAAAATGACGCTTCCTTTGGCACTGTTATGTACGGGTGCCTCGCTTAATTTTAGCTTGATGAAAAAAGAGAAAGGACCTTCGTGGTTTGCCAGTAGCTACAAACTCATTGTTGCGCCGATCCTCATCACTTTGGGGGCCTATTTGGTTGGCTTCAGGGGGATAGAGTTGGGCATTTTATTCTTCATGAATGCCTCTCCCGTCGCGGCAGCCAGCTATGTCATGGTGCGCTCAATGGGTGGAAATGCCGTACTGGCAGCTAACATGATTGCATTTACCACGGTGCTTTCTGCTGTCACATGTACAGTGGGTATTATCGTTCTCAAGGCGTATGGATTGATATAGCGAGACGATAGTCACTACTTTTTCCACAAAGTGCGTTGGCGCTAAAAAATCACATCGCCTCTGAACGCTTACTCTAGCATCGCATTCATTTTGCAAGAGGGCTTCGAGCCTAAGCAGAAAAGTTACATTACGTCGCATTTCCACATTCACGAAAGAGAACCCCAAGCTTAGAGGTGTTAAAAAATAGACACTTATGTTTTTGGATATTTTGGAGAGAAAATGGATGTTGGTGTTTCGATACTTGCTTTAGTTGGCGCAGCTGCCTTCTATTACTTTGTACTTTACTCTAAGCCGCAAGATGAAGATTGGCAAAAACTGCCAACACTTTCAGAGTACTTGTCAAAACATCCGGAGTGCAAAGCGGATGACCCAGAAAATGCCAAATGTTACAGTTGTAGTTCTGATAAAGTTATTTTTCAGCCGTTAACGGTACATGAAGACACTCGCTACAAGCATATTTGCCTTTCGTGCAAAAAAACGCTTTTTAGAAGCAAAGCGATCATGTCGTAGCTGTTTTAGCTTAGATAGGTTGCATGGCAAAGGACGCGGTGGTCATATGCTTCTCATCACACTCAATCGTTAATCCTCATCTACTCAAGTGTGCCTATCAAGTCAGTGGCTATTCAGTCTGATAATCTAAAATTACTTTTATTTATAACGCTGTATGTCCTTACTGTATGGATAGGCTTAACTGTAGACAACAGGCTATTTCATGGGTTTGAGGTTGTATTGACGACATTTGGTACAGGGCTTTTCGTTGGCTTTTTTTTGTATCGACGAAAAGACCCATTAAAGATATATACAAAATTTGATGATGACAGGCACTTTATTAGAAGACAACGACCGCACTTGTACGCATGCCTATCCCTTATTTTCGTAGGAACTCTTTCTTTCTACACGCCAACAAGTGAACCATTTGAAGTTATTGTACCCGTAGTTGAAAAGCGTACGAGCGTATTCAGCAGAGGACAAACGCACGTTTTATACTTGGAACATGAATCGTTTGGCACTCTCAGAATGGTGGTACCAAAACGAATTTGGACAGCACATTATCAAGGCGATTTGATGCTGTTAGAAGTTCAAGAAAATGCGTTAGGCCTGCATATTGTTAACCGCTACGAGCCTTTGAGTGGCTAGCAAGAACTGAGATATAAAATATAATAAAATCAATATATTATGATCATTATTATGCATTTTCTGACTCAAAGACGTCGCCTAAACATCCGGCATTAACGGTTGGTCGATATTTTTTTCGTAGCACTCAACCGTAAACCATCATCAAACGCAATGACAAAGCCCGCATCTCTGTTTTCTGTATCGATGCAACGCCCAACCACAACACCACAAAAGCCCACATAAAAGACATGCCATTTTAGTGCATGGCATATCCTTAAATAGCCATTTCCTTTATAGGCGATTTGGGTGCCAATTTTTGCTCAAAAAACACAATCAGAACCGCACAGCGATCATGGATCGCCACAAAGGAGCCTAATGCTCCCTCAGTCTTCGCGCGCTGTTTCTTCTCAATCTATACATTCTCGCGCTATCAAAACGACGCAGCGGCCAATCACCCAACACAGGGCGATGCCTTCGGTCTCCCCTTCCACTCCCGAAACATCAAACATGTTCAGCGGTCGTCAATCGACATCAGACTATGAAAAAGAGGCTGACCACATTGCCGAGAACACGATGCGCATGTCACCGTCATTCAGCATGCCCCGCGATGAAGCGCCCGATCCGTCTCGGCAAAACGGTCATCTGTCGTCGTTCACATCAGGAGGCGTTGCCATACCCAACACGACAAGGGGTTTCTTTGAATCTCGTATGGGACGAGATTTGAGCAAAGTGAGAATTCATCAAAACAGCACCGCTGATTTGGCGACGCGCGCGCTAGGCGCAAAAGCCTTTGCCATTGAAGATCATGTTTGGTTGAGTTCAAAAGTAGAAACTCAACCCAACATGACGCTCGCGCATGAACTGGCTCATGTTCTCCAATGGCAATCAGGCGCGCCATCGACCATTCGTGCAGACATTTTCGACAAGTCCTTAACGCAGCAACTTTTGATGTCAGATTTTGAAGGTCTGGATGTGGAGACCGTCGAAAGGTTGCTTGAAGCCATGCTCGTTTATATCGAAAACTTTCCAGAGGGATCGATTGATCGCCAAGCATTGCAAGAAAACCTCGACATGGCATCACAAGCGCTGGCAAGAATGACAACGTCAGAACCTGAGCCTGAACCGACACCCGCAGAACGTCGAGCACGAAGACGACGCTTGGAAACACCAGATCCAGATACGATGCGTCGTGATATTCAACGCATCATGAATTTGGTTCAAGAAACACACGTTAGCGACGGAGAAGAAGCGCAAATTCTCGTGATTATTGAACGCTACACCTCGTCACAATATCGCTTTGAGTTGTTCTTACGCGCTTTAGATAATCGCCATTACTATGCGGGCGCATTTGGTGGATACAAATTCCGCAGTGGTGTTACCGCTGTTTCTCGTGAGCTGGAAGGACCGAGATGGCGTCGCTTTCGCCAACTACTTCGTACTCACAGCCGCAGTTATCGAGATTTTGAGCCTCCGGAGGAGCTCACATTCGGACAAAGCTTTTGGACGGATTTGTCCGAAGGCCAGATTAGAGACCAAATTTTCGCGTATTTTCATGGCATGGGACAAGCTGGCGTCGCCATGGCAACATCATTTATCGATATGGTAAGAGACCCCGTCGGCTTTATTCGCAGTATTGGGGAGCTACCCCAAACCATTTCTACCTTCTGGCGAAATAGACGCCAAATTCTGAACACCTTTATGTCCGCGTCACCGGAAGAGCAAGCACGCTACATTGGGCGGCTATTTGGCGAAGCTGAGATCTTTTTAGCGACAATGGGCTCGGGAGCGACCACTGCCCCCGCTCGCGCAACGAGAGTGTTAGCACCTATTCCCGCTGAAGCGGTGGTTGCGTCAGGCCGAGGGGCTGCAGCGATGAGTGGCGGTGGTGGCATGGCATTAGATCTTGGTCGACTAGGGCCATTTGCTCAACAAGGCATGCAGATGACGGCCCATTCTGCCCAGCTTGGAAGCGGTACACGTGGTGCGAGAGAAGTGGCTGAAGAAGCAGGATCGTCATCCAGATCTTCTGGCTCAGGGTCTACTCGCACGAGACGCAGCGCTGAACCCGACGCTCCCCAAAATTTAACCCCTGATGAAGCGAGGCGTCTTGAGATTTTGGAAGAATTTGCCGATGCGCAATCGACTCATCGCAGACCAGATGTTGCCCCTGAAGGCACGCGAGCAACAGGCACAACCACACGCCCTAGAACCCGATCTCTTTCTGATGCCGACGTGCTTGCAGCGAACCTTGAACGAACAGTGGCGACAAGGCCGCCGGGTCATCACGCGCATCACATGATCCCCAAAGGCATGCGAGAAGCAGGACCAGCAAGAGAGATTCTTGAACGGTTCAATATCGGTATTAACTCAGAAAGAAACGGCGTATGGCTAGCTTCCGAGTACGGCGTTCCCAACGTCAGCACAGGCCAAATCCACTCTACGATCCACACAAGACGATATGTTCGGTGGCTCAATGAGCAACTCATCCAAGCCTCTCATGGCGGACGAGCGGGTGTGCTAGACGCTCTCGCAAGCATAAGAAGCCAAATTCTTAATGGAAGCGTGCCTTTATAATCTGTGGTGACCAAAGACCACGATTGGCCCTCCCCTAACCTAACGCATTGATGATCATGGTTTCATATTTTGCTCACCAAACCGACATTGCAAGCAAGAAATGAACCAAAGCTAGCTAGGCAACTAATTCGCAGTAAACCATTCACACAGCGCATTCAGCGTTAATTGCACGGCTGGGTGCTTGGCGTCTGATTTTCGGGTTAAGACATGCCAAGTTAACGGCAACCCGTTTTCCGTTAACGGCACCGCAACAACCAGTTCCTGCTTCAAAGATCGAGTAATGGCCCATTTGGAAAGAATGCTGATCCCAAGGTCAACCGCGATCATTTCAACAATGGCATCCGTCATTTCGACAGACTGAATATGACGTAAACGAATACCGGACGGTTTGATAAACCGTTCGTACTCAAACCCCGGCAACGCATCAAGGCTGTAGGTGAGGTAATCCACGTCTGACAGGTCTTGTGCTATCACCCAAGGCTTATCAGCGAAAGGATGTTGAGGATGGGTAACGAGGACGAGTTCATCTTGAATCAATGGGACGGATGAAAACGCCGAGTTGTCGATATTCACTGGGGAAATCAGCAAATCGGTTGCGCCAGTGAGCAATGTGTTTTCTGCTTCGCGTGTTGCTGCTGCAACAAAGTCGACTTGTAGCTTCTCGCGTTTCACGGGGAGAGACGCTAAAAAACCGGGAACCCAATGGTAAGCGCTGTATGCCGCAATACCTATTTTCACGAGGTGATTGGCGTTTTGCGCTGTCAGCTCAAAATCTTTTTCCGCACGCGCCAATTCAGGTAGCAGCACTTGCGCTGCTTGTATTAATGCATGCCCTGCTGGTGTGGGTCGTAATCTGCGTCCATCTCGTTCAAAGATGGGGTTACCTAAACGTCGCTCTGCCTCAGCAAGACGGTGACTGAGGGCGGATTGCGTAACACCAATGACCTCTGCTGCGCGCCCTAAGTTTCCATGTTTCCCGACGGCTTCCAATAGCTTCCAGTGCTTAATGTCCAATCGCATAGATGAGAGTTCTTCATGTATAACGCGTGATTTTCATTAATTATATGACGGAAGTATCGCTATGATCCATTGAGTCTTGGTGAATAAACGTTCACCGCTAAGGGAATAATGGGAATGATGACATGGGAACAGTGATGATGATTGGCGCGGCAATCGGGTTTGGATTAAATCCGTTGCTGTCCCAGCTATTGTTTCAACAAGGGTTTTCACCTGAAGTGGTTGCATTGTTTCGGTTTGGTATTCCCATGTTATTCGTTTTGCCCTATTTGGGGGCGATGAAACACAATCGGTCCGAATATCTAAGAAGTATGGCGGTGGGGGCATGTTCGGGAGTAGGAATGCTGGCGTTTCTTGAAAGCTTGCATTGGGTATCTCCCACCTCTGTCATTATGATTTACTACACGTACCCCTTATTCGCGATGTTGCTCGGCTGGCTATGTTTCGGCCAAGCCATTACCCGAAATCGCATGATTGCTGCGGGGATCATTGGTCTCGCGGTGTCATTGATGCAGGGTTCTTTTGGAGCATCGAATGCCTCTGTGGGGCAGGTCTTACTTTGCTTCGTCGCGCCCGCGTCTTATGCCTTGGTGATTAACTATTTCTCTCGTCCAGTGCGTCCACTGAAGGTGGGTGAACGAATGAGTGCTGCGATGGCTGGGCATATGATTGTGATTGTGCCGCTGGTAGGGATGATACAACCGACGATCGTTCTGCCAGTAAACGCGGAACAAAGCTGGCTTATGCTAGGGTTAGGCGTGTTTTCTGCCGCCATTCCTCAATACCTGTTTGTCAGAGGAAGCCTTCTTATCGGAGGAGAAAAAGCAACAATGATTAGCACATTTGAAATCGTGTTTGCATTACTTTTCAGTGTGATGCTTCTTGGTCAATCTATTAGCTACTTAGAGCTTGTGGCGTGTTCTCTGATCGTGATTGCAGGCTTGATACGATTCGAGCCAGAGCCGTTAACGGAAAATATCAACCTCTCACTTTCGACAGAGAACCTGCGTCATGGAAACTGATCGGTTCTTATGAAGATCACGATAAAAAATGCACTAAACCGCCATTAACGTAGATCACTCCAGGAGGGCTGTCCTAACCATGGCTAGTCCCAACCATGGCTAGTCCCAACCATGGCTATTGAACATTCTCTGAGTCGGTGCTTATATGACCACTTTGTTTGACGGCCATTTTTTGGTAGGCAAATGTATAAGTGCGACTAGATAAGGACATCAGACGTGAAAAAATACCTTTTAATACTCTTCTTCCCATTATTTGCATGTGCTGAACCTACGCCTCAGACCACTGATTCAACTCAATATTTCTCAGAACTTAACAAGCAACTACGCATAGCAGAACTTGCAATGTTACATTTAACAGAAGATAAAGATTACCCATGGGACGAGCATCATCGGCCTTATGAAACCTACGACGACGCCAACAATCCTGAGTTGTCTGATGAACAGTATGCTGAAATTGACCGCTTTGATTATGCCAAGAGTGTTTTATTAACATCTGTAACCGCGGTATATTCCATCGCCATCGCCGACAACCCAAACGAACAGATTGAATACATGAAGGTCATATTTTCTGATCCGGAAGATGAGGCTGAGCGGGTTGCCATCGATTTTTCTTATCACAACTGGAAATTGTATAAAGACAGCCCAGAACAGTATTTAAGAGCCCTTTGGTCAAAAGCCATTGCAACCGACCTCAATCAGTTTATTTACTGAGATATCACCGTTGAATATGTGAGTGTCAAACAAGATAGTGACTAAAGGACTTTGCATGGTTTCACGGACCAAACACCCTCAGCTTACAAGGCACTTTAATCAGCTCTGTCGTTGATTCTGTTTTACCTACCAGGTTAAACACATTGGCGAGCATGGTTTCGACATCTTGTTCTACCATGCCTACGTTGCCAGGAAGAAATGAACCGAACGGGTCCCAGTCAAAACAGCCGTAGCGAATCATTGCGCCACCGTCCGGCAAGCCACTTTGCCAACTGACCACACCTTCAAGAGAAATGGTTGAATTGACGAACAAGCCCGTCGCGCCTGTGGGTTGAAAGTTTGCCAACAGCTGTTCTGCTTTCTTGGCGGAATAGCCCTCTGCCATCACGTAGTCGTCTGGCACAGCAATACCGCGTTCGCGCTGCGCGGCGAGAAAACCTTGAAGACGCGCTGCCGTGTTGTGATCGGTAAGTCGCCCACCAACAAAACGCAGTGGGCCAACCCAACCAAGTTCTCGCTCACAGCGATCCAAAATCAACTGCGTCAGCTCAAACGCCCCCGCATAGTTATCTGAAATCACGGACGCTGTTTTGCTACCGGGCAAATCCATATTGATGGATTGAACGCCTGCCGCATGACAAAAATCGGAGATACGGTCTGGGTCAGTCGCGCCCGTTGAAATCAGGCATTCAGCTTGATAGGAAACCAGTTCGCGCGCAGCATCAAACTCTAGGTCAGGGCTTCGTTGGGTACAGGTAACAACAGGAATAAGCCCACGCAAACGCGCCATGGATTCAAATTTTTCGGCAATGTCACCGAAATAGCGATTGTCGTATTTCGGAACAATCATACCCACAATGTTTGATCGCTCACGCCGCAGCAAGCTGGCTTGAGCGTTCACCGCATAGCCTTCTTCTTTTGCTAACTGCAACACACGTTCGGCGAGCTTTGCACTGATCCGTCTCTTCTTCCACGTCCCATTCAACACTGAGCTTACCGAACTTGGTGAAGCGCCTATGCGGGTCGCTAAATCATAGATGGTTGTTCGTTTCGTCTCTTTTTTCATTCTGTTCTTATTCGCCACAGTAAGGTGAGAAAACGGCTCAACTCTGAGAAAAACAAACCATGATGGTTAAATTTCACACTGAGTTGTTAACAAGATGTTGACGCAGTTTAAACGATGGTGCAAAGATGCACAATCGATTGAGCAGCTTATCAATGTCCGTTGAGATGCCGTTCAATATCGACAGTGCAGAAGGTTTTGTACTTCGAAAACATCTTCTTTCTCGTTTAGTTGAGCGCTTAGTTAAGGAATCGCTGGGCTAATTAATCGAATAGGAAGTTCAGAGTAGTCGGTGATTGTTTGTGCAATCATCCTCAAAAAGCTCCTGCGCATACTCAGCATTACGGAGGATAAAATGACCAAGTTAACTAAGATAGCCGCACTTTCTAGTGTCGCAGCAACCCTGTTTGCTTCTGCTGCCATCGCTCAAACTGTGGCTTTCCTAATGCCAGACCAAGCATCCACCCGGTATGAAGAACACGATTGGCCGGGCTTTAAAACTGCGATGAACGCACTTTGTCCCGACTGCAAACTCATTTATCAAAACGGCAACGCCGATGTGGCGCTGCAACAACAACAGTTCAACTCAGTGATTGCGCAAGGTGCTGAAGTGATCGTGCTCGATCCTGTCGATTCTTCTGCTGCTGCGGCGTTAGTGCAAATCGCCAAATCTCAGGGCGTCAAAGTTATCGCATACGACCGCCCTATCCCCGATTACCCGGCTGATTTCTACGTGTCATTTGACAACGAAGGCATCGGTTATGCTATTGCACAATCTTTGGTTGAGCAACTTAAGCAATCCGGCGTTCCTGAAGGTGCTGGTGTTTTACAAATCAACGGTTCACCAACTGATGCTGCTGCGGGTTTAATCCGTGATGGCATCGACCGTGCGCTAGACGCATCGCCATACGTTACCCTGTCAGAATTTGATACGCCAGATTGGGCACCACCAAAAGCGCAAGAATGGACTGCGGGTCAAATCACGCGATTTGGTGACAAAATCACGGGTATTGTCGCGGCTAACGACGGCACAGGGGGTGGCGCGATTGCCGCACTGAAAGCCGCAGGTGTGAACCCCCTTCCTCCTGTAACGGGTAACGATGCCACCATCGCAGCACTTCAATTGATTATCGCGGGTGACCAATACAACACCATTTCAAAACCCTCTGAAATTGTTGCCGCCGCTGCTGCTGAAGTCGCCGTTACCTTGTTGAATGGCGACACGCCAAAGGCTGAAATGTCGCTTTACAACACACCATCTCAATTGTTTGTCCCTGCTGTTGTGACACAAGCGAACATCAAACAAGAGATCTTTGATGCGGGCATTCAATCGCCAAGTGCCGTCTGCACAGCAGAATATGCAACCGCATGCGCGAAGCTTGGCATCACGCCATAGCGTTTATCACACCATCGTTTTCATCATCACACATGCCGCCGCCAGAACGTTGGCGGCGCGCTCTCATTACTTAGGTGGAGAAGAGCATGGAGCAGTCACATTCAATCGCGAGTCGCGGAGAGTTAATCCTTAACCTTAGTGGCGTATGCAAGCAATTTGGCGCGGTTACTGCGCTGGAAAACATCGACCTTGATGTCCATGCTGGCGAAGTCGTCGCCTTGGTTGGCGATAATGGCGCGGGCAAATCTACACTGGTGAAAGTCTTGGCGGGCGTACACCAGCCCACTTCAGGCACCATCAAATATCTGGGTAAAGAAGTGTCATTAGACACCCCTGGTGAAGCCTTGGAGCTTGGCATTGCCACGGTTTTTCAGGACTTGGCGCTGTGTGAAAACCTCGATGTGGTTTCCAACCTTTTTCTCGGGCACGAAGTGTCTCCGTGGTGCATGGACGAAGTGCAAATGGAAGTGCGTGCATGGACGCTGTTGCAAGAGTTAGCGGCGCGTATTCCATCTGTTCGCGAACCTGTCGCCTCGTTGTCTGGCGGCCAACGACAAACCGTCGCCATTGCCCGTTCATTGTTGCTAGACCCTCAGATCATCATGTTGGATGAACCTACCGCCGCATTGGGCGTTGCACAAACGGCAGAAGTGCTGAACTTGATAGAACGTGTTCGCGAGCGTGGACACGGCGTTATCTTGATTTCCCATAACATGGATGATGTTCGCGCCGTCGCCGATCGCATCGTCGTGTTAAGGCTTGGTCAGAACAATGGGGTTTTCACCGCAGAAACATCTCATCAAGAACTTGTGGCGGCAATCACAGGGGCAAGTGAAAACTCTGTCTCCCGTCGTGAGGCCAAAATAGCCGCTGCTGGGGAGGACATCTCATGAGTAACAATGAACAGTCCAATGCACCGCTACCCAAGTTTGACCGTGCAGATTCTCGTGTCCGCTATGACAGTGGCATCGCGGGTGCGTTTCGCGGGTTTATCGATCGTGTACGCTCTGGTGACTTAGGCATGCTGCCTGTTGTTATCGGCCTTGTGTTGATTTCGGCTGTGTTCACCTCGCTGAATCCGGTCTTTATTGCCCCGAACAACTTGGTCAATTTGCTGTTTGATGCCGCCGCAGTGGGATTGATTTCGTTGGGTGTTGTCTGTGTGCTCTTGCTGGGCGAAATCGACCTCTCGATTGGTTCGATGAGCGGATTATCCTCAGCGCTCATTGGCGTACTATGGGTAAACGCGGGTTTTGCGTTGCCGATTGCCATCTTCGCCTCGCTGTTAACGGGCGCAGCCGTTGGCGCAATCTATAGTTTTCTGCGAAATCGTTTCGATATGCCGAGCTTTGTTGCCACTTTGTCAGGCCTGCTCGCGCTGCTCGGTTTCCAGCTTTATATTCTTGGGCCAACAGGCTCGATCAACCTGCCCTTCACCTCTGCATTGGTGCGTTTTGGTCAAATCATGATCATGCCGGGTTGGTTTTCCTATTTGGTCGCATTAACACCGGGTGTGGTGATCATTGTTAGCGCGCTGCGCAACAACAAAAGCCGCGTCGCCGCCAATCTGTCATCGGCGGGTATGAGTGTTCCGCTGCTCAAAGCGGCAGTGCTGACGGTATGCTTGGTCTTTGCCGTGTTTTACCTCGAACTTGGCCGAGGCGTGCCATGGATGTTTGGTGTGTTCGTGTTGTTTGTGGTGATCCTCGATTACGCGCTCACACGCACCAAGTGGGGACGCTCTATGTTTGCGGTGGGCGGAAACGCAGAGGCGGCAAGGCGCTCAGGCATCAAGGTGCAACAAATTCGCATGTCGGCGTTTATCGTCTGCTCAACCTTTGCGGCACTGGGTGGCGTGTTCGCGGCTTCTCGCTTGGCATCTGCCAGCCAACAAGCCGGCACTGGCGATGTCAACCTGAATGCCATTGCGGCGGCGGTCATCGGCGGTACATCGTTGTTTGGTGGTCGTGGTTCTGCATGGTCAGCCTTGCTGGGCGTGCTTGTCATCATGGCGATTTCAAACGGGTTAACCCTGCTCAATCTGAGTTCATCCCTACGTTACATGATCACAGGTGCGGTACTCGCCATTGCAGTTATCGTCGACTCACTCGCCCGTAAATCCCGTGCGAGCCACGGTCGCGCTTAAACGCCGAAACAGAGTCAGAAAAGGATTGAAAATGAATAATCTTTTAGTAAAAAAAACCGCTGCTATTACTGGCGCAGCCTCCGGAATTGGTCTGGCTTGCGCAACAATTTTAATTGAGCAAGGCGCGCGCGTTGTTCTGATTGATCGCGCAGAAGACAGGCTCAACGCCCTTTGTGAAGAGTTGGGCGAGAACGCAATACCGCTTGTGGTGGATTTATTTGATAACGCCCAAGTCTCTGCACTGGGCGATAGCATTCACGCACTGGTTGGCGATCTCGATATTTTCCATGCTAACGCCGGCGCTTATGTCGGCGGTGCTGCTGCCGAAGGCGACCCAGATGAATGGGATCGCGTGCTTAACCTCAATATCAATGCGGCATTTCGCAGCGTTCGTGCTGTTTTGCCTGCGATGATAGCGCGTAGATCTGGTGACATACTTTTCACCAGTTCTGTGGCTGGCGTTGTACCTGTTGTGTGGGAACCGATTTACACCGCCTCGAAATTTGCGGTTCAGGCGTTCGTGCATTCCACGCGCCGTCAGGTGTCTGAACACGGCATTCGCATGGGCGCGGTGCTGCCAGGGCCAGTGGTCACCGCATTACTGGATGATTGGCCGAAAGAGAAGATGGAAGAAGCCTTAGCCAATGGCTCACTCATGCAACCACGAGAAGTCGCAGAGGCGGTTTTATTCATGTTGACGCGACCACCCGGCGTGGTGGTTCGAGACATGGTCATCTTGCCTAACAGCGTTGATTTGTAGCGCGAGCGGAGGCTAACACCATGACCGAATCAACTCATACTCCGCAATACGTTTTAGGTATTGATGTGGGCACAGGCAGCGCACGTGCTGGCATTTTTTCTACCGATGGCGACTTGATCGGCACAGATAAGTGCGATATTCAGATTTTCAAAGATGAAGGCAACATCGTCGAGCAATCCAGCAACGACATTTGGCAAGCCGTTGTCACCGCCGTGCGCGGCGCAATATCTACCTCGGGCATTGCTGCTGAACACCTTGTCGGCATTGGCTTTGACGCGACGTGTTCGTTAGTGGTGCTCGGCAAAGGCGGTGAACCTTTGCCTGTTGGCGACCCTTCCCTGCCTGAACGCAATATCATGGTGTGGATGGATCACCGCGCCCTGGAACAAGCAGATCGCATCAATGGCATTGGTCATCGCGTGCTTGATTATGTCGGCGGTCGAATTTCACCGGAAATGGAAACCCCTAAGCTGCTTTGGCTGAAAGAACATCGCCCTGACGTGTTTGAAAAAGCATGGCAATTTATGGATTTAACCGATTTCTTAACGTGGCGTGCAACGGGCGATTTGGCACGCTCCGTCTGCACGTTAACTTGCAAATGGACTTACATGGCTCATGAGGATTCATGGGACAAAAGCTATTTCGACGCCATCGGGCTTAGTGCCTTATCTGATGAGGGGTTTACACGTATTGGCACTCAGGTGGTGTCAGCAGGAACGCCTTTAGGAAACGGACTCAGCAAAGAAGCGGCTCAAGCGCTTGGGTTGTGTGAAGGAACCCCCGTCGCTGCGGGTTTGATCGACGCTCATGCAGGCGGTATCGGCTCGATTGGCGTTGAAAATGGCGGCGGCGCGACCGCAAACCTCGCTTATGTGTTTGGCACATCATCTTGCACCATGACCTCGACACAACAACCTGTATTTGTTCCGGGCGTTTGGGGCCCCTACTATTCCGCCATGGTGCCTCAGCTTTGGCTCAACGAGGGCGGTCAATCTGCCGCAGGCGCCGCCATAGAGGCATTGTTGGCGTTCCACCCGTACAGAACCACGGCAGAGATACACGCCGCGCAATCTGGGCTATCTCTTGTCGAATGGCTCATTGAACAAGCCGAGCTGCGATTAGGTGGTGAATCAAATTCAGGCGCACTCGCAAAGGGGCTACATGTCGTTCCTGAATTTCTCGGCAATCGCGCGCCCCATGCCGACCCGCACACGCGCGCAGTGATCTCTGGCTTAGGGTTAGAAAATGGACTGAATAGCTTGATTGCACTTTATGTCGCCGGTCTTTGTGGCATTGGTTATGGACTTCGCCAAATCATCGAAGCACAAGATCAAGCAGGTGCGAAGATTGAACGTATTGTGATAAGCGGAGGAGCAGGAAGAAGCGATTTTGTGCGTCAACTGTTAGCCGATACCACAGGCCGTGAAGTGACCGCGCCAGCGACGGAAGAACCTGTTTTGCTCGGTTCTGCCATTCTAGGAAGCGTCGCCGCTGGCATTCACGCTGATATACATGCTGCCATGGCAAACATGTCGAACTTCACCGCGCACTTCACCCCTCAAAAAGGTGCGACCCAAACACTTCATTACCAACGTTTTGAGACGTTTAATGCGCTTCAAGAAATAGCGCGTAAATCAGTGAGTTGTTGATGTCACACTTATTACTAAGAAAATACATTCACGCATTCATCTTTCACTAAATAACGCCAATCGGCAGTTAGGATATTTATAAATATTCAATAAGTATCCTATCCTTGTATTCAATACTCTATTCTCACTTTAAAAACCCAAAGGTCTTGATTGAATTAAGCATCATTGAGAATGCAATATTTGAAATTAATACGAGAAAATTCTTATTTTAAAACAATACATTGAGAATTAAATGTCATTTTACCTTTAATTAATTGAAATAAAAACCAAGCACCATGGGTCTTTTTTCAGGAACTCGAAATAGCCTTAATCATTCTATTTATAGAGATTCAACATACGGTAAAACATAGGTGGCAGTACTCCTATTTAATTCATTTAAAACACACTATTGCCTACCGATCCATACAAATATATTGGAGAAATATACATGGATAAGATTGAAAAAAGCGCCACTTTTGCTTCTGTAGCTTTGGCACTAGCAATGAGCACCAGCGCAGCATTTGCCGCGGAAGCACCAGTGGGTAGCATGGGCGCTGCAATTGGCGCGGGCGACAAAGTTCACTGCTATGGCATTCATTCTTGCAAAGGTAACTCTGATTGTAAGACGGCAGAGCACGCGTGTAAGGGACAAAACCAGTGTGGTGGACACGGCTTCAAAGGCATGAAAGCAAAAGAATGCCTAGATGCTGGCGGCACAATCTCTGATATTAAGTAATCGGTTGGAGAAGTGATATGACATCAAGCTTCGGTCTGGGACTGCGCACTCAGCATTACAACGATTTTCTGACTGCGCCTCAACCGGTCGATTGGCTTGAAGTCATTTCTGACAACTACATGGTCAACGGTGGTAAGCCGTTGGCCATGCTCGACCGCATTCGTGCCAATTACCCCATGGTCATGCACGGCGTGTCCATGTCCATTGGTTCAGTGAATGGTCTGGATAAAGAATACCTCAACAAACTTAAAACCCTTGAACAACGCATTGAACCTATGTGGGTGTCTGATCACCTATGCTGGAGTGGCGTTCATGGTCGAAAGCTGCATGATTTGATGCCACTGCCCTTCACGCAAGAAGCATTAGATGTCGTCGTTCGTAACATTCATCAAGCTCAGGACGTTTTGCAACGCCCGCTCGTTTTGGAAAATGTGTCCAGCTACGTCGAATTTACCGCGTCTGAAATGACAGAATGGGAATTCCTTTCAGCGATAAGCCAAACCACCGGCTGCAAACTGTTACTCGACATTAATAATATCTATGTCAGTGCGTTCAATCACGGCTTCTCTTCAACTGATTTCCTTAATGGCATTCCTGTAGGCAGTGTTCAGCAGTTCCATTTGGCGGGTCATCTGGATAATGGCGATCACTTAATTGATACCCACGACCACCCTGTTTGTCATGGCGTATGGGCACTTTACGAACAAGCCCTAAAACGCTTTGGTGATACGCCAACCATGGTCGAACGTGATGATAATATTCCGCCGCTGGCAGAGTTGCTTGAAGAGTTAGATACCGCCCGTTCCATTGCCAACAACGTACTGAATGAAAAAGGTGTGGCATGAGTCTGTTAACCATTCAAAACAGTTTTCAGCGCATCGTATTGGATGATGACTGCGCAGATGCAAGCTGGGTAAACCAAGCGGCACAGCGTTTACCCTCTAAAGAACGCTTGGCGATTTATCACAATGCCTACCGCGTAAGGCTGATCGACGTACTGAGAGACACCTTCGGGCATACCGTCACTTATCTGGGTGATGATTGGTTTAATCAATTCGCTGCCAGTTATGTGCAAAGCCATACCTCTGTCTACAACAACATTGGATTGTACGGCGAAGAGTTTCCGCAATATTTGGCAGAGCAACTCGCTGCTGATTTGGAGGTAGCAGAGCTCGCCAACTTAGATTGGACATTACGTCGCGCCTTTGATGGCACAGACAGTGCAATAATGACATTGGAACACTTGCAGCATATTGCCAGTGACAATCCTGAAAATGGCAGTCTTCGCGCGGTGCCGACGCTCAGCATCATTACACTCCACTTCAATACGCTCGATATCTGGCATGCCATCGATCAAGACGGGACACCGCCGACGGTTGAACCGTTGCAACAGTCTGTTGATGTTTTGATTTGGCGAAAAGGCCATTCACCGCACTTTAGAAGCCTCTCACCCATCGAGTCTGAGGCCATTGGTTATGTGCGCGCTGGTGAGACGTTAAATGACATTGGTGCGAAATTGATGGAGAACTTCCCAGATGAGGATATCTCAACGCAGTTTGGACACATGCTTCTTCGCTGGATCAACGATGAAATACTGGCGATTCCTTCTTTCCTCGAGCCAACAACTGACTAAATCAATAAGCAGAGCACTCCAAACAAAAAAGCCACCCGAGTGGCTCGGATGGCTTTGTTTTTCTCAGGTCGCTACTTGTCGCTTACCTGGCTTTATTCGACTATTTTCTCAACCAAACATCTTCTGGAATAAACGATTGTTTTTTGCGTTTCTTCTTGCCTGTACCTTCAGGCTTAGCCATCGGTTTTTCCACCGCCGCTAACGCTTCAATCGCAGCTTCATCGACTTCAAAGCCTTCCACTTGTTCTCGATCTAAGCGAATGTTGTTCTTCTTCTCGATGATATTGAAATGGTGATAATCGTCA